>SXXL01000079.1 GCA_005789565.1 Bacteroidota bacterium | reverse complement strand
TCGATCCCTATTACCTTACGCACAAGGCCAAGACATTAGGTTATCAATCGGAGGTGATTTTGGCCGGACGAAACATCAATGACGGGATGGGCCGTCACGTTGCCAATAAGGTCATGCAGCACCTGATCCAACACGTGGGCGATCTTCGTCAGGCCCGGGTCTTGGTCAAAGGCACCACCTTCAAAGAGAATGTCAGCGACGTCCGAAATTCCAAGGTCAGCGATGTAATTCATGCCTTGAAAGAGTTTTTTGTACTGGTGGAGGTAGTCGATCCCCATGCCGATTCAGACGAACTGATGCAGGAATACGGATTTGGGCTGGTCGAAAAAATCGGAGCTGAGTACGATGCCGTTATCCTGTCCGTACCCCACGAAGCGTATCGAAAGCTGGATGATGCGTATTTTGCATCCATAACCAAGCCGCATGCGTTGATCGCAGACCTGAAAGGGATCTACCGACACCGCATCACGAGTCGAACCTATTGGAGCTTATAATGCAAATTGAATCCACCCATATTGAGGGACTATACATCGTAACACCCCGCGTGTTTGAAGATGCCCGAGGCTATTTTTTCGAATCCTACAACGAATCCGTCTTTGCGGCAAAAGGATTTTTGTATCGCTGGGTGCAAGACAATCAATCCGCCTCAACCCGCGGGGTGATCCGCGGATTGCACTATCAGGCACCGCCCCATGCCCAGACCAAATTGATCCGGGTGCTGCAGGGATCCATTCTGGATGTGGCGGTCGATATCCGCAACGGATCGCCCACCTACGGACAGCACGTGGCTATTGAACTATCCGCCGCCAATAAAAAACAATTCTTGATCCCTGCGGGCTTTGCGCATGGATTTTCGGTGCTGTCCGAAAAAGCAGAAGTGCTCTATAAATGTGACCAGCTTTATAATAAAGATTCCGAGGGCGGCTTGCTGTTTGATGACCCGGCCTTGGGTATCGATTGGAACATACCGGCCGGCGAGGTGATCCTTTCTGAAAAGGATCGGACCCTTCCGACACTGGCCGCATTTCACTCCCCGTTTTGATCCCATGAAAAAAATCACCGTAGCGGTTACCGGGGCACAGGGCCAATTGGGAAAATCGATCCATGAACTAGCGGCCTCGTATCCGGCGTTGGAGTTTGTCTTTTTGTCGCGGTCCGACATGCCGATCCATCATTTTGAGTTGGTGCGGGAATTTTTGCAGGGCATTCGTCCCGATGTGGTGATCAATGCCGCGGCTTATACGGCGGTGGACAGGGCCGAGCAGGAAAAAGATCTGGCCTTTCAGGTGAATGGAGAAGCGGTGGGCGTGCTGGCGGCCTGGTGTGCAAAGCACGGATCCCGATTCATTCACGTTTCTACCGACTATGTCTTCGACGGCGACTCCGAAAAGCCGTATGTGGAGACAGACCCGACCGGTCCCCGTTCCGTTTATGGTGCTTCCAAATTAGAGGGTGAGCGGCAAGCACTTCAATATTTGGATCAGAGTATCATCCTTCGAACCTCCTGGGTCTATGCCCCGTTTGGAAAGAATTTTGTTCGAACCATGCTGTCACTGATGAAGGAGAAGGAGTCTTTGCGCGTGGTCAACGACCAGATCGGGTCACCCACCTATGCGCCCGATCTGGCCAAGGCTATTTTGGATATCATTGTGTCGGGCAAATGGGTGCCGGGCATTTATCATTTCAGCAATGCCGGGCGGATCAGTTGGTATGATTTTGCGGTCGCCATTCAACAGCATATCCGATCGGCCTGTCGCGTAGAGCCGATCCCGACCAGCGAGTATCCAACCCCCGCTAAGCGACCGGCCTACTCCTTATTGAGTACGGAGAAGATCCGTTCGGTATATGGCATCGTTCCTCGTTCCTGGAAGGAAGCGTTGAAGGAATGTTTAGCTAAGCTGGTGTGATCAACTGTAGTCCGACTCCTCATCCGGTTCGTACAGGAAGAACCAGTTGAGTTGGATCAGCATCATGGAAAGCAGCAGCATCTCTACCAGCGACCAGTAATTGGAGGAGGGGAGTGTGATCCAGACATAGGTCAGCCCGCAGATCAAATTCACCAACAGAACAAAGTAGTAAGTGCTTTCGATGAACTTGTTCATCGGCAACCGTCCGAATACCCGGTTACGAAGCCACTGCATCGGGTAGCTCACGATCAGCAATACACCCGTCAAGGATACGGAGGTCAGGGTAATGATCAGAAATTTGGAGAGTGGTTTTTGTCCGTCGAACCAATCCATGAAGGCTACACAGAATTCATGTGTCAAAAAAAAAGTAGTCGCATTCACCAGTAGTGCCAGGGCGAGGATGCTGAAAAAATGAAGGCCCAAAAGGGTATAATTAGTTCTTTTCAAGGGTGCAATTAATGCATTAAAGATATCAAGTATATGAATTGTCGATGGGTGATGGTTTTAAAAAGAACGGCCGGCGTACGCCGGCCGTTTGCTGTTGACCCATAAGGATTCGAACCTTAACAGACAGAACCAAAATCTGTAGTGCTACCGTTACACCATGGGTCAATCCGGAAAGGATGCAAAAATAGTGCGGGGTGGCCTTTCTCCCAAACATTTTGGGGGCGATTACCTCGCCTGAACCAGGTAATAGGTCTTTTTTCCTTTTTGCACGAGAATGAACTCCTCGTGCAAGAGCAGGCGGGTATTGATTGGGAAGTCGATTTGATCGATCTTTTGGCGGTTGATGCTGATCCCGCCAGCCTGTACCAGTTTGCGGGCTTCTCCCTTGCTGGGCAGAATACCGGTAGTAGCCAGAAAACTGACCGCATCGATCCCGTTTTCCAGGGTAGTCCGATCGATCGGACAATTCACTACCCCTTCGATCGCTAAGAGATCGGCCCGGCTCATCGATTCAATGGGGGCATTTTGTTGGGCAAATAATTTCTCCGTGGTCAATTTGGCCGCTTCCAGGGCCTCCGATCCGTGTACATATTCAGTTAGGCATCGAGCCAGTTCTTTTTGGAGGACCCGCCCGGCCGGATCTTTTTGATGGGCTTGCTCCAGTTGTTGGATGGTGGGCTGGTCCAGGAAGGTGAAAAGTCGGATCCAGCGGCCGGCATCCTCATCGCTGGCATTCAGCCAGAACTGATAGAACTGATAGGGAGAGGTTTTTTCGGCCGAGAGCCAGATGTTTCCGGATTCGGTCTTGCCAAATTTGCTGCCATCGGCTTTGGTCACCAGCGGGGTGGTGAAGACAAAGGCTTGCCCGCCAGACTTTCGGCGAATCAATTCCGTTCCAGTAGTCATATTTCCCCACTGGTCGCTTCCGCCCATTTGCAACTTGCAATTCTTATGTTGGAATAGCCAATAGAAGTCGTATCCCTGCATCAATTGATAGGCAAACTCAGTGTAGCTGATGCCGGTATCACCTTCGAGGCGTTTTTTCACGCTATCCTTGGCCATCATGTAGTTGACGGTGATGTGCTTGCCCGCATCCCGAAGAAAATCGATGAAGCCGATGTTCTTGAACCAATCGTAATTGTTGACCAGTTCAGCACGGTTGGGTTTATCGGGAGAAAAGTCTAGGAATTTTTCCAACTGAGCCCGCACGCCCTGAATGTTTTTTTCCAAGGTGGACTCATCCAACAGGTTACGCTCTTCACTTTTTCCGCTGGGATCCCCCACCATTCCGGTGGCACCTCCGATCAGGGCGATGGGCTTGTGCCCGGCCCGTTGCAAGTGTACCAGCAACAGGATGGGGACCAGGCTTCCGATGTGTAAACTATCCGCCGTCGGATCAAATCCGACATATCCGGTAGTCATCTCCCGCTTCAGCTGTTCATCGGTACCGGGCATGATGTCCTGGATCATCCCTCTCCAACGTAATTCTTCGAGCAGCGTCATGGTTTTAATACGATGATTTACAGATTTCTAGATAAGACTTAGGGCGAATTTCGTCAAAAGTTGGGTAGTTTGTTCACTGATCAGATTCATAGACCTTGAATTGCCTTTTGTGTTTATTTTTGAGGTATTCAATTGATTGCCAAAATTAATATTTTGTTTGCTGTAAGTCAATGATATGAGGATGAAATATTGCTACTCTTTGCTATTATTTATTGTTCTAATGTCGCCAGCAAGAGCACAGTTCCGAAAATATTCGAATGAGTTTCTCAACATCGGGGCCGGCGCCCGCGGGTTGGCCATGGGCGGGGCACAGGTCGCTTCCGTGGATGATGGTACTGCCGGATATTGGAATCCGGCCGGCTTGGTCCAGATCGGCAACGACCCGCAGATCAACCTCATGCATGCCTCCTATTTTGCCGGCATCGGCAAGTACGATTACCTGAGTTTTGCGAAACGAACTGCCGATAAAAAACGGGCCTTGGCCGTGACGGCCCTTCGCTTTGCGGTGGATGATATCATGAATACGCTGTTCCTGGTGGAACCGGACGGATCGCTCAACTACAACAACATCCAGGCTTTTTCCTCGGCCGATTATGCTTTCTTATTTTCTTACGCGCAGGGATTAAAAACGAAAAGTGAAGATGGTACCTGGCGGTTGGGAGCCAACGCCAAAGTGATCCACCGAAGCGTGGGCAAATTCGCGAAGGCATGGGGATTCGGGGCAGATCTCGGTATTCAATACGAAAGTGAAAAATGGCAGTTTGGCATCACCGCCCGGGATATAACGACCACCTTCAACGCCTGGTCGTTTCGATTTACCGAGCAGGAAAAAGAAGTGCTCTATCTGACCAATAATGAGATCCCGGTCCGTTCCTCCGAGCTCACCGCCCCCCGGTTGGCCCTCGGCGTAGCCCGGCGTTTTTACTTCGGAAAAAAATCATCCCTGCTGGCCGAATTGAATACCGATCTCACGTTCGATGGCAAACGAAACACCATCCTGCGAACCGATCTTTTCAGCATCGATCCGCGGTTGGGACTGGAGTTGAGCATCCAGGACCAATTCTTTCTTCGGGCCGGCGTAAATAATTTCCAACAGGCGTTGGCGGACGGTGATACCCTCAACCAAAAACGCGTTTGGATCTTTCAGCCCGGTGCCGGGGTGGGATTCAAGCTGCAACAGGCAACGATCGATTATGCCTTTATCAATCTCGCCAACCAATCCAATCCATTGTTCACGCACGTGTTTTCTTTTCGGCTCGACCTCAAGACCGGTAAGCGAAAACGCCCCTTTGATCAATGAATCCATCCATGAAACGCATATTTTTTGTAGCAATATTGATCTGGAGCGGATTCATCCAGGCACAGCCCTTCAACAATGAATGGATCGATTATAGCAAGACCTATTACAAATTTTTCATCGGGACCAACGGGTTGTATCGGATCCAACAACCGGTGCTGGCCGGTCTCGGCTTGAGTAATACCCCCGCCGAGCATTTTCAACTCTGGCGAAACGGACAACAGGTTCCGTTGCATACTTCGGTGTTGAATGGTCCGCTTGGCACCGCCGATTTCATCGAGTTCTGGGGCACGATGAACGATGGCCGGCCCGACAAACCTCTGTACCGAAATCCCGACAATCATTTAAACGAGGTCTGGAGCCTGGAAACCGATACCGCAGCTTATTTTCTGACGATCAACCCGGCGGGCAACAACCTTCGGCTTTTTAATGCTCCCAATAATTTGGTTGCCGGTGCCATACCCGAAACCTTCTTCTATCATACCCAGGGTGTCTATTACAAACAGCGCATCAATCCCGGCTATGCCGCCATCGTTGGCTCTGCCATCTATTCCTCCAACTATGATCCGGGGGAGGGGTGGGCCTCTACCGACATTGGATACAATGGGAACCGAACCGAGAACCTGACCGCCCTTTTCCCGTATACCGGAGCGGGGGCCAATGCGCCGATACTTCGCGTAACCGCGTTGGGCAATGCCATGAACCCACGACGATTTTCCGTTTTTGTGAACGGTACGCAGTATGATGAGGCTACCATGGATTTTTTTGATTACAAACGCCGGGAAGTGACATTTCCGGTCAGTGTACTCGCCACCGGTGCGGCTGCCGTCTCCGTTCGAAACCTGTCGACCGTCAACTCCGATCGCATGGCACTTGCACAATGGGAACTGACCTATCCGCGCCTGTTCAATTTTGGAGGGGCTACTCAGTTCTCGTTTCAAGTCGATGCCGGCAGTGCCGGAAATTATCTAGAGATCAGCGGATTCAATCACGGCGGTGTGGCCCCCGTGTTATATGACCTCACCAACGGTCATCGGTATATCTGCGACATTGCCACGCCCACGCTGGTGCGTGTGCAATTGTTGGCGTTGAGTGGTATGCGAAACCTGTTGTTGTGTTCGGTGGCTACGGGGCAAGTTCAATCGGTGACCACGTTGCAGTCCCGCAATTTTGTGAACTACGGTGCCGCCTCCAACCACGGAAACTATCTGATCATCACGCACCCGGCCCTGCTCAACGGATCCGGTGGCAGCAACCCCGTCGAAGACTATCGTGCCTACCGCAGCTCGGCGGCGGGGGGCGCACACCAGGCAAAAATTTATCAGATCGATCAACTCGTCGACCAATTTGCCTTTGGCATCCGGTTGCATCCGTTGTCCGTGCGCAATTTTATCCGCTTCGCCCGCGCCAACTATTCACCGGCGGTCAGGAATGTTTTACTCGTCGGGAAAGGAGTGGAATATGTGAGCAACCGCAACAATCTTTCGAACGCCGACCTGAGCCGCTTGTCGCTCATACCGACTTTCGGCACCCCCGCCTCGGATATGTTACTGGCCGCCGATCCGGGAATGGATGTAACACCGAAGGTGTCGATCGGACGTTTATCGGTCATCGATCCGGCCGAGGTCACCGCGTACCTCAACAAGGTTATCCAATATGAACAACAGTTGGCGTTCCAGTCGCCTTTGATTCGTGATAAGGCGTGGACCAAAAACGTGGTGCATGTCAATGGATCCGGCGACGGTACTCTGGGAGAAATATTGGCCTCTTCCTTGCGCGGGTTCAGTCAGATCGTTTCGGATACCCTGATGGGGGCCAAGGTTCATGATTTCAGTAAACTGAGTACCGCTCCGGTCGAACAAGTCAGTTCGCTTCGTCTGTATAGCTTGTTTGAAGAGGGGATCGGTCTGTTGACCTATTTCGGACATAGTTCAGCCACAACGCTTGAATTCAACCTCGACAATCCCGCCAACTACAACAACTCCGGTAAATACCCGATGATGTTCCTGTTGGGTTGCAACGCCGGTAATTTCTTTACGTTCAACACCGTGCGGCTGCAATCCAAAGAAACCACATCCGAGAAATTCGTACTCGCCAACGACCGTGGCGGGATCGGGGTCATGGCCAGCTCGGGATTGGGTATCGTGAATTACCTCGACCTGTATCATTCCCGCTTGATGATGTCGGCCACCTCTCTTAAATATGGTCGAACGATCGGCGAGATCGTGCAGGGCGGTATCTACAAGGTTTTTGAGGCGGTTGGGCAGGAAGATTATTTTGCCCGCGTGACCTGCGAACAGACCTCGCTCCACGGCGATCCGGCAGTTCGTTTGGATGCTTCGGCTCCCAAACCCGATTACGCCATCGAGCCGCCCTATGTAAAAGTGACACCCTCTTTTATTTCTGTGGCCGAATCCTCCTTTAGGGTACAGGCCGTCATTCATAACCTGGGAAAGGCCATCGCCCCCAAAACGGTGTTGGAAGTGCGTCGTACCTACCCAGACCAATCCTCTGTCGTCATTCTGCGCGATAGCATCGACGGTGTTCGTTTCAGTGATACGGTTACCTATGATATCCCCATCGTGCCGGCACGCGATAAAGGTACCAACCGTATCGAGATCTGTATCGATCCCGCCAATACCATCGAGGAGCTTTTTGAGACGAACAATTGTACCGGTCAGGATTTTGTGATCTACGAGGACGAAGCCCGTCCCGTATGGCCCGTGAACTATTCCATCGTGGCATCCCAAAACATACGGCTCACCGCATCCACGGCCAATCCGCTCGCCACCAGCCGGCAATATCGTATGGAGTTAGATACGACTGCCCTGTTCAATTCGCCGCTGAAATATACTCAGTCCATCACCACCACCGGCGGCATCCTCGAGTTTCTGCCCGGGGTAACGTTTCAGGACAGTGTGGTATACTACTGGCGCGTGGCACCGGTTCCACCCTCCGGTCCCCTGAATTGGAACACCTTCTCCTTTGTGTACATCCAGAATGGTCCGAGCGGATTCCAGCAAAGCCACTTCTATCAGCACACGCAATCCACCTCCGTAAAAATGATATTGGATTCGGCCGATCGTGCTTTTCGTTTTAATCCCGTGAATCGACTCTTCTTTGCTCAAAATGGCATCTTCCCCTTTGCCTCTTCGCAAGGCGGGTATTACTTCACGTCCGTCGACAACCGTATCGTTGGAGGAGCCGGATGTGCTTACAATGAGATCATCTTTAACGTCGTACATCCCTTTACCCTTAAGCCCTGGGTGAACAATGGCGGTGCCGGTGGACAATACGGAAGTGGTGGCAACTGCGGAGCAGGATTCAACCGCGAAACCAATTTTCGTTTCCCCCTGGGCAGCTCCCTTGGAAGAAAAGCCGCGATGGATTTCATCGACCTGATCCCACCCGGCTATTTCGTGGTGGCCCGCACCAATGCCAACAGTGCCATGAGCGGAAATACCTATGCCGCACAGTGGATGGCGGATACCACGGTGTATGGTTCGGGTAATTCCCTCTACCACAAACTGAAAGATCAGGGCTTTGCGGAAGTCGATTCCTTCAATGCTCCCAAGGCTTTCAATCTTTTCTTTTCAAAGGATCGCTCTGCCATCCACCCGGCCAAATGGGGATTCTCAACCAGTATCTACGAAGGATACGCAACGACCGCCGTGTACGTCACCCCCGACACCACGGGTACATTATCCTCTCCCTGGTTTGGTCCCATGCGCAGCTGGACCCAAGCCTATTGGGATGGGAAGTCATTGGACATGGGCAACTCCACTGAAACCGCCGTTTTCTCCATCATCGGCAAAAACGCACAGACACAAACCCTGGACACCCTGGTCAACTACGTCACCCAACTCGGTACCCGGGATATCAGTTCCATCAATGCCAGTCAATATCCGTATTTGCGGATTGCCCTGCGTACCACCGATACCGCTCGCGGAACGCCCTGGAACCTGCGCTTGTGGCGCCTGGCCGGTCAGCCAGTGCCCGAAGGCGCTATCGCGCCCAACCTGCTTGGGTCGTTCTCCGATACGGTGAACCAAGGCGAACCCTATCGAAGCCGCGTGGCTTTCAAAAATGTATCAACGCTGCCCTTTGATAGTTTGCTGGCCTCCCGTTGGGTGATCGATCGAAACAATGTGCGGCACATTATTCCCACGCCACGCCGCCGTCCGCTCCCCGCCGGCGACACGTTGCAGTACACCGGTTCGATCGACACGCGTCAACTCCCCGGCAACAATCAATTCTGGTTGGAGGTCAACCCCAACAACGACCAGCCGGAACAATATCATTTCAATAATCTGTTGACGCGACCCTTCTTCGTTCGCGCCGATAGCCTGGCACCTACTCTCGACGTCACCTTCGATGGCATCCATATTCTGGACAACGATATCGTCTCTGCCACGCCGCTCATCAAAGCCCGTCTACGGGACCAGTCGAGTTGGATGTTGCTCAACGATACCGCCGTGATGCAAGTGCAGGTCCGTTTCCCGAACGGACAACTCCGGCGTTTCTATTTTGCCGGCGATACCTTGAAATTCTATCCCCCGGCCGCATCCGCTCCCACGAGCAACAACGAAGCCGTAGTGGATTTCCTGCCCGATTTCCGGCAAGATGGCATCTACGAGCTGATCGTACAGGCTAAGGACCTGTCCGATAATTCCGTCGGTAAATTGAGCTACCGCGTGAGTTTCCGGGTCATCAATGCCGCACAGGTCTCCGAGTTGCTGAATTACCCCAACCCCTTCACCACCTCCACCGCCTTTGTCTTTACGCTCACCGGACGCGAGCTCCCCGATTATTTCAAAATTGAAATCCTTACCATCACCGGCAAGATCATTCGGGAGATCGGTCTGAGCGAATTGGGACCGATCCGGATCGGACGCAACCTCACCGAATTCAAATGGGACGGATCGGATCAGTACGGACAACCCGTTGCCAACGGTGTCTATCTCTACCGGGCGGTGATCAGCAAACGAGGCACGAAAATTGCCACCAATACCGACCTCAACGGCGGCACTTCTATGAATACCAAAGGCTATGGTACCATGTATTTGATGCGCTGATCGGGCAGATTGATTTACTTTTGCGGCCTGGCAAAGATCAATATCGATATCAAATCGGGCTCGCTGTTTCAAGCGGGACTGGCCGTGGGCATCGACCTGGGTACCACCAACAGTCTGATCGCTTGGGTCGATCCGCAAACCCATGCCACTGAGGTCATTCCCGTCTCCAACGGATCCAACTTATTTCCCTCGCTGGTTTACCTTCCTGAAAACGGGGAGATCCTGACCGGTCCCGCTGCCCAGACTGCGCTGGACCAAGCGGGCGACCGCGTCGTGTATTCGGTCAAACGACTCCTTGGCATCGCCGCGACCGACTACGAGTCCATTCGTTCCCGTTATCCCTATTTGGCTCGATCCCGCTACACCCGTGAAGGTGTGATGATCCAAGGATCGGAAGATCGTTGGCACAGTGCGGTTGAACTCTCTTCCTACATTCTTTCCGATATCAAAAAACTGGCCGCTACCCAAAAAGGAACCGCCATCACAAAAGCGGTCATTACCGTGCCGGCCTATTTTGATGAATCACAACGCTCCGCTACCAAACAGGCCGGTGAAAGAGCCGGATGGGAGGTGCTTCGGATCATCAACGAGCCCACAGCCGCTTGTCTGGCCTATGGGTATGGTGATCTGTCCTCAGTAGCCCGAAACATCGTCGTATTCGATCTCGGTGGCGGAACCTTCGATGTCTCCGTCGTGCGGGTCGAAGCCGGCGTATTCGAAGTGCTCTCCACCCACGGTGATACGCAACTCGGGGGCGATGACATCGACCGCTCGGTGATGCAGCATTGGGTCGGATCAGCGGACCACTCCGCCCATTCTTCCGCTTTGCGGTTGCTCGCCAAAAAAGCCAAAGAGAGTTTGAGTGAAAGCGAGGAGTTCTCAGCATCATTGGAGGCGGTAAATTATCGGTTGACCAAGACCGAATTGGAACAACTCGCGGCACCCTGGATCGACCGCACCATCGATTCCTGCCAACAAGCACTGGCCGATGCCGGTCTCAGATTGAACGACATACAGGATGTGATCTTGGTTGGCGGTTCAACTCGAATGCCATACGTGAAAAAACGCGTTGCCGAATTTTTCCAATTGGAAGTCAACGATCGGATCAACCCCGATGAAGTGGTGGCCAGGGGTGCTGCCCTCCAGGCCGCTCAGCTCAATGGGACCGAACTCGGACATCTTTTGTTGGATGTTACCCCGCTTTCGTTGGGAATCGAGACGGCCGGTGGACTCATGGATGTGCTCATCCCCCGAAACTCCAAGATCCCACTTAGCGCCAGCCGACAATACACGACACAACGAGACGGTCAGACCTCCATACAGATCTCCGTCTACCAAGGGGAGCGTGACCTCATTGAATTCAACCGAAAACTTGCCAGCTTTCAAGTGTCGGGTATTCCGGCGATGCCGGCGGGACTCCCCAAGTTGAATGTTCGCTTTCAGATCGATGCCAATGGTCTGCTGCGGGTAGAAGCCCAGGAAACGCGCAGTGGCGCTCGACAAGAAGTAGTCGTAAATCCCGCCGAAGCACTGACCAACCATCTGGTCGAGCAACAATTACAGGATGCGTTTACGCATGCCGAAGCAGATAAAGAGGCCCGTACTCGGATCTCCTTGATCGAAGAGGCTCAGACCATGGTGCGCAACTTGCAAAAACTGTTACGCACCAACCAAGATTGGATCGCTCCGAAAGAGGCAGAAGAACTAACCACTCATTGCCAACGGATGGAATCTGCTATGCAGCAAGCGAGCCTGGAGCAGCTGTCCTCGCTGATGAAAGAAGCGGAAGAAAAAGCAAGACCCATTACGGAAGAGGTCATGAACCGAGCCGTTGGCGATCGGCTTCGCGACACTTCTATCTAAAAGACCGGTCCCTTCGGCCACCACAGCGCCGACACATCCATAAAATAATAGAGGCGATACCCGAGATAGGCAAGGGCTGTTAGCAATGGCCCGATCTCGAACAAACGGATCTTCCAGTCATGTACAGGAACCAAGTTGGATGGTGGCCTGTCTTCTTTTTTTAGCGGATAGAGATACAACAACCAGGGTGCCAGCAGAAAAGCCGAGCCAAATCGAATGGCGGGTGCTTGATATAACCAGAACAGACAGCCCACCCAAACCGTGATCAGAAATTGCCAGTAGAGCAGTTGGGGAAGTTGAAGTTTTTTGCGGTAGATCAGTGCGCCGGAAAGCCCGATAAAAAAAAGTATCATCATCGCTTTTTCCGATGGCAATTGTTGTTTCCACCAAGGAGGCATCCATTGTTGCATCGAGGGACTCAAGGTTGACCAAGTACCATCCTGGTTTCGTACCGTGTTTTCTTTTCGGGCATACGCCTTGATATAATCGGCTTCGGCTTGTACGGCAGACTT
The DNA here is from genome assembly GCA_005789565.1 of Bacteroidota bacterium. Taxonomy (GTDB): domain Bacteria; phylum Bacteroidota; class Bacteroidia; order Chitinophagales; family Chitinophagaceae; genus JJ008. The sequence goes on along the minus strand of SXXL01000079.1, from coordinate 3,038 downwards.
GGATGGCGTGTAATCGGCCGACAGGATTTGTGTATTCGGCACCGGATAGAGCAGGTATCCGGTAGATCGTATATTCTTTACCAGAAATGGCACAGCGATCAAGATGCCGATCGCGGCCATGGACAATACCTGACGGCGATGCGCGGCTTTCCATAAGTGCCAAACGGGCAGCAATAGAATCGGCGCCAAACTCAATTTGATCGTTACGGCTGATACGCATCCTGCCATCAGCAACCAACCCCTTCTTTTTTCATGAAGGAAATAGAGCAGCGAGGCCATTCCCAATAACGCCGCCGGCGTGTCGGCGGCGGCTGAAGTAAGTGCCAGTCGGAAAAAACTATACTCGTAGAAGCCGATGCCCAGTAGCAAGAGGTATCCCGTCAGGGCAAATAGGTTTTTGTTGGTGGCCGCCGCATCGAGCTGTTTGATCAGCCAGAGAATGATCACTCCAATAAAAGAGAGATTCACAAACGTCATCAGTTGCCCGGTCAAAAAGTGGAAGCTGAACAGCGCGCTCAGGGCGTACCAGGCACCGCCGTATCCGAATGGATTTTGTATTTGAACCAGTCCGGTGGGGTGACCAGCTCGCAGGGCGTACCGGATCAGTTCATTTTGATAGCTCAGCGAATCAGGGTGTTTTATTTCCCAGGCATGCATCGCGAGCAGGAGCACCACACACACCAGCATCAGTAGTTGTAGTGGACGGCTGTTTGGAAGAAATGTTTCAGTGAGTCGATGCCGGGTAGCTCGGTTGGGGAGTTGGTGCAGGATCGGCATACAAAGTATCAAGAGAAGGATCGGCTGGTTCAGTCCGATGAAAAGTGATAGCGCGTTTGCAAAAAAGCACAGACCAATCAGTCCCATCAGGTATCGGGTGAGAAATGCAGTGGCGGGAGAATCGGAAGCGGGCAGCCATTGGTTCAGCAGGTCTCCCCAGGAAAAAAGAATCCAGGTCGTGAGTATGCCGAGCAGCAGGCTGAAGATCATTTGGCCGTTGCGATGGCGATCAGCGAGAGGCCGATCCGGTTTTGAAATAGTTTGTCCACGCCCTTATTCAGCGGCATTAGTTTCTCGTAGGTGTTGATCAAGGATCGGTGGAGCAGCTTACCGTTCAGAAGTTTTCCCCAGAGGGTCCAGCCCAATAATCCCATGGCGTTGAAAGAATTTATTTTTTCCAAGTGGTATCCGGCGTCGTTCAATTCCTTTGCGAGCGTGTTTCGTTCGTAGCGGCGGTGGTGTCCGAGCTCACGATCGAGCCGGCAATAGAGCCAACGGTAGGCTGGCACCAGCACGATGATCTTTCCGTGCGGGGCGAGTTTGGTGCGTAGTCCCTCCAAGGCCTTTTTCGGTTCGGGGATGTGTTCCAGAACATTGACCAGTAAAATAGTCTGATAGGTCTTTTTGTCGGGCGGAAGGGGTTGGTCGAGGTCCAGGTGTTCGAGGCCTAGCTGTGGGTGATTGCCAAATTGTTTTTTCAACAGCGCCAGGTATTCGGAATCGATGTCGGTGGCGGTGACCTCCAAATTTTTTTGCAGAAGACAGGCGGTGAGGTTGCCGATGCCGGATCCGATCTCCAAAACGGGTCCGTTCAGGTATGGCATAAACTGTTCCACCACCCATTGGTTGAAGACGGGTGCTTCTTGCAAGTGTTGTAGCGTTTGATATCCGATCGGATCGTTCATGTCAGGAAGCGATACTTGAGTAGGCAGTAAAGGGCATGTAGTCCGTCTTTCCAATTGATCTTTTTTCCTTCTTCGAACGATCGTCCATAGTAGGAGATACCCACTTCATAGAAGCGGATGTTTTTTATCCGGGCCAGTTTCATGGTCAGTTCGGGCTCGATGCCAAACCCATTTTCGCGCAGGATGAGTGTGGAAAGGATCTCGCTTTTGATGGCTTTGTAGCCGGTTTCCATGTCGGTGAGGGTGAGGCCCGTTAAAATATTCGTCAGTGTCGTGAGCAACCGATTGCCCACGGCGTGAAAAAAATACAGGGCTCTTTTGGGTTTGCCGCTCCCGAAGCGGGAGCCGTAAACGACGTCGGCCCGGTCGTCGAGCAGCGGGCGGATCAGCTCGGGCAGGTCGGCCGGATCGTATTCATGGTCAGCGTCCTGGAAAACCACGAGGGTGCCGCTATGTTTTTCGAGTGCGGTGCGGATGGCGGCGCCTTTTCCTCGGTTGACGGGATGGTGCAGTATCAAAAAACCGGGTCGTTGAGAGTAGGTTTCCAGAACGGTGCGGGTATTGTCGGTGGAGCCGTCGTTGACGACGATGATCTCAACGTCTTTGAAAAATTGTTGGGTGGCTTGGTGGAGGGTATCCAGTAGGGGGCCAACCAGTTTATCCTCGTTGTAGCAGGGGACGATGAAACTGATCTTATGGGATATTTCTGGGTTGGTACTCTTCCACATAAAAGCCTTCTTCAATTTTATTGCCCAGCGGACGAACACCAGGGAGCGTGTCATAAACACAGGGCAGGGTCGTTCCGTAGCAGCGGGCATTCCAATTCCCATCCCATTTTTCCGGTATGTGAAACTCGATCCCTTGCTTGGTAAAAATATGGCTTTCGGGTTTGGGCAGTGCCAAGGGCCATATTCCATTGACATAATTGGATCGTTCGCTCGTCCATTTTCCGTACAGGAGTCCGCCGTTCAGCAAAATGAATGCGGCTACCAGCGTGGTTTGGATTCGCCCGGGCTGTATGATCCGTTCGGGTAGCAGCCGTACCAGGTGTAGCCAGAGCAGGAATTGTCCAACCACGAACACGCCGGCGATGAATCGCGGTTCCGGTGATATGCCAAACCAAAGGGCGACTTGCAGGGTCCAAACGGCACCCACAAGAAACGCAAAGGGGTTGGATTGTTTTCTGATCTGTATCAGGGCGATGATGCCGCCCAGCACGCCCAGCGTCATAAAGATCAGGTCGTAGGTGTACAGGTTCCCGATCCATCCCATGAATCCGTTCCATCCATTCGTGTTTGCAGGCCAAACGAATTCGCGGATGTATTGCTGCAGGGAATTGAGTGGTGCTTCGGGTAC
>SXXL01000078.1 GCA_005789565.1 Bacteroidota bacterium | reverse complement strand
CATGAAGCAGCGATACAGCTGACGAGCTTTTTCGAGTTCGCCGGCTTGTATCCAGCGGTAGAGTTGCACAGTCTCCCGAGGAAAAGCATCGACCAGTCCCGCTACCCAACCATGCGCCCCGAGGCATAACTCTTCCATGGCCAGGGTATCCACACCACAAAGAACCTTGAACCGATCGCCGAATCGGTTGATCATGCGCGTAAGGTTGGTGACATCACGAGAACTTTCTTTTAGCGCTTGTACGTTGGGAAGATCCAGTAAGGAATCGAATAAAGCGGGATGAAAATCGATTTTGTAGTCGACCGGATTGTTATAGATCATAATCGGCAACGACGTTGCCATGGCGACGGATCTGAAAAACTGCGTGGTTTCCCGGTCGTCGGATTTGTATCGCATGGGGGGCAGGAGCATGAGTCCGTCTACCCCCCATTTTTCTGCCAACGTCACTTGCTCGATGGCTTGTTGGGTGGCCGATTCTGCAATGTTGAGAATGACCGGCACCGTCTTCCCTGCCAAACTTTTTGCTGCCGCCACCAATTCTTTTTTCTCCTCGGTTCGCAAGGTGCTGGCCTCTCCCAGCGAGCCTCCGATGATCACCCCCTGTACGCCGGCCTCCAGCTGAGCCTGCAAATTCTTTTCGAATAAGGGAAGGTCGAGGGAATCATCTGCCCGAAACGGGGAAAGCAGCGCGGGATAAACACCCATCCATTGGGAGACCATGATCGTTGATTTGTGGAGGACGAAAGATAGCATTTTCCCTAATCCATCAACAAGCTTAAACCCGGCCGCAACAGAGGTCACGATCATGCCTATTTTTCAGTATTTTGCCTACCTTAAATCTCGTTCACATGAATCTTTCCTTTCGTAGCCTAACCGCACTGCTGGCAATGGTCTTCTTCCAGAGCCAGGCACAAGATTACACCTTGAAAGTCCACGGCGGTGAATATATCCCGGAGGCCAATGCGGCGCGGTATGTAGCCAATGGCGACTTTAGCAGCCGTACGACTTTTGGCATGCATCAATATGTGGTCCTGCAGTTCCAGGAACTCCCCACCTACGAAGAAAGACAATTGCTTGCCGCACAGGGCATCGAGCTATTGGACTATATCCCGCAACGTGCTTACACCGCTCGCGTAAAGCAATCGATCCAATCGGCCGATCTGATTCGTGCCGGTGTTCGTAGCATTACCTACTTAAAGCCCGAAAATAAAACCGTTCCAGCCCTGCTTCAAGGCATAGCCCCCGCTCACGCCATTTCCCAACCCGGCTGGGTGGACCTGACGATGCTGTCCTACGAAAAGCTCAACCGAGCGGATGTGCAAGGTTTACTGACAACCCTGGGCGTCCAAATCATTGGTGAATATCCGATGTTCAAACAATTCACGTTGCGGGCTCCGATCGCGAATCTCTCACGCCTAGTCGAGATGCCATTCGTACAATGGCTCGAGTACATCGATGCACCCAATCAACTGGAAAATCTTCCCGGACGCTCCCTCCACCGGGTGAATGTGTTGAACGACGGGGTTCGTAACCTGAAAGGAACAGGCATTAACATTGGTATTTGGGATGGCGGTGAAGTTAGTCCGCATTTGGATTTTTCACCAGCTGGTCGACGTACGTTGATGGAAACGAGTAGTCCCTCCGACCACTCCACGCACTGTGCCGGAACCATCTGCGGAAGAGGTCTGATCAATCCCATCGCCCGCGGTATGGCACCCAACGCCAAGATCTATTCTTACAATTTCAATGGCAACATCCAGGCTGAAATGGCCAATGCCATCCCTACCCTTGGATTGAATGTGAGCAGTCATTCCTATGGAAGTACGCAGACCTGCGGACTCACCGGTTCGGGTGTTGCATATTCAGCCACCAGTGTGGCCACCGACCAGAACCTGAATAATTTTCCTCACCACCTGCACGTGCACTCGGCCGGTAATTCACAGAGTGCTTGTACGGGTGGTTGGTCTACCATCACCTCCAGCGGGAAAACAGCCAAGAACAATATCCTGGTGGCCAATATCACTTCACTGGAAGCGTTGAATTCAAGTTCCAGTTGTGGTCCGGTACACGATGGTCGTGTGAAACCCGAAATCAGTGCCATGGGCACCAGTGTTTTCTCCACTACGACTCCGCTAAATGCGTATACCTCCATGACGGGTACATCCATGTCAACCCCCGGTGTAGCCGGTTCGGTAGCCTTGTTGGTGGAACGATATAAGCAACTCAACAGCAACCAACTTCCACCTTCCACGTTGATCAAGAACACCATATTGAATACTGCTCGCGACTTGGGCAATGTTGGGCCGGATTATCGATTTGGTTACGGACGCATCAATGCCTTGCAAGCGGTGCGCATCCTCGAAGAGAACCGATATCGGATCGCTACCATTACAACCGGATTCACCAATGACGAAGTGATCAACGTTCCCGCTGGTGCCTCACGCTTGAAAGTAATGCTAACCTGGAACGATCCGGCCGGAACTGCCAATGCCACGCCAGCGCTGGTCAATAACCTGGACCTGAAAGTGGTGAACGGCACCAATACCTCCTTACCCTGGATCCTCGACCCAAATAATCCGGCGAACCCGGCGACCAATGGCGTCGACAATGTCAGCAACATCGAGCAAGTTAGTATCGACAATCCGGCCGCCGGTGCGTACACGCTACGGGTTGTGGGTACGGCTGTTCCGACCGGAGCGAATCAAAGCTATTCCCTTACCTGGACCATCGAATCACCCGGCATCGAAGTGACCTATCCCAACGGAAATGAAACCCTGAATCCCGGAACCAATGAAGTAATCACGTGGGACAATACCGGAATAACCGGAGCCCAAACGGTTGAGTATTCTTTGGATGGCGGAACCACGTGGACCACCATCGGAACCGGAATTCCGGCCTCCACCCAACGACTCTCCTGGAGTGTTCCCTTTACCAACACCTCAACAGCCTTAATTCGGATATCAGCCGGCGGAGTAACTGATGCGAGTGACGTTACCTTCAAGATATTGGGGACAGTTACGGGCTTAACCGGCAGTGGCGCGGCTTGCAACGCCGGGGAAGTGACGCTCAATTGGAGCGCCGTTACCAATGCTACTCACTATGATGTTTATATCCTAAATACGACCTCCGGTGATTTTGATGTCCTCGCGCCGAATGTTACGGCTACCACCTACACAGCTACCGGACTCACTCCCAACACCGCATACTGGTTTACCATCCGGGCCAAAAACAATACGACCAATGCCGTCGGACAGCGGGCCAATGCCATCAGTGTAACGGCCTCGAATGGTGGCGGCGGACTCGGTGCCGTTGGATCCATCAGTGGTATCCAAACCATATGCGGGGTTCAAAACAATATCACCTATTCGATCGCAGCTGTACCGGGTGCCACCAGTTATAGTTGGATAGCCCCAACGGGTGCCACGATCGTATCGGGACAAGGCACTACTAACATCTCCGTGAATTTTGCATCCGGTGCCAGCAGCGGAAACATCAGTGTCAGTGCCAGCAACGGAACCTGCAACACTACGCCGTCAAACTTGGCCATCACCGTGGGCAGTACTTCCATCGCCGCACCGGTGGGCGGAGGAAATCAATCACAAGCGGTTTGTCCGGGTGCCACCATCCCCACCCTTACGGCCACGGCTACCGTAACGACCGGTCACACCCTGCGCTGGTACGACGCAGCCACCGGTGGCAATGTAGTTACCAACCCCAGTTTGAGTGCAGTTGGTACTGTCACGTACTATGCTGCCAGTATAAATAACATTACGAACTGTGAAAGCGGCACGCGTACCGCTGTAACGCTGACCATCACTTCCGTAGCGGCTGCTTCGATCACGGCTACCGGTCCCACTACCTTCTGCCAGGGCAATGCCGTCATCTTGGTTGCCAATACCGGATCCTCCTACAATTGGAGCAATGGTGCCACCAGCAGTTCCATCATCGTCAACACCCCCGGAAGTTATACGGTAACCGTTACCAACAACGGTTGCGTGAGCACGTCCTCGCCGGTGGCCGTCATCGTAAATCCGAATCCGAGTGCCGCGGTTACGGCGAGCGGACCACTGGCCTTCTGTGCCGGCAATACCGTAACCCTCTCCGCTCCGCTTGGCAATTCCTACAGTTGGAGCAATGGAGCTACGGCCTCTTCCATTACGGTTGGTACCAGTGGCTCTTATACGGTTACCGTAACCAATAGCGCTGGTTGCACCACAACCTCCACCGCCTCGGTGGTGGCCGTGAGTCCGAATCCGGTCGTGAGCCTGAGCGCGGCACCCTATCAAAATCTATACCCCGGATTGAGCACCAATCTCACCGCACAGGTTACACCAGCCGGAACCTACACGTACACTTGGTTCCGAAACGGAACAACGATCAGCGGGGTGACCGGCAATACGCTTACCAACATCACACTGGGACAGCTGGGACAATATTCCGTTCGGGTACAAAACCAGACCGGACTTCCCTGTGCCACGCTTTCGAATCTGGTTACCATCGGCGACTCGGCCACCACACGTTTGTTCATTCTACCCAACCCCAGCAAGGGGCAATTCGAAGTGGCGTATTATGCAGCGGGCGCCGAGCAATTTACCTTGTCGGTGTTTGATGGAAGAGGTGCTCTGGCATTTCGAAAATCCTATCCGATCACCGGAGCGTATCAACGCATGGCCGTTGATATGCGCCAACACGCAAGTGGAATCTATCAGCTCATTCTCACGAACCGGGCTGGCAAACGATTGGCAAACGGAAAAGTCTTGATCCGATAGGATCCGACAGATACTGAATTGACAAAAGCCCTGAGCGATCGGGGCTTTTTTTATGGAACAATCTCGCCCTCCAGATCGTAATCATAGGCCTTGGTGATCTTGACATTTACAAAGGATCCAACAGCCAGCTTTTTATTGGTTTGAATAATGACTTCATTATCCACCTCCACCGAGTCGAATTCGGTACGACCTAAATAACGACCAGATTCTTTCTTATCGATGAGGGTCTTGAAAACTTGACCCACTTTCTCTTGATTGAGTTCATAGGAGATCTCCTGTTGCGTCTCCATCACTTGTTGCGCCCGGCTCTCTTTCTCTTCAGCCGACACATCATCGACCAGGTCATGTGCCGAAGTACCTTCTTCATGCGAGTACGTAAAGATGCCCACCCGGTCGAAGCGGTGCTGGATCAAAAAATCCTGCAGGGATTGCACATCCTCCGGTGTTTCGCCGGGGAACCCGGCGATCAGCGTGGTACGTAAACAGATCCCGGGTACTTTCTCGCGAACGGCATGGATCAACTCATCCATCTCCGAGCGGGTTATTTGACGTCGCATGGCTTTTAGCATCTGGTCGGAAGCATGCTGCAGGGGCATGTCGAGGTAGTTACAGATATTGGGACGATCCCGCATTACATCCAAAATATCCAGAGGAAATTTGGAAGGATAGGCATAATGTAACCGGATCCACTCCAATCCCTCTACATCCGCCAATCGGTTCAGTAGCTCAGGTAAGCTTCGCTTTTTGTAAATATCCAGCCCGTAGTAGGTCAGCTCCTGGGCGATCAGCATGATCTCCTTCACGCCGCCACTGGCCAAACGCTTGGCTTCTGCCACCAGTTGTTCAATGGGCTTGCTGACGTGTTGGCCTCGCATCAGCGGAATGGCACAGAAGGCGCAGGTACGGTTGCAACCCTCTGAGATCTTCATATAGGCATAGTGGCTGGGGGTGGAAAGCAATCTTTCTCCGATCAATTCCGCTTTATAGTCCACCTCAAATTGTTTGAGGATATTGGGCAGTTCCAGCGTTCCGAAATAAGCATCGACCTCGGGAATCTCGGCCTCCAGGTTATTCTTATAGCGCTCACTCAGGCAACCGGTAACATACACTTTGTCCAACTTCCCTTTTCGTTTCAGCTCAACTTGCTCCAGAATAGTTTGAACACTTTCTTCTTTGGCCTTATCGATGAAGCCGCAGGTATTGACGACGACGATGTTGTGGTCCAGTTTTTTATTCTCATGTACCACGTCGATGTCGTTGGCCTGGAGTTGTCCGCTAAGCACTTCGCTGTCGACCAGGTTCTTGCTGCAACCCAGCGTGATGATATTGACCTTATCTTTCTTGAGGGTGCGGGCTTTCATTCGGGGGATTTTGTATCAAGCGAAAAAAGGCTATTGACAAATGCTTCCTTCTCGAATACCAACAGGTCTTCCATCTTCTCCCCTACGCCGATGAATTTGACGGGGATGTTGAAGGCGTGAGCGACGGCCATCACCACGCCGCCCTTGGCGGTGCCGTCCAGTTTGGTAATGGCGAGGGCATTGACATTGGTGGCGGATTGAAAATGACGGGCTTGTTCCACGGCGTTTTGTCCGGTAGAGCCATCCAACACCAACAACACTTCATGCGGCGCTTCCGGAATGAGTTTTTGGATGACGCGTTTGATCTTGGTCAGTTCCTCCATCAGATGGGCTTTGTTGTGGAGGCGACCGGCAGTATCGATCAGCACCACGTCGCTTCCCCGGGCCAAAGCACTTTGCACCGTATCGAAGGCCACGGCGGCCGGATCGCTGCCGGTGGGTTGTTTGACGATGGGTACGCCGATCCGCTCGCTCCAGATGGTGAGTTGATCCACGGCAGCGGCGCGAAAGGTATCAGCGGCACCCAGCAACACTGCTTTTCCGGCCTGTTTGAATCGATAGGCAAGTTTTCCGATGGTGGTGGTCTTGCCAACTCCGTTCACGCCCACGACCAGGATCACGTGTGGCTTGTGTGGTAGCGGCGAATCGAATCCGTAATCGTGCACCGGATCGGGGAGTACGGCAGCCATTTCCGTTTGGAGGATCTGGCGGAGTTCATCGGGGTTGAGGTATTTATCGCGGCTGACTCTTTTCTCGATGCGGGCGATAATCGCTTCGGTGGTGGAGATTCCGACATCGGAGGTGATCAGGGCTTCTTCCAGGTTTTCCAGCAATTCATCGTCGAGGCGCGATTTGCCTGACCAGGCGCGGCTGAGCTTTTCCCAAAAACCTTGCTTGGTTTTTTGAAGTCCCTGATCCAGCGCTTCTTTCTCTTTTTTCCCGAACCAGCGGTCGAAGAGTCCCATGAATTGAAATGGATTTAAAAAACAAGAGCCATTCGAATGCGAACAGCTCTTGAAGAATTTGAGGTAGCGGACGATTATTTCTGTGCCAGGAAATCTTTTACCTTGTCCTTGTGCACCATTTGCTCCTTGAAGGTGTAGGCACCGGACTTGGGGCTACGAACCGCCTTGATCACTTTGGTATAGTTCTTGGCTTCGGCCGCCTGTTTGGGGTCCTTTTTAATCGCCGTTTTTGCTGCTTTTGCCATGGGTTTGAGTTATAAGGGGATTACTTGATCTCTTTGTGTACGGTCACTTTCTTCAGGATGGGATTGAACTTTTTAAGTTCCAATCTTTCCGGATTGTTCTTCTTGTTCTTAACGGTTATGTACCGGCTGGTACCGGGCTTTCCGCTGGTCTTGTGCTCGGTGCACTCCAGAATAACCTGAACGCGATTGCCTTTCTTCGCCATGATGCTTGCTTTTTAGAATTAGATTTTTTCGCCTTGGGCCCGCAGTTCTTTCACCACGGAGTACAAACCTCTCTTGTTGATGGTCCGGATGGCATCGGCCGATACCTTGAGGGTCACCCACTTGTCCTCTTCAGCCAAGAAGAACTTCTTGGTCTGCAGGTTGGGCAGGAAACGACGCTTGGTCTTGATATTGGAGTGAGAGACCTTGTGCCCCCCGATTGGGGTCTTTCCGGTAACCTGACATACGCGTGCCATAACGACTAATTTTGGGAGGGCAAAGGTAAGGGAAATCAGCGAATTAGACGAAGAAAGTGGTTTTTTTCTGTTCGAGGGGCCCTGAAATCGGTCAACTCTGGCAGTTGTCAATTCCCCTTCTTAAAGTAACTTCGCCCCCAATCGGGGCCCAATCGGGCTCTATCACCTTAAAATTCAATCGATTTATGGCATACGATGTGGTCGTTTTGGGGAGTGGCCCCGGCGGATATGTAGCCGCCATCCGGGCAGCTCAATTGGGATTCAAAACTGCGGTAATCGAAAAGGAAAGCCTGGGGGGTGTTTGCCTGAACTGGGGATGTATCCCCACGAAAGCCCTGCTGAAAAGCGCCCAGGTGAATGAGTATATCAAGCATGCCCAGGATTTCGGGATCCAGGCCAGTGGTATGCCTCAATTTGATGCGGTGATCAAGCGTAGCCGCGGGGTGGCCGACAAAATGAGCAAGGGCGTTCAGTTCCTGATGAAGAAAAACAAGATCGACGTGATCATGGGCTTTGGCAAATTGATCGCCAAGGGTAAGCTCGAAGTGAGCGGGTCCGATGGCAAAACCCAGGTCGTGGAAGCTAAACATATTATTATAGCAACCGGGGGACGAAGCCGACAACTCCCCTCCATGCCCATCGATGGTAAAAAGATCATCGGCTACCGCGAGGCAATGGTGCTGCCTCAAAAACCCGCCTCCATGATCATCGTTGGCAGCGGTGCCATCGGCGTGGAGTTCGCTTATTTCTATAACAGTATGGGCACGAAGGTGACCATCGTTGAATACATGCCCCGGATCGTGCCGGTGGAGGACGAAGACATCAGCAAAGAACTCGAGAAACAGTACAAGAAAAACGGCATCGAGATCCTGACCAACAGCGAGGTGACCGCAGTAGACACCACTGGTGCCGGCGTGAAGGCCAAGGTCAAGACCGCCACCGGTGAGATCACACTCGAAGCCGAGATACTACTGAGTGCGGCCGGGGTGGTGGCCAACATTGAGGGCATCGGATTAGAGGGATTGGGTGTCAAGACTGAGAAAGGAAAAGTACTGGTCGATAAATTCGGACAGACCAACGTGCCGGGTATTTATGCGATTGGGGATTGCTCACCCGGACAAGCCCTGGCCCACGTTGCCAGCAAGGAAGCGATCAATTGCGTGGAGTCGATCGGATACAACGAACGCAAATATCACCATCAGCCCGAACCCATCGATTACAACAACATCCCCGGGTGTACGTATTGTATTCCGGAGATCGCTTCCGTGGGATACACCGAGAAACAAGCTAAAGATGCCGGCTATGATATCAAGGTGGGTAAATTCCCGCTGAGTGCCAGCGGAAAGGCCTCGGCAGCCGGACATACAGAAGGGTTCGTCAAAGTGATCTTCGATGCCAAATACGGCGAGTGGTTGGGCACGCACATGATCGGATACAACGTGACCGAGATGATCGCTCAAACCGTTACGGCCCGCAAGCTGGAGACCACCTATCACGAAGTACTGAACGCCATCCATCCCCACCCCACCATCAGTGAAAGCGTCAAAGATGCGATCGAGGTGGCTTACGGAGAAGCGATCCATCTCTAATAATAAAGCTGCGACAATAAAAAAGAGGACGAAACGTCCTCTTTTTTATTGTCGAATCGGCAGGCCAATCCGAAATAAGTCGATCACAATTTGAGGAACTTGGATTGGTACACCAAGCCGTCGGTACGACGAGCTTCCAGCAAGTAATATCCTTTTTCAAGTCCCTCGGCACTAAACCGGTGGATGGCAGATTGAAAATTTCCCTGCTGACGCACGCGTCCTTGCAGGTCGATGATCCGATAGGATTGTCCTACCCAGCGCCGGTCATACGACAGATCGATCTGCAGGGAATGGGTAACGGCTGTCGGATATAATTTCGGCTCGAGCCAGGTTGGATCGAGGTCGGCAACGGGCAGTTCCGCGATCAGGGGAGTTTTGAGTCCCACCGACTGCAACAAAGAAGCACGCAGACCACCGGTTTTCAATAGGGAACGCATCCGGCTTTTTTGTCCCTCTGAGAATAGGGTCATACAGGCATCGCTGGTGAAGTCCATGTAATTATTGTACATATCTCCCGTCGGGTTATTTCCGCAGGTGATCCGAACGGTATTCGGACATCCCATCGTGTAACTGGCTTGTTTGGGCGTATCGGACACGCCATCGTCCCCACAATACGCATCACCCCAAAGATGTTTGAGCCCCAACCAATGACCCACTTCGTGCACCAAGGTTTTATGTCCCTCGCCCAGGGCTCCCTGGTCCAACACGATCCCATCCAATTTCGGATCGTCTCCCAGCACGCTGGAGAAACCGGCGAACTTTTCCATCCGGCATACCCAGATATTGAGGTATCCTTTGGAATCCCATCCATCGGCTCCCATCTTGCCACTGAATTTCATGTCATCGCCCATTTTCCAAGAGGTGACAGGCGTGTATCGATGGATGATTCCGCTAGTAGCCCGACGAGCGGGATCCGAGATCGCCAACCGAAACTCGATCTCACAATCCGCGGCCAATGATTTAAAAACAGGTCGGGTATTGGACGTATCCGGGTTGCGCATCCGAAAACATTCATTCAAGGTCTTCAACTGGGCCTGCACCTGCTGATCGGTGATCTTCTCAGCAGGCAGATGATATAGGTTATGAAACACCACCGGGATAACCAGGGTGCCCTCTTGGGTGCGCTCGAGGGATGGTGAAGCGACCGCTTGCTGGATCCAGTTATCCAGACTGGCGAGACGAGCCGATAATGCCGGCTGCATCCGAACCTGCTGCTGCTGATAATCCGCACTGGCACACCGCGTTTGAGCAGCTCCCAACAGGGGTAGGCAAATGAATACAATAAGTAGTGTACGGAACATTTTCATAGTTCCAGGGTAGGGTTTGGTACGGATTTCGTTGGGTTACAACGAAGAAGGGTGAAGACGGTCTTGGCAGGGATCTTGGATCGTTGGCGTTTCGGCCGGGCGACGAATATAGGGTATTTACTTTAAATTGAGTGTTTTCCCCTACCGTAATTCTACGTAATACCCGTATTAAAGAGAAAACTGTACCTTGCTGTTGATGTTATCACCCCAGCGATTTTATCACAATGCTCTCATAATCACAGCATTGATCCTCGGAGGTTGCGAGGAGAAAAAAACCGGCTCGTTGAACCCCACGCCTCCCGGCCCGCAGACCCTCAACTATGCGATCGTGCGGGCGTATCCGCATGATACCAGCTCCTATACGCAGGGACTGGTGATCTATAAAGGTGGTTTGTACGAGGGCACCGGCAATTATGGTCAATCGAAATTAAAGCGGGTCGATCTCCGGTCGGGCAAAACGTTGCAGAGCATTTCACTGGGAGATAAATTTTTTGGAGAAGGGATCACCATCCTGCGCGACACCGTATATCAACTCACTTGGCAGGAAAAAAAAGTATTCGTTTATACCCTGCCGAACCTGAAAAAGGTGAAGGAATTCGATGTTCCGTTTGAGGGATGGGGTCTCACCCACGATGGCAATCACCTGATCGTGAGCAACGGCAGTGGCGAATTGTTCTTTTACCGCCCGCAGGATTTCACATTGCTTCGAAGCCAGACCGTAACGGAAGCCGGGGCACCCAGTTTCAATCTCAATGAGCTGGAATATATTGACGGATTTATCTATGCCAACCAATACACCTACTCTTATTTATTGAAGATCGATCCCCGCACGGGAGAAGTGGTCGGCAAAGCCGATCTCACGGATACCTGGAATCGGAACAAGGGATTGAATCCACGCGCGGATGTGCCAAATGGAATTGCGTACGATGAGGCAACAAAAAAGATCTACATCACCGGCAAATGGTGGGCAGAATTGTACGAGATCGAATTCTCGCGTTAGATCGGCTTGAGCACATAGACCAACGAGCTTCCCCGTTCCCGATCGAAATACGCTCGCCAGTTGGAACGTAGTCCCACGTACATCGACGACAACCACCGATTCTGTCCGCATTGATGCTGGTGACTCAGCAGTGCGATGTAAAAGGCATCGTACCAGAGAGGGCGAAGCGATTGGCACTCGAATCCGTTTCGCTTGGCGAGGGCTCGGATAGAATCGGGCGCAAAATGATACAAATGGCGGGGCACGTCGTAGGCCGCCCACCACTGCTGAAAATGATCGGCATCCCAGGAAGTATGGTTCGGCAACGCCAACAACAACCGCCCACCCGACTTTAAGACCCGACGGAACTCCTTCATGTATCCGTGCAGATCGTGCACGTGCTCCAAAACATGCCAAAGCGTGATAGCATCAAATTCGCCGGATGGAAGCTGGTACAACTGATCGGATTCCATCAGCGTGATCCCATAATCGCGCAGGCCTACTTGCCGGGCAGCCGCATCGGGTTCCAGCCCATCCGCTCGCCAACCGGAGCGACGAAGTGCAGAAACAAACGCACCGGTGCCACTGCCTACGTCCAATACCCGTCCGCCCGACAGACCGGTTGCCCGCTCCACCCATTTTATTTTTTGCGACAAGGTGCGGCGGCGCACCAACTGATAGATCTGGTTGATCAGTCCCTGGCGGGTGTTGGTATGCGAGATATACTCATCCGATTGATAATACGCTCCGGAGTCGGCCGCACCGGGAGCATCCTGTGTGAGCCGCACGGAACAATGCGGACATTCGATCAGCTGAAAGGATTGCTGACTGACCAGTTGATCGACCACCTGGAACACGGGCCGACAATCGGCGTGTCCACAAATCGGACAACTATCGTAATGCAAAGGCGCAGACATATCGGTTCAACGGATTTCGCGGTAAGGAAGAGCGGCTGGCTCGGTGGCAGCAGCGGGCACGGAGAACCGCGAACCAACCGCCTGCGAGCTTCCGTTCGCTCGAACAAAAAAGATGAGTGTTCCGATCAAGGCCATTATGGTGCATACAACGACCAGCTTGTTGGAAAGATCCCAACGGCGAAATAAATAATCGGAAGAGAAAGGAATGTATCTTAGGTCGGCCTCCGGCGCTGCGACCGAGGGATGTGGATGCCACTGGGGACTTCCTGCCGGCAGCTTGCGTAATTCACCCTGCCCCAGGATATCGACCTGAAACGAATCCGCTAGAAATGGCTGCAGCCAGGTTCGATATTGAAGGCTGGCCACTTCGGGGGATTCATTTCCAAAACAGGCGATCCGCTGAAAAAGATCGGCAGGTAAGACGGTGGCGGGATCGGGGTGAAAGACCAGCGACCATTGTGGTGGTTCGAGAAACGGCGTCTGTTCCCGACGGGCGGCCGAACGACGCTCCCACTGGATCAAACCGACTCCTTCCAACGGAAGGGGTTGAAACGAAGCCAACCAACTATTCATCAATAAAGACATCAAAAAAGACTTTTGTCGAGTGAAAATACAACTCCCCCGACAATATGAAAGCCATAGGTTGGGTAAGGCGACCAACGACGGTACGATTGATGGAGGAGATTGTTGAATTGCAACCATCCGCTGATGGATCGGGCGATGGGCACCTGTGCCCCAAGATTCAGGTCCAACGCCCCTTCCGTGCGGCCAGGGCGACCATCTTTCTGCAAATAATAAGGAGCGAACCAGGAATAAAGATCCGCCTGAACCTTCCATCGATTGGCAAATCGATGCCAGCCATGGAAATTCCATTCTACGGGGAGTAGTCCCCACGGCCGATCAACCCCACGCAGGCCGTGGTAATTGTTCCACCGAAGTTCAGCCCGCATCAGCCAGCGATCGGACTGGCGATAACTGACCTTCCCCAAGAGGTAAAGATTTTGGACCTGGTCGGCGTAAACAACTTGAAACGATTTTCCATCCCCGGCAGCGGTGGTATCGTTCGTGAATAAAAATGCATCGCGTAGCGTTTGATAGCCTGATTGCAATTCATAGACCCAGTGGGCCCGGCGATTGTACTGCCAGCGAACCGAGCGATCGATACTGCCCTGATTTTTCCATTGAGCAGGCATCCAGAGCCAGGGATTTTGGGTGTAGAGTTCACGATATCCGGTTCGTTGCAACTCCCCCGTCCACTGTAACCGGATCGACCAGGGTTTTGTGGAACGGTGCCAGGAGAAACGAACATCCGGATACAATCGGGTACCCGCTGCATCCCAAGTGGGACGAATGCCTGCCTGAACCGACCAAGCAGTGCCAGACAACTGAAGTGTGGGATGCAAGCTGTAAACGGATTGATCCCGTCCCGCTCCGCCGGCCGGCTTGATCCGTCCCCCATGCGCCAGTCCCTCTACCCGAAGCGCAAGGCGTTCATTGAATCGATATCGAACGGGAATGAACAGTCGGGCGTTCAAGTCTTGATTACCCAGGGCATCGGTGGTGAATTGGATATCCACCTGAGGCTCTACATAGAAACCGGTAGCGGTCGGCTCGATCCGTCGATAGCCCAATTGCAGTTCGAATTGTTGAAATACCTGTCGGATGGAGTCGATCGGGGGCGTTGGTAAGCTTTTATCAAAACCATACTTGTTAAAATGCCGACGATCGAACGCCAGTGCCGTCATCCATTCGCCCTTGGTTCGGTCGGGCAGTTGCCAGGTAACCATTCCCTCTGTAACGGAATGCGTTTGATAGGGCAAGGGTCCGGTAGCGGATTGATGCCCGACATAAATACGTACGGGCGATTTTGTACCGAGTGTCAGTGCCCCGGACACAAAAGGATTACGGAGGCTTCCGTAGCCCAGCTTGATGAAAGTGGACGATTGAAATCCGGTGTTGGAATCAGCCTGATAGGCCAGCGGCTTCAAGGTTCCGGGCTGATAGACGATGGATAATTCCTGACTGGGAATTCGATAGGTCAATCGGGTTCGTTGCGTATCGACCGCGGGCGGAGTAGCGGCAAATGGCATCTTGACCAGATCGCGTAAGGCAGGTTTGAAAGGAGAAATGATATCGATACTGCCCGTGGTATCCCGTTTTCCCGGCTGGGCATACGAAGCGATCGGCAATCCGAACAGTAAAAGAGAAAGCCATCGGTGTTTGATCGGTCGCATCAGGAATCGAGTTTGGTTGATTTACGCGCGGCTTCCACTACCTGTTGAAGTTTATCCTTCGCCTCTTGCTGCAAGACCGGATCCGTGGCATGATCGACCACGCTCTGATAGGTTGCCTTGGCATTGAAGTAATCCTTTTGTTGTACGTAAACATCCCCCAACAACAGGTAGGATTTGGTCGACCAGGGCTCAAACGAACCGGAACGACGGATGGTCTCCTCCGCGGCTTTTTCCGACTCGAGCCATTTTCCCTGCTGAAAATAGATCCAGGCAATTTGGTATCGAGCCTCGGCGGACAAGGACCCTTTGTTCAAGGGTAAGATCGATTGAAAGGACTCGATCGAAGCACTCCATTGTTTGAGCAGAAGTGTCTGGTGGGCGATCAACAGGTGAGCAACCGATCGGTCATCGGCCGTGGCATCTTTTTCCTGCAGCAACAGCCGGGCGAATGGTGTTCCGGCCGACCAATCGCGGAGTTGAACATAACAACGGACCGAACCGCGCAAGGCTTCCTGCCGAAAGGCCTGATTACGGGTCACCTCATATAAGCCCTGATAATACCGCAACGCAGCGGTAGGATCTTTTTGCTCGAAATAGGCCAACCGAGCCCCTTCACGCCAGGCCCACTCTTCATGTTTATTGGGTCTTCGCGACAAAACCGAATCGATGTATCGACGGGCAACCAACCCGTCTTTGAGTCGCAGGTGCACGTCGGCCGTTTGATAGAATGCCTTCAACCGATAGCGTCCTTGCGGATACAACTCCAGGTATTTGATCAGGGCCACTCGCGCATTCTCAACTTGATCCGATCCGTAAAGTTTTTCAGCGGCGGCATAGGTCAACGAATCGGCCACCGGATATTCCAGCGGCCGGCCGATCCCGTCCATGTACGCAATGAACTCGGCCGATCGACCCATGTCCAGATAAACCTGGCGAATATTGTCCAGCGCATCGGCCGCATCCTCGCTGTTGGGAAAACGTTTGACGACCTCTTGGAGTCGCTGAAGGGATAGCTCGTAGCTGTCCAAATTATACCAGCAGATCCCTTGCATCAGCAAAGCGCGGGAGATCCAGCTGTCCGGCGCCGCGGTGGCCATGACGCGCTCCAGCGCCGGAATAGCCTCCCTGAATTTCTGATCGGCGATGTAAGCATTGGCCATTTCCAGGTATGTATCCGGCAGCAAAGGAGACTGCGGATAAGTTTCCGGAATCGCTTGCAGCAATCGGATCTTTTCAGCGAGGTTTCGGATGCCGGCGATCATCGCCAGCTGGAACTGGGCGTAATCGGCCGCGGGCCAGCGCATCGTGACGGCCCGCTCGTAGTAGGGCTTGGCCTTGTTGTACTCGCGGCGCATATAAAAACAATCCCCCGCCCGCAACCAGGCATCTTGCAGCAAGGAGGAAGGTAGTCCCGGTAAACTTTTGGTGATCTGCTGAAACTGATCCGCAGCAGCCACATAATTGGCGGTCTTCAAATAGGCATAACCGAGGTTGTATCGGGCATGGGTCGCATTAATATCCCCATTGGTAAAAGGAGCTGTTGTCAAATAATCATTCAGGTAACGGATCGTGGCGAGGTACTGCTCACGGCGATAAGCGATCTCGCCGGACCAGAAATTAGCCGATTGTTTCCAGGTGCCGGCGGTGGGTTCCTGTATGACCAAATCCAATAAGGACTGTGCCTGAACGAGCTGCTGGTCGTTCACGAGCTCCATCGCCCGACCAAACCAGATCCGGGGAAAATATTTTTTCAAATTAGCAGAGGGGCGATCCAGCCGCTCGATCCATTGCAAGGCCTGACGGAAATTATTGGTGGCCGACAGCACCATCACCATCAATTCCTGTGCTTCGGAAGTATAAGTCGACCGGGAATGATCGTTCAGGAATTGGGCCAAGCTGGTCTGCGCATCCTGGAGATACGATAACTCATAGGAAAGTTTGGCATACTGCAACAACGAGATCTCCCGCTGATCGAGATAACTGTTGTTTCGGGCACAAAACTGGAAAGCACTGCGGGCGCTGTTCAGGTCGCCGGTCTTCAAATAGGCATCGCCCAACAAATACATGGCATGTTGGCTCAACGAATCTTGTCCGCCGCCCAGCTCGCGAAATCCCGGAATACACGCCGCATACTGACCCGATTGATGATAGCAATACGAGAGCTCATACACATCCTCCCGTCGTACTTTCTCCGAACGGGCGACGTATTCCTGCAACAAGGGCAGCGCCCGGTCGAATGCGCGCTTCTCAAAATAGGCGTGCCCCAACAGCTGCTTCAGTGGCAATTCGTAGTACTGCGCGGTTGAATCGGCCAACTTACGCTCGACGTACTCGATCGCCTCCGACTTTTTCCCTTGCAAATAATAGAGTTGCCCGATGTAATATGGTACGATAGATCGATATTCCGGATGCGCCTCCACCAAGCGAAGGCTCGAAAGGGCCTCGTCGTATTGCCGTTGGCGAAGGCTGAGAAATCCATAGTAATAATTGGCCGCCGACCGATCGGGATGATCGACCTGGGTACGCACCGAATCAAAATAAGCTTGAGCCGGTATGAAGCGCTGGGCGATAAAGTCTACATATCCCTGCATGAACCGTTGATGGGTCAGCTCGGATTGACGCAGGTTTCGGCCATCGACCAGATCCAAGTAATGTTGTGCCGCTTCGAAACGCTGTGCCCTGAAATGATGATCGGCCAGGTAATGTTGTAAAGCATGCTGATAAGCCAATGGATGCGTGGCCCGCAGGTATTGATCGGCTTCCTCGAGTGCCGCAGGCTCATCCAACCGAACCCCGCAGGCCAACCGAAAAAAATCGAGTTCGCCCGGCTCCACCGCCGGTTGCGTAGCCGAGCCAGGGGATTGATGCCAACGCAGAAACAACGGATAGGCCAACGATTCCTGCCCAGAATAGAACCATTGCACGGCTTGGTTCCACGCTCGACGCAGGTCCGTTTCCACCGCCGTGCGCTGGGCATATCCCTTCCCCAAGGAAACGATCAGAAGCAACGCAAGTATGATACTACGTCCGGGCATACAGTTCTGTAAACGTTCCAATTTCCAGTTTTATTGGGGATTGCGGCAAAGTTGATTTCAAACAACTGTGGATAAGCTCCTTTTGGATGAATTTAACATTCCCTTGAAGCGCCCCATTTTGCTTATTTTCGAATACAAACCCACGTATATGAGCCAATTTTTCAGCACAAAATACAAACAAGGCGCCCTGGATTTCTCCTTGTTCATCCTTCGGGTGATGGGCGGCGGACTGATGACCTACCACGGATTCGATAAACTCATTCACTTTACGGACAACGTCAAAAACTTTCCCGATCCGATCCACCTCGGTCCAACCCTCTCCTTGGCGCTGGTGATCTTCGCCGAATTTTTTTGTGCCGTCCTACTGGTGTTCGGCTTACTGACTCGCTTGGCCGCCATTCCGCTGGTCATGGTCATGTCCATCGCTTTGTTCATGGTGCATGGGGGACGAATCTTTGAGGACGGAGAATCGGCCGCACTGTTCCTGACGGTCTTCGTTTTTATTTTATTTACCGGACCCGGGAAATTCAGCCTGGACCGACTGATCGGCAAATAAGCGCATGTTCACGCATGAAACCCTGATCCGAGTCCGCTACGCCGAGACCGACCAAATGGGCGTCGTGTATCACGGACATTTTTTTCCTTACCTCGAATCGGGACGAGTGGAAGCCATGCGTTCCTTAGGAGTCGCTTATGCCGACATGGAAAAAATGGGCATCAGCATGCCCGTGATAGAAGTACAAGTGAAATACCTGCGACCGGCCCGATACGATGACCTCCTTCGGGTACGAACAAGCTTGCCGCAATTGCCGGCCGACCACCGCATCGTTTTTCAACAGGAAGTATACCGCGATCCGGAGGAACTGCTGATGAAAGCCACAATCAAATTGTATTTCTGGGAAACGGCAACCAATCAAAAAACATCCATGCCTGAAATGCTGCTGCACCGCCTGAAACCTTTTTACGTTGACTGAACCGTCCGACATATTTTCTTCCGCGCAGGGACCCCTTCCTAAATTTCCGGCCCCGCCACCCGCTCAGTCCTCTCCCATCGGTCGCTCGTTGTTGAGTTTGCTGCTCTATCTGTTGGCGGGGTATTGGCTGCTGGGAGATCTGGAAAATTTGCTACTCATCACGTTCGTGCTTCTGTTACACGAGGGCGGCCACTTTGTAGCGATGCGACAAGTGGGCTACCGCGACCTGGGCGTTTTTTTTCTACCCCTGCTCGGTGCCTATGTCTCCGGATCCAAACGCGTCGTTACCCAGCGCGAATCAGCCATCGTACTGCTGGCCGGTCCCCTGCCAGGCATGCTGCTGGGTGCCATGCTCTACCTATTGATGAAAAATGGCTTGATCCCCTACCCGGGCCCGTTCGACATCAACCTAAAAAACCTGATGCTGTTTTTGGTGGTACTGAACGGACTGAACCTGCTGCCGGTTTATCCGCTCGACGGCGGACAATTATTGAATCGTGTTTTTTTGGATGAGGAAGGTTGGGTCAGCAAACTGTTTGTACTGCTCTCCGCCGCCTTCATGAGTTATCTGGCCATACAATACCAGCTCTATTTGCTGTTGATCATTCCGATCGGATTGCTATTTCGGTTATGGAAAAGTGCAGCCGACCAGCGAGTGGATAAAAGAATGGCCGCCAGCGGTATTGAAACCGAGATTGATTATGAGGCCCTGCCCGACATCGATTATTGGCGGATCCGACGGATCTTGATCGAGGAAAACAAAACAATTCAGGCACTGGCCGGAGAACACCTGGAAACATATGCCCCGGCCGAGCCACAGATCCAAGCAGCCGTCGAATCCCAACTCCATCGAACCCTGATACAAGACCTCTCGGTCGTAGCCAAGATCGGGATCCTCCTTCTCTGGGTAGCAAGCGTCGCCTTCCCACTTTGGATTTGGCTAGGGTAAAGGGAAAGAACTACTTTTGCAGGCTCCTTATGTCAACCGCCCTGCCTACCGCGTCCATCATCACCATCGGCGATGAATTGCTGATCGGCCAAACCATCGATACCAACAGTGCCTTCATCGCACAAGAACTGAATCAAATCGGTATGTGGGTACGGCGCCGGGTGGCCGTCGGGGATCGATATGATGATATTTGGCAGGCGCTGGACCAAGAATCCCAAACATCCGACCTTGTGTTGATCACGGGTGGATTGGGCCCCACCTCCGACGATATCACCAAGCCGCTACTCTGTGAATACTTCGGCGGAAAATTGATCCAAGATGAATCCGTGCTGCGACACATCGAGTATCTATTCAAAGAAGTTTATCGCCGTCCCGGCCCCCTGCTGGACCGAAACATCCGTCAAGCCGACGTGCCCGACGTTTGCGAGGTACTACCCAACGCCATTGGAACTGCCCCGGGCATGCTGTTCCGAAAAAATGGAAAAGTTTTCATCTCCTTGCCGGGCGTTCCCGCCGAGATGAAACGACTGATCACCGAACAGGTGATCCCACGAGTCGTCCGAGAATGGAAAATGGCCAGCATCCTGCACCGTACGTTGCTGACGGCCGGTGCCGGTGAATCGATCTTAGCAGAAGCCCTGACCGAGTTCGAATCTACTTTATCCAATTCCATCAAGCTGGCCTACCTGCCCAAGTTTGGCATGGTCAAACTTCGGCTTACCTATATCGGCGCTTCCGAGTCGGAGGGCAACGCCCTGATCGAAGAGGCCTTTCCACGGCTGGCGGCAGCGGTCAACACCTGGCTGGTGACGGATGCGGATATCAACTTGGAAGTACTGATCGGAAACTGGTTGAGAAAACATAAAAAAACTTTGGGGACGGCAGAAAGTTGTACCGGCGGCAGCATCGCTCAGCTCCTCACCTCCGTTCCCGGATCCTCGGAATATTTCATCGGAAGTGTGGTCAGCTATGCCAACCGCATCAAAGTAGAACTGCTGGATGTACAACAGGAAACGCTGGTGACCGTGGGAGCGGTCAGCGAAAAAGCCGTGACGGAGATGATTCACGGGGGACTCAAACGATTGGGAACCGATTTCATGGTTTCGGTCAGCGGCATCCTGGGACCCGGCGGGGCAACCCCCGAAAAACCAGTCGGTACCGTTTGGATCGCCGCCGGATCTCGCCAACGTATCATCACCCGCCAACTGAACTTACGGTTCGACCGGTCCCGGAACACCGTCATTACCACCCATCAATGCTTATTGATGCTGTGGGAACTACTTCGGACGAACGAGGGTTAGCGAAGCGGTCGAATTCCCTACCTTTACGCCGACAAAAAAACACTATGGCTCTGGTCGATCTCGTCATGCCCAAGCTGGGCGAAAGCATCATGGAAGCCACCATTCTGAAGTGGCATAAACAACCCGGCGACTCGGTGGCGCTCGACGAGACCGTCCTGGAGATCGCGACCGATAAAGTAGACAGCGAGGTGCCCAGCACCACGGCCGGCGTGATCGAGGAGATCTTGTGGAAAGTGAATGATGTTGTTCCCATCGGCTCCGTGATCGCACGCATCCGAACCGGTGCTGCCGAACCGGTCTCAACCCCTGCGCCAACTCCCACGCCAATCCAGGAAGCGGTGGTGCTGGAATCCAAACCTACCACCACGCCGCTGCCCAAACCTGTCTTGATCACCAACACACAACCCAATCGTTTTTACTCGCCGCTGGTACTGAATATCGCTGCCAGCGAAGGGGTATCGATGGCTGAATTGGAAGCCGTGCCCGGAACGGGCAATGAGGGGCGGGTGACCAAAAAAGATATTTTACAATATGTGGCACAACGGGGGACTGGAACCAAACTGCCGCAACCAGTGGCATCCGCAGAGATGCGCGTACCCATCCAACAGATCGCCCCGGAAACGTCACTTCCTGCACCGGTGGCGTCCGGCAATGTAGAGGTGGTGGAAATGGACCGCATGCGTCGCCTGATCGCCGACCACATGGTGCGCAGCAAGCAAACCAGTCCGCACGTTACCAGCTTCACCGAAGCCGATGTCACCAACCTGGTGATGTGGCGTGAGAAATGCAAAAAGGAATTTGAAAAGAGAGAAGGCACCAAGATCACCTTCACACCGTTGTTCATCGAAGCGATCGTCCGGTGTATCAAAAAATTCCCCCTAATCAACAGCTCTGTCGACAATCATCACATCCTGATCAAAAAGGATATCAATATCGGCATGGCCACGGCCCTGCCTTCCGGGAATCTCATTGTGCCCGTCATTAAAAATGCCGACCAGTTGAATCTAGTCGGACTCACCAAACAAGTCAATCAGCTGGCCGATGCCGCCCGCAACGGAAAACTAAAAGTGGATGATACCACCGGCGGTACGTTCACGCTGACCAATGTGGGAACCTTCGGCAGTCTCATGGGCACGCCCATCATCAATCAGCCCCAAGTGGCGATCTTGGCCGTGGGTGCGATCAAGAAACGTCCGGTTGTGGTCGAAACTCCGGCTGGCGACAGCATCGCTATCCGACACATGATGTACCTGAGCATGAGCTACGACCACCGCATCGTGGATGGAAGTTTGGGTGCAACATTCCTCACCGCCGTGGCAAAGGAATTGGAGAACTTCGATCCGGCTCGAGATTTCTAAAGCAGCTCCTCATTCTTTTTCATCGACGAGCTCCAGACCCCATTCTCTTCCTTTTTGGGTAGCCGGAATCCCGTCTGTGATCCATTTGGGTGGCTTTTCTCCCTTCAGCAACCAATCAAAGAATTGTTGCTCACGCTGCGAGATGTCTTTTTGATTTTTTCGCTCGCGTAAATTGTGGGCTTCGCCATTGTAATTCAACATCCAGACGGGTTTATTCAAACGCCGCATGGCCGTGAATAGCTCAATACCCTGATACCAGGGAACGGCTCCATCGGCATCGTTGGCCATGATGACCATCGGAGTTTGGATCTTGGGAACGTGAAACAGCGGTGAATTTTTGATATAGAGATCCGGTCGCTCCCAAAGCGTGGCTCCGATCCGACTCTGTGATTTCTCGTATTGGAACTGACGATTCAGTCCACTCTCCCATCGGATCCCGCCATAGGCACTGGTCATATTGGCCACTGGTGCACCCGACCAGGCTGCTTTGAAAAGATTGGTCATGGTTACCAGCTGTGCCACTTGTATGCCTCCCCAGCTTTGTCCCTGTATACCCATGTTCTTCCCATCGATCCATGGCTTGGCCGCCAGGGATCGGGCGGCACTGACTACATAATTATAGGCACTTTGCGCCGGTTGCCCGGTCGTGTATCGGATATCCGGTGAGCAAACCACATAACCCCGGCTCACAAAGAAGGAGATGTTCAGGCGACTACCGGTGGGCGTAGGAGGAATATACTGATGCAAGGCATCCGTATGGGTTTCATAGAAATAAAGGATCAGGGGATATTTCTTCTTCGGATCGAAATCTTCCGGCTTGTACAATACGCCGGTAGCTGGCTTGCCATCGATCGATCGCCAGGAATAAAGCTCTGCCGTTCCCCAATTGTATTGTTCTTGTTGCGGGTTCAGACTTGTCAGCTTCAAGGGATCTTCCGTGGCGTTTGCACGCACCCGGGTGTAGAGATCGGGTGATTGCTTATAATTTTCCAAGGTGAAGATCCAGCGATCGGCCTGTCGGGATTTTTGCACCGAGCCGATCAGGTTGGGTTGAAAATTCGTGAGGGGGGTGAGCAACAGTTTGTTGCCATCCCAAACAGCCTCGATCAATGATTCTTTTTTATCGACTTCCTGAAAACCGCGTAGGGCGATGGTTTGTCCCGCCGTCCAGGCCCGCTCCTCAGTTTGCAACCGAAGCACCCGGTATCGGCGTTTGTTCTCTCTTCCCCGATCGGTCAAGCGTAAGGGTTTGGATTGACGGGCCGTATCCAATTGCCAGATATCATATCGATCGTACACCAAGCAGGCAGAACCAGTGGACAGCCAGCCGATGAATCCGTGGGGCATCGGATCGTCGGGTACGTCGTTGTCTTCGTCCCACAGCGGAAACTGGATGGCTTTGGAGATCGTGCGAATGGCCGCCCCATCCCAAAGTTGATATTGTCTTTTTCGCAGGTCGTACCAAACCAGTGCATTCCCCTGCGGTGAAACATTTGCCGCACCGATCACGGCAGCAAGATCATGAGTGATCATTTTACGAACCCCCGTAGCTGCTTCAATCGTATAGATATCGCGGTCGGTTCGGCCTGTCCACTGACTCACCAATCGGTAGCCACTATCGGCCAGGCCGTAGAAAACATCGCCATCCCCATCCCGGCTGAGGAGGACTTGTGTCATGGAGGCATTTGCCAGCTGAATGAGTTTTCCGGACTCCAGATCGACGTAGGCCAAATAATTGCGTTGGAGATCGCGGGAGAGGTTGGCCAATTGCTGCGTTTGCAGATAATCATCATTGTAATGCCAGACATCCAGCTTGACTTGATCGATCTCGATGCGACTGGTGTCTTTGGCGGGCTGGATGGGAGCGGTGCCCAGGAATAGGCGTTTTCCGCTGGGACTGAATTTCAGTTGAGCATACTCGCTGGGTGCATGTCCGAGCGGCATGCCGGCGCTGTGTCGATCGACCAAGATCCTGGCGGAGTCCATCCCCAGTCGGTAGTGCCAGAGTCGGTAGTATTTCAGCAGCTCTTTGGGGCGGGCATCCCGCTCGGCGAGAAAGACCAATTGAGATCCGTCCTCATTAAATACGAATTGACGAAAATCGTTGCCACCGCGGCTCACGTTGTACAAGGAGTCGGATGTCAGATCAAGACACCACACCCGGTTTTGGTTGGTACTATCCGACGGATCATAGGAACATTCGATCGCCAACCGATTTCCTTTTTTGCTGAACTGGTAGTCGAGTACCCGAGAGATCGTTCGTTGTTTGCCCGTTTGAAGATTCATCACCACCAGATCGGATCCAACCTCGTTTGCAGCACCGGGACCGGACTCCTCGTCCGCATCCCACGGGTCTTCCTCGTCCCGCTTCTTTTTCTTGGTGGCAGGGGGAGCGGATAAAAGCTGGATCTGTTTTTGCAAGGAGTCGATGACCCTTCCCAAACTATCCAAACGGTTATCTGGCGGAGCTACTGCTTTTTTTGGTTTGGCCATTGGCATTTTCTCCAGGTGCCAGGCCACCCAACCGCCGGTGGAGTCGGGGAATTTATAGCTCTTGACGTTTGCGATCTTTCGGAGTGAATCACGGGTCAGGTCGACCATCAGAAAAGAATCCTTCGGCATCTCCTCCGGTTTCTTCTTTTTGATCTTGGCCGCTCGGGTATCTGCGAACGGCGGTTTTACTTTGGCAAATAGAAACTGACCGTTGGGTTCGAATTGGAGATTATACCCGCGGGGGGTATTTCGCTCGGTGGATCGCTCCCCCAGCCCTTTCCAAAACAGATTGCCGTCTCCTTCCTGGAGATCGACCGTATAGGCTACCCAGTTACCATTGGAACTAACCTGCTTCTCGCCCACCCGTTGCCATCCATCGTACACGGTATGGTCCAGCGGTTTTTTTTGAGCAGCAGCAGAAAAGCTGAGTACACATCCTGTCAACAGCAGTAAAGTAGCTCGAAGCATAGAGGAGGTTGAAGGGTGAAGGGTGAAGGATGAAGAATGAAGTTTGGGAAAGTTATTTATTTCTTTTGGGTTCGAAAGGAAATCCAGGCATGGGCTAGTAGGGCCATCAAAATGATGAAGGCCCCCAGGTAAAATCCCGGGTGGAGCAGTTTATCCTCGCGGTAGATCCAAAAGGCCAGCAGTATTCCGTAGATCGGTTCCAGTCCGAAACTGAGATTCACCGTAAAAGCGGAAAGTTTTTTCAGGGCGGCAGCGGAAAGCTGAAAGGCCCAAACGGAGCAACCAAGCACTAGAAAAAGCAACCAGGCCCAATCGCTTAGTGATGGAACATGCGTGCCGATGGTAGAGTACGAAAGATAAATGGGCAGGATCGCCGACAGAAAAAGAAATCCGCCGGTCTGTTGCCAAGCTAACAAGGAGGTGGCGGAAACCTCGCGCAAGAAATATCGGTTCCAGATGGGAAACAGGGAGGCAAACACCGCGGAGATCATTCCCAACAGGATCCCGGTTCGGTATTGCCAATCGAAAAGAAAGATCAGGTAGATCCCTAAGAGGATCAACAATCCCAACGCCCCTTCCACCCAGCGAAATTTGGTACCCAACAGCAACGGCTCGAACAACGCGGTAAAAAATCCGATGGAAGCAAAGCAGACCAGCGCGATGGATACGTTAGCATATTTGATGGATCCGTAGAAGGTTAGCCAGTGCGTGGTGGCCACGACCCCGACGGCCATGATGGAAAGAATCGTTTTCCATCCGATCCGAACGTTTTCCTTTCGAAATAACAAAAGCACCCAGAACGCAAGGGCGGTCAGTCCCACCCGATACCAGACCAGCCAGGCTTCGTTGAGTTCGATCAGCCGACCCAGAATGCCGGTGAACCCCGCCAAGAGTACGGCCACGTGCAGTTGTAGGTAGGCTTTTTTCAAGAGGAATGGTTATCAATTGCCCCACCAGGCATGCCAACGAAGCTTGAGAACGCCCCAGATACCTTCTTCGATGATGCCTCGATGCATTTTGGATTGGCCATGGGTTCGGTCCTTGAAAAGAATAGGGACTTCTTGGATCTTGAATCCGGCGCGCCAGGCTTTGTATTTCATTTCGATCTGGAAGGCATAGCCGACAAATCGGATCTTGTGGAGGTCCAGTTGCTGCAGTACGTTTCGGCTGTAGCACATGAATCCGGCCGTGGGGTCTTTGATCGGCATACCGGTGATGAGCCGGGTATAGAGCGATGCGCCTTTTGATAACGCGATGCGATTGAAGGGCCAATTTTGAACGCCGCCGCCCTTCACATAACGGGAGCCTACTGAAAGATCGGCGCCTTGTTTTTCGCAGGCTTCCAGCAACCGGGGCAGGTCGTTGGGATCGTGGGAAAAATCGGCATCCATCTCAAAAAGATATTGATACCCCTGTTCCAGTCCCCATTGGAATCCGGTCAGGTATGCGGTGCCCAATCCTAACTTACCGCTTCGTTGCAATAAAAATAATCGGTCGGCATAGCGGGGTTGGAGTTCTTGCACGAGGGAGGCTGTTCCGTCGGGTGAACCGTCGTCAACGATCAGCACGTGGAAGCCGGTGACCAGTGAAAACACTTTTTCCAGCAGGGGAGGTATATTCTCCCGCTCGTTGTAGGTAGGGATGATGACCAGGGTGCTGGGCAAGTGGCTAGGTTTTCTTGAGCAGGGTTCGGGTATAGATCTCGGTCAGCTTTTGTTTGGTGTGTTGGGGAAAGTCGCCTTTCATCATCCAATCGTAATACTGGGGTTCGGTTCGCAGCACGTCGGCCACGGGTTTGCCTTTGTATTTTCCGAAATTGAATACCTCGACACCGTTTTCCCAGATGAAGCGTCGAGCAAAATCGACGATGGGTTCCTCGCCGATGGTCTTGAGGATGCTGTCGACATTATTACCGAGTTGGGGATATCGTTCTACTTGTGCCTGCAGGACCTCGTACGTTGCCGTAGCATCTGCTTCGGCGCTGTGAGCGTCTTCCAACACCTTTTCGCAATAAAATTTATAGGCAGCGCCAAGGGTACGGGGTTCCATTTTATAAAAAATGGCTTGCACGTCGAGCAGCCGCCGACCTTTCATATCAAAATCTACCTGTGCCCGAAGGAACTCTTCCATCAGCAGGGGAATGTCGAATCGGTTGGAATTATAGCCGGCCAGGTCGCAGCCATCGAGCATTTGTTTGATCTCTTGCGCGAGCTGCTTGAAGGTGGGGGCGTCTTTGACCATTTCATCGGTGATGCCGTGAACGGCACTGGAGGCGGCGGGAATGGGCATCTCGGGATTGATGAGTTTCCGCTTGACGCTGCGGGTGCCATCGGTGAGGATCTTGACGATGGCGATCTCGACGATCCGGTCGTTTCCGAGGTTGACCCCGGTGGTTTCCAAGTCGATGAATGCCAGGGGCTTGGTCAGTTGCAACATGAATGAAACAGGTTTGGGTAAAGGTAATTGATTTTGATGCTTGGTCCGGTCGGGGAAAAAACTGATTATCTTTGTTTTTATGACGAGATTTTTATCCTTTTTCCTGCTGGTCCTTGCGGTCACCCTTTGTTTGGGCTCCTGTGTGGCACCGAAATATGGTTGTCCGGGTAATGTATCGGGGGCTGGAAAATTCCGGGGCTGATCTTTATGTGGAGTCCCCTTTCGAATCTGCAACAGTTGGAGGAGTTGCGCCTAGCTTCCTATTCCTCTCCGCAGGTCATTTTCAAGCATAGTACGCGCTGTTCGATCAGTCGGGTAGCCTTGGGCCGGTTCGATCGGGAGCAGCCTTCGGCCGGTGTCGGTTATCATTTATTGGATCTATTGCAGCATCGTTCCTTGTCGCAAGCCATCACGGATGCTTTTGGCTTGGTGCATGAGTCTCCGCAATTGTTATTGATCCGGGAGGGGGTTTGTTTTTATCATGCCAATCATCTCAGCATTGAGCCTGCCGAGTTACGGCAGGTGTTGGAGGGGCGCTGATCAGAGTCCCTGTGAGTTAATAAAATTGACCAGGGCGGCGGTGTTTTTCAGGTGTAATTTTTTCAGGATGTTGTATCGGTGTACCTCCACGGTTTTGAGGGAAAGGTCGAGTTTTTGAGCGATCTCCTTGGAGGAGAGTCCGGATTTGATCAGTTGAATGACCTCCAATTCGCGTCGGGAGAGGTTATTGAGGTCGGGGGTGCCTTCCTCGGTCATTTCCAATTTCTGGTGAGCCAGGATATCCTTCACCTCCCGACAGATGTACTTGTTTCCTTTTTGTACTTCGATCAGGGCTTCGAAGAGTTCTTCCTTGGAAGAATTTTTGGTAACGTATCCGTGCGCACCGTTTTGAAGCATGCGTTGGGCGTAGGCCGGCATGGAGTGCATGGAGACGCCGATGATTTTGGTCGCTGGGACGTACTTACGAATAAGCTGCGTGGCTTCGAAGCCGTTGACGGGACTCATATTGATATCCATGAGCACGATCGTGGGGTGTTTCTCCCGACAGATCTGCAAGGCCTGATCCACATTGTCAGTCTCCCCAATCACTTGGAAACGCGGATCGGATTGTAGCAACATCGCCCAGGTCTCCCGGATCAACTTATGATCCTCCACCAACAAAATGCTGATCTTCTCCATAACTCTCCAATCTGCTCAAACTCTCCAAACGATTCAAACTATTCAAACTACCCTGTACTAAGGCGTAGCCATTCGTACAGGGTCAGTGGAGGCGACCGGAATCGAACCGGTGTCCAAACAAAGTCAATGAAAGCCTTCTACATGTTTAGTTTATTTTGGGGTGTCGGGCAGTTACTGGGAACAAACAACCGATAACGGCCTTAGCTGGATGGGACTTAGATCGCCGGCACAGCCTGAGGCGATCGCAACCTGTTTTGTTTTTGAGTCGGCGGCGGGGCGTGGTAACAGATCGACCGGCCCGGCGGCCCGAATGACTACTTAATCACTGATTAGGCAGCCATGGCATACTGAGTATTGCCATTTGTAGTTCTCGTATTCACGTTAAACTGCGAATTACGCAACGCAGTACATGCTTATACTTTCAAAGAGCTATGCTGTCAAAACCTAACGCCCCCATCCCAGCCAATCGTTCGCATTGGCATAGATCATGAGTCCGAGTAAGATGATCATGCCCGCCATTTGTGCATACTCCAAAAATTTTTCGGAGGGTTTGCGACGAGTGATCATTTCATATAAGGTAAATAACACGTGTCCTCCGTCCAATGCCGGAATGGGCAATATATTCATGAAGGCCAGTATCACGGATAGCATCGCGGTCAGCTTCCAGAATGATTCCCAGTCCCACACCGGCGCAAAGATCGCGCCCATGGACTTGAACCCGCCCATCGCCTTGTACCCGCCGGTACCCGGGGTCAGGATCGTGACCATCTGATTCATATAATCCCGCAACTCCGTAAAAGTCATCTCAATCCCCGCCGGTAAGGCGCCCAGGAGTCCCTGCTTGGTGACCTCCAGTTGGATCCAACCCAAACTATCCAGCTGACTCAATTTACTGTACGTATAGAATCCGATCTGTCCCTGCTCATTCACCTGCACGGTGAAACTGGTATCCTGCCCATTACGGTTCACCGTCAGCAGAGCCGACTGTCCTTTTTTATTTTGAAGTTGATCGGCCAATTCATCAAAGAACTGAAGCTTCATCGTATCCAACCCAACGATCCGATCCTGCGTGCGCAGTCCGGCCCGATAGGCCGCCGAAGTATCGGACACTTGGTATACCCAGGCCGGAATACGCGGTTCAATGAATCCTTTGCGGGGTTGGTTCTTGTTCTCGACCAATTGCTCGACAAAATTCTCCGGCATGGTCAATTCGAGCTGTTGTCCGTTTCGCTCCAACTGCACCTTGGAACTCGTGATCAGTTTTTTCTTGAACCGGGTGAGGTCGTACACCTCTTCTCCATCCACTCCAACGATACGATCGCCGTTTCGAAACCCGATCTTCCACAGGGTGCTGTCGCCCACGTGCACACCGTATTTCATGGAGCTGGAGGGAACTTTTTTATCGCCCCACACCATCAGGATCGCCGCATAGATGACAAAGGCGGTCAGTATGTTCATGATCACCCCGCCCAACATCACGATCAACCGCTGCCACGCCGGCTTGCTTCGAAACTCCCAGGGTTGTGCGGGTTGCTTGAGGGCCTCCTTGTCCATGCTCTCATCGATCATGCCGGAGATCTTGACGTACCCGCCCAGGGGCAACCAGCCAATTCCGTAAACGGTATCGCCGACTTTTTTCTTGACCAAGGCAAACCAGGGATCGAAGAATAAAAAGAATTTCTCCACCCGACAGCCGAACCAACGGGCCGTGATGAAGTGACCAAACTCATGTAAGATCACCAGAATGGAAAGGGACAGGATCAGTTGACCGGCTTTGATGCCCACCTCTCCCCAAGAAATTGCAATCGGTATCATGTCAGTGGATAAAAAGACCCGCCGGGGCGGGATTCGTCATAGATGAATTAAGTCAGCTGCAAAGCTACGCGCTTCCCCGTCGCTATCAAAATACTGCTGCAAACTGGGATGCTGAATGAAAGGCACCTGTGCCATGGTTTTTTCAATGACCGTGGTCATGTCCAAAAAGTTGATCCGGTTGCGTAAAAAGGCAAACACCGCGATCTCGTTGGCCGCATTCAGCACACAAGGCAGATTGCCTCCCTTGGCCAAGGCCTCCTGTGCCAGCGCCAGGTTGCGAAACGTGCGCAGGTCCGGCTCCTCAAACGTGAGCGTACTCACTTTTCTGAAATCGTATCGGGGAAAGTCATTGGGAATGCGCTGCGGAAAGGCCATGGCATATTGGATGGGGAGTTTCATGTCCGGCAAACCCATCTGGGCCTTCAGACTTCCATCCTGAAACTGAACCAAGCTGTGAATGATGCTTTGCGGGTGTACCACAACTTGGATCTGATCGGGTCGGAGGTTGAACAACCATTTGGCCTCGATCATTTCGAGTCCCTTATTCATCAGCGTGGCCGAGTCGATGGTAATTTTCGCCCCCATGCTCCAATTAGGATGCTGCAAAGCATGTTCGCGTTTGACGTTGACCAAAAAATTGGGTTTCTTCCCCAGGAATGGCCCCCCCGAGGCCGTCAGGATCACCTTATCGATCGGGTTGCGCGTTTCCCCCACCAAACACTGAAAGATCGCCGAGTGCTCCGAATCGACCGGCAAGATCGGCACCCGTTTTTGCACGGCCTTTTGCATCACGATGTCACCGGCCACGACCAGGGTTTCCTTGTTGGCCAGTCCGATCGTTTTTCCTTTTTCGATGGCACAAAGCGTGGGCCGCAAACCGGCATACCCCACGATGGCGGCCAACATCATGTCATAGTCATCGTGAGACGCCGCTTCCTCCAAGGCTTTCTCGCCGCTCATCACGGTGATGGGCTTACCCTGCAAGGCCTCCTTTACTTTTTGATATCGGGCCGGATCTCCGATCACGACCGTATGGGGCAGAAACTCGAGCGCCTGCTGGATCAATAACTCCTCGTTGTTCTGAGCCGTTAAAATGGACGCTTCGAACCGGTCGGCATTGGCTCGGATCACATCCAAGGCCTGTGTACCGATGGATCCGGTAGAACCGAACAGGGCCATTCGTTTTTTGGGGAAAGTTTGCTGCGTACTCATCCGTTTGTTTTCATCTTCCAGGGATACAGTCCCTCTGCCAAGGTTCGGTCGTTGCTGAGACGGGGGACCTTATTTTGTCCGCCCAGCTTTCCGATCGAGCGCATGTATTCAATGAATCCGCCCGGTTGTACCGGTTGGATGCGCAACGGCGAAAGAATATGACCCTTGATCAGATCATCGTAATATACGTTTTTCTCCCGCATCCGTGCGTCGAGGTGTTCGGCAAACACCGCGAGGTCCGCGGGCACCTGCTGAAACTCGATCCACCATTCGTGGTGCGACTGTCCCTGACCCTGACTCACCACCGGTGCTACCGTAAACTCGGTAATGGCAACGCCCATCGCATCGGCCGTCAGCCGCAAAGCCGACTCCACTTCCTCCCCGATCACATGTTCCCCAAATGCTGAAATAAAATGTTTGATGCGCCCGGTCACTACCAACCGAAACGGATCCAATGAAACGAATCGAACCGTATCCCCGATATTATAGCCCCAAAGTCCGGCGTTACTATTAATGATCAGCGCATACTGCTCGCCCAACCGCACCTCCGCCAACGACAATCTTCGGGCATCGGGCTTTCCGATCTCCGAAAGCGGAACGAATTCAAAGAAGATGCCGCTCCGGGTATTCAATAATAACCCCGGTTCGGTCAGTGTATCCTGAAAAGCAAAAAATCCTTCACTGGCCGGAAACAACTCAATGGTATCGACCGGTCTGCCAATGCTTTCCATCAAACGCGACCGATAGGGCTCGAATTTGACGCCCCCCTGCACCATCACCCGAAAATGCGGAAACAAGTCCCCCACCTTTTTCCCGGTGCGTTGCTGCAATGCATCAAAATACATCTGCATCCACGGCGGTATACCACTAATAAGTGTCATGGGCTTATCCCAGGTCTCCTCCACGATCCGAGCCAACTTCTGCTCCCAATCCTCGATGCAATTGGTGGCGTAGGTAGGCAGCTGATTGGATCGCAAATAAGCCGGGATGTGGTGGTTCACAATGCCGCTTAACCGGCCGGTCGGAATACCCCCCACCCGTTCCAACTCGGGGGAACCGGACAAAAAGATCATTTTGCCATCGGCAAAGGCCGTATTTCCGGTCTCGGCCATATAACATAGGAGCGCATTGCGAGCCGTCTGAATATGGTTGGGGATGGAATCCTTCGTGATGGGGATATACTTCACCCCGCTGGTAGTGCCGGAGGTCTTGGCAAAATAAAGGGGACGCCCCCGCCACAATACATCCGACTCCCCGGACTTGATCCGCTCGATCCAGGGACGAAAACCCTCGTAATCTTGCAAGGGTACAGCCGACTTAAAGCCTTCATAATCATTAACTTGATCGATACGAAGCGACTGGCCATATTTGGTCTTGCGCCCCTGTTGCAGCAACATGGAAAGGATCGAAAGCTGGTCGGCCAGCGCCGAGGCCTTGGTACGCTGGATGCCCTTGTGTACAAATTGCGCAAAGGGACGTGCCAGAAAAGACTTGAATTTCATGGGGATATGACCCTCCAAAGGTAAAGGGGACCGAGCCAAGAAACCGACCTATCGGGCTGATTTTCTGTTGGTCGGTTCGGATTTTCCGCCTACCTTTGCGTTCCTAATTTTTTGTTATGGTAGCAGTTGTAAAAATAGCCGGACAGCAATTCAAAGTAGAGAAGAATCAAACCCTCTATGTACCCCAACTGGCCGGTGCCGCCGGAGATCCCGTAGCCCTGGAAGTATTGCTGGTAGACGCCGGCGGAAAACTTTCCGTAGGCACTAACCCTGGATCCGTAAAAGCCGAGATCCTGGGGCATGTCAAAGGAGACACCGTGATCGCCTACAAACAAAAGCGTCGCAAAGGCTTTCACAAAAAGAAAGGTCACCGCACCGCTTATACGCAAATCAAGGTTACAGACATCGCTTAATTTTAATTGGAATCAATCTCACTAAACTCATTGCATCATGGCACATAAGAAAGGAGAAGGTAGTGTTAAGAATGGTCGCGACTCACAAAGCAAACGCTTGGGTGTAAAAATTTTCGGCGGACAACCCGCGATCTCCGGGAACATATTGGTTCGCCAACGCGGCACCGTTTATCATCCCGGAAAGAATGTGGGTGTTGGTAAAGATTACACCTTGTTCGCACTGACCGATGGTGTGGTAGAGTTCAAAAAAGGACGCAACAACAAAACTTTTGTGTCCGTACTCGCTGCCGAAGCTTGATCGTCCCTTTTGACTTTTGTGGAAAAATAATTTGGGTGTAGTAAAATTATTGTTATTTTTACTATCGTTAACCCATTTTGCCAACCATTAAATTCAAAACAATGGCAACTAAAAAGAAAGCCGCTAAAAAAGCAGCTCCCAAAAAGAAAGCTGCTAAGAAAGTAGCTAAGAAAAAAGCAGCCCCTAAGAAGAAAGCTGCTAAGAAGAAAGCCGCTAAGAAGAAGAAGTAATCTTCCAAACGCTTTCGAAAGTAATAGTAAGTCCCCCCGCCCTGCGGGGGGACTTTTTTTACCCCCCGCCTACCTTTGTAGCATGACCAACGCCGAGATCGCCGAACAACTGGAACGCCTGGGCAAGCTGATGGACATCCACGGCCTCGACCCCGCCCAAGCCAAGATCCTGGGTGCGGCCGCCTTCACGGTCGATAAATTAGACCAACCCCTTTCGACCCACCCGCCCGATCAGATCGGTAAGATCCGCGGACTCTGGGGCAAAACGGCCGAGCGGATCCGCGAAATCCTGGAGAAAAAGGAACTCGCCGAATGCGTCGCCTTGGAGAAGGTTACCCCGAATGGCGTGTTGGAAATGCTACATATCAAAGGCCTCGGTCCGAAAAAGATCCAGATCGTCTGGAAAGAAATGGAAGTTGAATCGCTCGGCGAACTGCTCTACGCCTGTCAGGAAAACCGGCTGACCCGCTACAAAGGATTTGGTGCCAAAACACAACAGAACATCCAAGAAGCCATTGAATATTACCTGCAACACCAAGGCCATTTTCTCTGGGCCGAGGTAGAAGCCCTGTTCCCCCAGATCGACGGGTTCTTGAAAAAAAGTTTCGGTCAAGATAAAGTGGCCGTCACCGGTAGCTACCGCCGGCAAGACCCCACCATCGATGAATTGGCCTTCGTGGTACAATCCCCCCGCCCACAAACCACAGCCATCTTTCAAACCGCCCAACCCCCGGAACTGCTGGAAGAAAATGAAATGGGCGTGCTGTATCAGCTCACCAACGGACTACGCCTTCGACTCTTGGACGGCAACGAACCCCTCGCCGGTCGATTGTTCCACAGCACCGCCTCAGAAGAATTTCTACAGGCCATACCGCATCCACCCACCCTGAATCGATCAACTACCGAGGAAGAAATTTTCACCTCGCTCCACATTCCCTACCTCCCACCCGCCCTTCGTTCCGACGCCGGATGGATCGAACGCAGCCAAAAAAAGGGCGTGCCCAACCTGATCCAAACGTCCGATATCCGAGGTATCATTCACAGCCACAGTACCTGGAGTGACGGGTCAGATTCCATCGCCACCATGGCCCGGGAAGTCAGGCGACTGAACCTGGAATACCTCGTCATATCCGATCACTCCCGATCCGCCTTCTATGCTAAAGGACTTTCCATCGAACAGATCCATCAACAACAGGCCGAGATCGATTCCCTTAACCTACAACTTGCGAAGGAATACCCGGAACGAACCTTTCAGGTATTCAAAAGCATCGAGGCGGATATCTTGGGCGACGGAGAACTGGACTACCCCGATGAGATCCTAGAAACCTTCGATCTGGTGATTGCCTCCGTACACAGCCAGCTTACCATGACCGAAGAAAAGGCCATGACCCGCCTGATCAAGGCCATTGAAAATCCATACACGACCATCTTGGGACACCCGACCGGCCGACTCCTCCTGAGCCGAAAAGGATATCCCATCAACCACAAAAAGATCATCGATGCCTGCGTGGCCAACGGCGTGGTCATTGAACTCAATGCGCACCCGCGTCGGCTCGACATCGACTGGAAATGGATCCCCTACGTATTGGATAAAGGCGGATGGATCTCCATCGATCCGGATGCCCATGAACTCGACGGATTCAACGACATCCGCTATGGGGTGATGGTGGCGCAAAAAGGGGGACTGACCGCCGATCGAAACCTCAGCTCCCTTCCGTTAACGGAATTTAAAAAATTCCTCTCCACCCGAAATAAGCGCTGATTCCACGTCCGCAAACGGTCAATCACCCCGCCTAGCCAGTATCTTTGCAGCGATGTCAAGACACTGGATTTTCGTGATCGGACTGATCGGATGGGCCTGTCATCCCGAACCCGTGCTCACCAAGGCAGAAGTCCTCAAAGTGATCGAACGATTTGACTCCGGCTGGCAAAACAAAGACTCCGCGCTGGTCGACTCCGTCCTCTCCCCCCACTACCTCTATTTTACCCAATCCGGAAATACCTTTGACCGGGCTAGCCTGGTGACCACAGCCGGTTCTCAAGTCTACACGCTCCAGACCATGAAACGAGAAGAAGTAACCATCCAACTCGATGGAAACACCGCCGTGGTCAATACCATCTGGAGCGGCAAAGGATTCTATCACGGAGAAGAATTCAACGACCGCCAACGCTGCAGCATCACCATCGTCAAGCACCGAAAAAAAGTCCGCATCCTCTCCGAACATTGTACCCCCATCAAACCCTAGCAGATAGCACTATGAAAAAATATTCTTTTCTGTTCCTGGCAGGCTTCATCTGCCTCAGCAGTTTGGCACAATCCAATGCCCCGGCACGTCCGAAGTTGGTCGTGGGACTGATCCTCGATCAAATGCGTTGGGATTACCTCTATCGCTATCAAGACCGATACGCAGCCGATGGCGGGTTCAAGCGGTTATTGTACCAGGGTGCCACCTGCGAAAACACCTTCATCCCCTACACGCCCACCGTAACGGCCTGCGGACATGCCTCCGTTTACACAGGCTCCGTGCCCTCCATCAATGGGATTACGGGAAATGCGTGGTGGGACCAAGACAAACAAGCTACCGTTTACTGCACCGATGACAAATCTGTCAAAACCGTTGGCGCCGAAAACAACAGCGGCCTGATGAGTCCGCGCAATCTACTTACCACCACCATCGGAGATGAATTGCGCATGGCCACCCAGTTCCGATCCAAAGTGGTCGGTATTGCGCTAAAAGACCGCGGTGCCATCTTACCGGCCGGACACAGTGCCAACGCCGCCTATTGGTACGACAGCAAAACCGGAAATTGGGTAACCTCCACCTATTACCGTGCCGAACTGCCGGAATGGGTGAAACAATACAATGCTCAAAAACGTCCGGATGCGTTTTATCAACTGGGCTGGAAGACCCTTTACCCGGCTTCCTCCTATTTGTCCAGCACCGATGACGAGCAATCCTTCGAAAACCCGGTATTCGGAAAGAAACTCCCCTATGATCTCAGCGCTTATATCGGAAAAGATTACAGCAAGATCCTGACCACGCCACATGGCAATACCCTCACCTTCGAGTTTGCCCAAAAAGCCCTGCAGGCAGAATCGCTTGGAAAAGATGCGATCACCGATCTATTGGCGGTGAGCTTCTCCTCGCCCGATTACATTGGACATTCCTACGGACCCAATTCCGTCGAATCCGAAGATGGATTCCTTCGAATGGACCGGGAGCTGGGCGATTTTCTTCGCTTCCTCGACAAGGAAGTAGGCGCCGGTCAATACACGGTCTTTCTAAGTGCCGATCATGGTGCTGCGCCCGTACCCGAGTACATGCAAGAAAATAGATTGCCGGGCGGAAGGGTGTTTTTTATGGGATTGATCAACCAAATAAATCAATCCCTCCAAAAAGATTATCAGATCGCCAACCTGATCGTGAGCGACGACAATTATCAAATTCACCTCAACCGAAAAGCACTGGATTCCGCCAAGATCGACCGCAGCGCCGTTTCCGAAAAGATCATGAAATGGATACGGTTGGAGCCCGGTGTAGACCGCATTTTTGCGCTGGAAGAACTAAATAGCACCCCGCTGAACGAAACGGTTCGTACTATGCTGAACAACGGATATCACCCTCGCCGCAGCGGCGACCTGCAGATCATCCTGAAACCAAATTACATCGATGCGTATGGGAAAACCGGTACCACACACGGACTCTGGAATCCATACGAC
The DNA here is from genome assembly GCA_005789565.1 of Bacteroidota bacterium. Lineage (GTDB taxonomy): Bacteria > Bacteroidota > Bacteroidia > Chitinophagales > Chitinophagaceae > JJ008. Next base: position 3,848 of record SXXL01000078.1, on the reverse strand, counting down.
TCCCATATTCCGCTTTTGTGGTATGGCTGGGGCATCCGTCCGGGCAGAGTCATTCGCGACACGTACATGACCGATATCGCCCCCACCCTGGCCAGCCTGCTGCGAATACAGATGCCCAGCGGATCGGTGGGCAAAGCCATCGCCGAAGTAATAAAATAATAATCATGGACAACAACCTGCGCACGCAGTTCGAGGAGGCCGTGGCGACCAGCAAAACACTGACCGAGCGGCCCAGCAACGATACCCTGCTGCGTTTATATAGCCTGTATAAGCAAGCCACCGAGGGTGATTGTCAAACCGACCCACCCGCCAACCCATTTGACTTTGTCAACAAAGCCAAACATCAGGCCTGGTCTGATCTAAAGGGAATGGATACCACTACCGCCATGCAGCAGTATATCGACCTGATCTATCAATTGAAAGGCTAATTCACAATACCCAGGCCCAGAACCGATCGATATGTCTCGTCCAGCTGCCGCCCAACCACGGCATAAGAAAAACGAGCTTGCGCCCGAAGCGCCACCGCTTCCCTGCTAATTCCCCTACTCTTTTGTATCATGTCTTGCATAGCCTGATAGAGCGCCGGTTCGTTATCAGCCGGGATCAGCTCACTGCAAACCGGATCGACCAACTCCGCCACCCCTCCAACCTTGGTAGCGATGACTGAAAGTCCTGTACACAACGCCTCCCCGATCACACAAGGTGAATTCTCCATGTAACTATTCAATACCAAGCAATCGGCCTGTTGCATAAATCTGGCGACAGACTCATAAGAGACCTCCCCTTCACATTGAATACACGCGCCGATCGATTGTACCAGCCGGCAGATCGAATGGCGGCGAACCCCCTTCCCGCCCACCAATATCAACCGAGCATCCGGAAACTCAACCCGGATCTGACAAAAGGCACGAATGATCCCTGCCGGATTTTTATTCTCACTCCAATCCGATACATGCAAAAAAGTAAAGGGCCGAGGTGCTTGATCCACCAACTGAAAAAACCGAGTATCAACTGCATTGTAGATCGTCTGGGACGGAAGCGGACTCAGATAGGTTTGAAGCTGTTGCGACTGATAATCACTTACTGAAATCGACCGGGCCGCTTTTTCATAGCCCAGTCGGGTGATCAGTCGAAACAAAAAAGAACGATGACCAAACCGATCGGGCGTTTGTTCTTGATAGATGCCCCAATGCTCCGTCACCACATAGGGGATACGATACCGATACAGCAAGTAACGGGCGATCAATCCAGACTTGTAAGGTATTTGTACATGCACCAGATCGGGTAGTCCGACGGTCGCCCGATACCTGCGGATCATCTGCCACATCATCCGCAACCACTGAAACGAACTCAGCCATCGTTGATCCATCCGTTTGATGGGATAATAGGCTACCCACTCTTGGAGATGCGGATTTCGTTCGGTTCGCTGAACCGATAAGGCCGTGCGGGCCGGACCTCCAATGGCATGCAATACATGAAGGTCTGCATGCTCGGATACAGCCTCAGCATGTCGCTGAATAAAATCTCCGGAAAAAGGATCCACCGCCGACGGATACCAACTACAGAGCCACAGTACACGCAGTCTTTTCGGGGTAGACATGCGAAGCCTTATTTCAGTGCAGCAATAATCTGACGAAACTCGGTTGCATTCAACGAAGCACCACCTACCAATCCCCCATCTACATCCGCCCCTCCAAACAACTCAGCAGCGTTCGAGCCCTTTACACTTCCTCCATAAAGAATGGGAATCTGCCCCGCCACGTGGGCTCCATATTGTTCGGCCAATACACCCCGAATGGCTTCGTGCATCTCTTGTGCCTGGGCACTACTAGCCGTTTTACCGGTACCAATGGCCCAAATGGGTTCGTAAGCGATCACGATACCGGAAAGAGCTTCGGGGGATAAATGAAATAGTCCCGCCCGGATCTGCTCAGCCACGAACGCATTTTGCGTTCCAGTTTCCCGTACGGATAAGGCCTCGCCGCAGCAGAAAATGGGACGAATACCCGCCTCCAAACAACGATCTACTTTCTGGGCCAGCAATGCATCACTCTCCGCCTGATACTCCCGACGCTCACTGTGTCCGATCACACAATCAGGAATTCCCATCGAGGCCAGCATCGGGGCGGAAACTTCTCCGGTAAAAGCTCCGGAGGTCTTATGGTGACAATTTTGTGCCGCCACCCGATAACCCGACATTCCCTGCAAACGCTGGCGCACGGCCTCGAGGTATAAGAAAGGTACCGCCAACACCACTTCTTGCTCGGCGTTCAAGGACGGGGCATTGTCCAGTAATTGATCCATCAGTTGCACCATCTCCGGATGGGTGAGGTTCATTTTCCAATTGGCCGCAGCGATCTGTTTGCGCATGGGATTCATTTATCGGTTTTATAAATCTTTTTCAATCGGTCGATCTCTTCACTCGTCAGCTCCTGTCCTTTCAATACCTTCCACTGTCTAATATGGTTCATGGCCGCTTGGAATCGGTAGCGACTTCCATCTATCCATCGAAAACTGGGCATTCGTTTAGGAGGCAGTCCCTCGTTGCCTACCTGCACACTCACGCCGATCACCGTACCACTGTTGAGGGAGCTATTGATCACGGTGCGGGAATGATCGCCCATGTACACGCCGGCTTTTTGTCCCACCGCAAGTTTCACCCCGCCCACTTCGATCTCTATGTCCCCCGCCGTATTTTTCAAATTGGAATTGCTGGTCCCGGCCCCCCAATTGCACCAAGAACCGATCACGGAATCACCCATATAACCCTCGTGCGCCTTGTTGCTGAAGGGAAACAGCAAAGAGCGTTTGATCTCTCCGCCGAGCAAGCAATGTTCTCCCGCGGCGGTTGGACCATAGATCTTGGCCCCCATCTTCACCACCGAACGATCGCCCAACAGAAAAGGCCCGCGAATCATCACACCTTCCTGCACCTCCGCGCCTTTCCCGATGTAAATGGGTCCGGCTTCTGTATTCAAAAAACAGGGCATGACCCGAGCACCTTTTTCCAAGAAGACTGGAAATTCTCCATTGACCACCACCGATTGGGGAAGCGACGCAGATTTTCTACCCTTGGTCAGAATGGAAAAATCCAGTTGAATTCCCCGGCCCAATTGATCCAACAAATCCCAAGGGTATTTGATCAAAGAGATCGAACCCGGAAAAATCATATCGGTCGCCGTTGCTTTTTTGGGTATTCGATCGATCTGTCCGCCCGAAGCTATCCATTGACCCTCCTTCGAAAAAAGTGATTGCTCGGTTTTAAGCGAGCCGATAGCTTGGCAGCGCTCGAAATCCGGCAAAATAGCAGTGGCAATAGTCCTGGAGAATTTCTTTTTGGGATGTGCGGCTGGAAACAGCGCCGACCATTTCTCCCGAAGCGTTAGCAATCCCAGGGGCAGGTCAATTGCTTCCCGCAGCAGCGTGAACGGATACAGGTTTTGCCGATGTGCGGCGTTATCCAGGAAGGTCAGATTCGACATGTAGTCCCTAAAAATAAACAACCTCCCGGTATCGGGAGGTTGTGAATGTCATGGAGTATTTGATTACGCTTTTTTTGCGTACTTCTTTTTGAACTTGTCGATTCGACCAGCCGTATCTACCAGCATGTTCTTTCCGGTAAAGAAGGGGTGTGAAGTACTGGAGATCTCCAGCTTGATGACCGGGTATTCATTACCATCTTCCCACTTCACGGTTTCTTTCGAAGCGGCGGTGGAGCGGCTCAGAAAACTATGGCCATTACTCATGTCCTTGAAAACGACTAACCGATAACTATCGGGGTGGATTCCTTTTTTCATAACTGTATGATTTTTAAGGGGATACGGATTTTGCCGTAACCGTCTATGTTT
>SXXL01000077.1 GCA_005789565.1 Bacteroidota bacterium | reverse complement strand
GTAAGGAAAAGGTCCCATCCCCAATAGCCCGTTCTCACTTTGCAGCACCACGTTCATCCCGGCGGGAATATAATTGGCCACGAGGGTCGGAATACCGATCCCCAGGTTCACGTAATATCCATCGCGTAATTCACGGGCGATGCGTTGGGCAATCTGTTCTTTGGTCAGGGCCATGAGGATGTCTTTATCGCGTACGCGTGGTTCGTTGTTCAATTCGTTTTTCATAAGAAGTGCCCTGAAAGATCCGGTGCACATAGATCCCGGGCGTGTGTATCTGATCCGGATCCAGCTGACCGGCCGGTACCAGCTCCTCCACTTCGGCGATGGTGATCTTTCCGGCCATGGCCATCAGGGGATTGAAATTTCGGGAAGTAGCTCGAAAAATAAGATTGCCGTGGGGGTCGCCTTTCCAGGCTTTCACGATGGCAAAATCGGCCTCAAAGGCCAACTCCATCAGATATTCTTTCCCCTGGAAGATTCGCGTCTCTTTACCGGAAGCTACTTCCGTGCCTACGCCCGCGGGCGTATAGATCGCCGGCATTCCGTAACCCGCGGCCAAACAACGGGTGGCCAGCGTTCCTTGGGGAATGAGTTCCACCTCGAGCTCTCCGGAAAGCAGTTGACGCTCGAACTCGGCATTCTCACCTACATATGAAGAGATCATTTTTCTGACTTGCCGTTGCCGAAGCATCAATCCGATCCCAAAATCATCCACCCCGGCATTGTTGGAGATACAGGTCAGGCCCGTCACTTTTTTACGGACCAGCGCCGCGATGCAATTCTCCGGAATGCCGCAGAGACCAAAACCGCCCAGCATCAGAACGGACCCGTCTTGTATATCGGCAATAGCCTGGTCGGCACCCGTTACCACTTTATTCATATCCGTACACTTGTTCGCGTGAAATTAGTCAAGAAAACCCGAACTAATAGGCCAGGGGCTTCGGAGAGAAAGTAGGCCGTTTATCGGCGGGGATGGGTTGGGGCTTAACGCGGGTGGAACTATCGGTTGGAGTGCTGACGGAATCCACGTGCGTTTCAGGCAAGGCAGCCAGGGGTGTGGGGGCTGTGATCGGACGCTGACCGATCGAATCAATAATGGGCTGTAACTGCTTGGGATGTTTCTTGTAATAGTCGAGGCTGATACGGAACAGGGAATCGGTGAGTCCGTGTTTGCTCAAGATCGCCGCATAGAGCTGAGGGCCTTTTGCTTTTGCGGAGAGGGCGCTGTCGCGACCAACCACATAGTTGGATACGAACTGCTCGGCCCGTAACAGATCCCACAACACCGCCTCCATTTTCTCCGCGGACAATACGCCGGTGGGTCGTGAGGGCTTGTCTGCGCAGGAAAGGAGCAACAGGGAAAACAAAAGCGGGCCAAGAAAAGGGCGGATCATCGAAGTTCCTTGTAGAGATTGGCGTTGGTGATATCCAATTTGGAGAGCAATTCCCGGGCCCGGGCCTTTTGTTCTCCGTTCGCTTTGGAAAAGAGTTTGACGAGCTCATTGCCTTTGCCTTGGAAAAAGAAGGGCAGCACCATCACGCTGGGGTTTTCCGTTTGGATGGTTTGCAAGAAGCCGAGGGCGTTCAGGATACCGGAGCGACCGGCTTCCTCGTTTTCGTAGAAAACGTCGAGTCCGGTCCGATAATAAGCATAGAGGGCATCGTGTACCAGGGCCATGCGGTTGTTGTTGAAATTCTCGGCCAGCCAGTAACGGTTGCGAAGTCCGTCGAATGATTTCCAGCCCGTGATGTCCCGGCTGTCGGGAGCGTTGTTCACGATGTTCCAGGTGCGCAGAAAATAGGGCTCGCCGCCCCGGAGGGAGAAGGAGTCGTAGTCGAGCCCCAGGATCAGATTCACATAATAGGCCAGGATAGCGGTCAGGTTGGCGACCATGGGATCGTTCCCCTGTACCCGGTTCTCGTTGAATTCGATCGGTTGAAATTCGATGTATTTAAAGACGACATTATCGTCTTGAAAATTCAGTAAGGGAGAATCGTAGGAGGTGTTGTAGGCGGTGCGGGCGGCTTGGACGGTCAGGCGGCCTTTGAAGATGTTGTTGCCCAGGTCTTGTTCGATGTTGAGCACGAAGCTGCATTGGATCCGTTCGGCAGGCTGGAAGACGTCGTTGGTCCACTTGCGCGTATTGAGAAAATTCGTGATGCCGTTTTGCAACGTTTGGAAGATCTTTTTGTCGACCTGTGTACTGACCTTGCTGGAGTTCACGGAAAAGCGGGCAAAGACCTCTTGGGCCTGGACGGGGCCGGAGAGCATCCAACCCATTAGCAGAAGTAGAAAAATATTTTGGATGTGTAGGCGCATCATTACGAATTCAAATTTACCCGCTTTGAGAGATTTTGACATAAAAAAACCGATGGCTGGCCATCGGTTTAACAAAAAGATCAGAGGTATTAGCTGAAGAGGTTTTCGTCATTCTGGCGGAAATAGATCTTATCCTCCAAAAACTCATGGGTGGCCTGCAGGGCCGGGTTGGGCATCCGCTCGTAAGCGCGGGAGATCTCGATTTGCTCTTTATTCTCATGGATCTCTTCCATGCTTTCAGTATGGCTGGCAAACTCCTCGAGTTTATTATGGAGTTCTTCCTTGATGGCGATATTGATCTGGTTGGCCCGCTTGCCCACGATGGCTATGGAGGCATAGAGGTTTCCGGTCTTAGCCTTCATCTCTTCGAGGTTTCGGGTTTCCACGTTGTTGGTGATGCCGGCACTGAGCTGGCGACGAAGTTTACTCATTGGTCAGGGTTTTAATATTGTTTTTCGAATTCGTTAAAAAATCTTCTGCTTCTTTGCGGAGTTTACTGTCCGGGAACCGATCCACGAACTCATAGCACTCGTTGATGACCTGCTCGAAACGCTCTACCTTCTTTTCTTCAACGCTCATTTCAGCGTAGCGGAAATAGGCTTTGATGATCATCAACTTGTAGGTATCGGCGCGATCCGATTCCGGGTAGTTATTGAGCAGGGCCGTGAACGCGACTCCGGCCGCCCGGAACTGACCCAGATCATAATACAGCTGGGCACTTTTCTGATCCTTCACTTCCAGTTTAGCGCGGCAGATGTCGATGATCTCATTGGCCTGTTTGTTTCGCTCCGAACCCGGATGGGTGTTGATGAAGGTCTGCATCATGCCCATGGCGCGGAGGGTATTGGTTTGGTCCAGTTCCGCTTTAGGGGATTGCTTGTAGAACGAATAGGCACGCATGTAGTCGATCTCTTCGGCTTTGGAACTGTTCGGAAAGATCTCCAGGTAGTTCTTGAAGAGGTTTTCAGCGTTCATGAAATCGCTCAGGTTATAGGCGCAATAGGCGTATTTGTAGTAGATGTCCTCGAACTCCTTATTCGCTTTGTAATAGGGCATAACATCCTCATACACCTGTTGAGCCTTGATGTACTGCTCTTTTGCAAAGAACTGTTCCGCCATGCGCAACTTATAAGCGGGATCGGGGTTTTTGAGCAACTTGGTCATGCTGTTGCTACAAGCTGTCAGCATTCCCAATGCCCAGCAGCCGATTATCCAATATCCTACGATACGTTGTGGCATAGGGGAGGCAAAGTTAATGTTTCCGGGGCAAATCTGAGGGAAAATCCATTACCCTGGAACAGGCGACCGTTAAGGTTCTGGTAAAGGAAAAAAGAAGTCCCGCCGGGGCTGGCGGGACTTCCCATTTATTTGAACCTGGATCAGTTCTTTCTCAGGTTGGGGTGCGGGGGCTCCACGCGGTTGGGACCAGACTCCCCTTCGCCGGCAGCGCGCAGGTCGATCGTATCGCAATCGCCACCCAGCTGGCCATAGCTGAAGATGAATCGATCGATGTTGATACCCTCTTTGTCCACCATATAATTGATCACGGTATTGACATGATCCCAGCTCATCTGCTGTTCTTTCTTGCTGGTGGCACAATAACCGATAACCACCACTTTACAACTGGGGTTGTTGCGGATGGCAACGGCTGCAGTGGAAAGGGCCGACTTCGCGTCGTCGGTTAGGTTGTTGGTTCCCGGCTTGAAAGCAACACTAGGAAGCGAACCCATACTGGCGGCACAAGTCGGTGTGGTCGTGGCCGGGGGGATCAGCGACTTGCAGTCGTCGGGACAGGGGCATTTGCCCACACCATCGGCATCTACGTTCTGCTGGCAATAAGTTGGTGTGATGAGCTCCTTGTCCTTGCAATCCGGCACACCGTCCCCGTCCGTATCGAGGCTTACGCCGTGACTGTCAACCGGACAACCGGCAGGCGTTTGTTCCCGGTCGAATTGATCGGTCACGCCATCACCATCCGTATCCGGCAAAACGGGTTTGGGGAATTTCATCAAACGAGGGTTGCGGATCTCACTGTAGGCATAATCCAGCGGATTGATCCACCACAAGGGCTCAACCGAGCGAGCACCCAAGTTGATGTTCAATCCAACGGTCAAATAATTGTAAGAATCAAAATCACGGGTCAGGGCCGCATCACCCCAAGGATTTTCCTGCCAACGCTGACCATCCAACAGGTCATCGCGCACGATATTCATCCGATCCTCAATAGCCAAATTCAAGCGGTTGTTCAATTTGAAGGCCACACCCATACCGACGATGGCAACGGGGCGAAGAGTTTTGCCACCGATCTTCGGACGGGTGGTGCCGTGATCCTCCGCAGGGGTTTCGTAATCATCGTCCAATACGTTATTGCGCATGTTCTTTAAGAAAGAACGACGCTCTTTGTACGGGGCTGAAGTAAGTGCCTGAAAATTGTATTTTTGGGTTCCATTGAGCGCATTCACATACGTCTCATATATCATCGCGCCCATCCCACCGACTAAATATAGATTCATCCCGGTTTTGGACTTGTGGAACCGCACGTTGTTCAGGGTGATGACTCCCTGTAAACTCAACTCCTGTACATTGGTCTTGTAGTTGTAGAACACCTGCTCCCAGGGACGACCCGGCTGACCGGTAGAAGAGCTGACCACGATCGCACCACCCGGACCAGGTTGTGCCAATGGCGCGGAGTAACGCTGATTCGGATCGGTGATATTTCTGCCCCAAGCCGGATTCTTGCCATAATTACCGGAGGCCGTGTAAGCATATCCCTTCCCGACACCGTTCATGAACTCACCGCGCAAAGAGAAAACATACCCGAAGGCCTTGCGCACATGAAGGCCAAATCCGGGCGAGAGAAACTGCGCGTGCACGTCACCATTGATCTGAAACAAGCCTCCTTTCACCCCGATCTCCCATTGGTTGCGGGGTTTGGAAGGGAAATTGTATGTGCCGTTCAAGAATTCAGTGTGCTGGGGCATCCGCTTGCTGGGAATCAGTGAGGAGTCTTTAAGATCGTATCCGCCGCCCACATTTTGCGCGAACGCAGTGGAAATCAGCGAGACACAAGCGATCAAAAGGACCCTTAATGAATTGGTTTGCATAGTTTGATATTAAATTTTTTAAGGATAAGCCCGTAATTCCACAAAATTACATCTACGAGGGGATTTTCCAAATTTTACTTCGTTTATTTGCAATGATATCCCTTTAGCTTTCAATTACTTAAAGTGATTTTTGAAGTTGCGGGCTGAGGTCGAAATCAACAATGATCCCCCTCAACCGTAACGCTGATACCGGGCATGAAACTACCGAACCACCTGATCGAGACAGAGCTGAAGCAGTTCGACAAATGCTTTCAGGAAGCCGTTCGCAGCGACGCGCCCTTGCTGGATCGGATCATGCGGTATGTCGTAAACCGAAAGGGAAAACAGATCCGACCCATGTTTGTGCTGCTCTGCGCCAAACTCTGCGGCACCATCAACGAGAAAACCTATCGGGCGGCCTCCCTGGTCGAAATCCTGCACACCGCCACGCTGGTGCACGACGACGTGGTGGATGATTCGCTCGAGCGCCGAGGTTTCTTTTCCACCTACGCTCTCTGGAAAGCCAAGGCCAACGTCCTGATCGGCGATTACCTCTTGGCGAAAGGTTTGTTGTTGTCGCTCGACCACGGCGACTACCGCATCCTGCACATCCTCTCCGAAGCCGTTCGGAAAATGAGCGAAGGCGAACTCCTTCAACTCGAGAAAGCCCGCAGCCTCAACCTGCGCGAAGAAGTATACTTCGAGATCATCCGCAATAAAACCGCCTCCCTGCTGGCCTCGGCTTGTTCGGCCGGTGCCTGGTCGGTTTCCCAAGATGAAACCATCACCGAAACCCTTCGGGCCTTCGGCGAAACAACCGGCATGGCCTTCCAGATCAAAGACGATCTGTTCGATTACACCCAAGAGCGCGTGGGCAAACCGACCGGCAACGACATCAAGGAAAAAAAATTAAGCCTGCCCCTGATCTATGCCCTGCAACAGGCAGAGCGGCCGATCCGAAAAAAATTGATCTACATCCTCAAAAATGAAAATACCCAACGAGACCGGGTCGATTGGGTGATCCATACCGTAAATGAGTACGGAGGCATCGTGTATGCAACCGACAAAATGAATACATTTAAAGCCCAGGCCCTCGAACAACTCCATCAATTTCCGGAGAGTCCGATCCGACAAGGACTGGAAGACATGGTCCGCTTTGTGACCGAGCGAAAATTCTAAGCCGAGCCAGGAACATGCTAAAACGCTGGATACTTCAACCGCCCGATCCATCGGCCATCACCCGGCTGCAAGCACAACTCAACCTGCAACCCGCCTTGTTGGAATTACTGGTGAAGCGTGGCATCGAGGACCTCGACACGGCTCGTAGTTTTTTTCGCCCCGACCCCAACACCCTGCACGCCCCGTGGCTGATGAAGGATATGAAAAAGGCCGTCGACCGGATCGAACGGGCCCTCCAGCAAAACGAATCGATCCTGATCTACGGCGATTACGATGTGGACGGCACCACCTCCGTGGCCAGTATGTACTCGTTCCTTCGGAAACACCATGCCCGACTCGATTTTTATATTCCCCACCGCTACCGGGAAGGATACGGACTCAGTCAGGCCGGCATCGACTACGCCATCCAACAACACGTTCAACTCATCATTACCCTCGACTGCGGCATCAAATCCGTAGAACTGATCCAGCAGGCAGTCGACAATGGCATTGACGTTATCGTCTGCGACCACCACCTGCCAGACACCCTGCTGCCGCCCGCCCAGGCCATCCTCAATGCCAAACAACCCGACTGTCCCTACCCCTTCAAAGAATTATGCGGCTGCGGGGTTGGATACAAACTCATGACGGCACTGTGCGAACGTATGCAATGGCCCCCGGCCGAAGCCGATGAATACCTCGACCTGCTGGCCACCGCCATCGCCGCCGATATCGTTTCGATGAGCGGCGAAAATCGGGTACTGACGTACCTGGGACTCCAAAAAGCCAACCAACGACCCAACATCGGCATTCAGGCATTGGCCAAGATCAGTGGACTCACCAAAACCCTGCACCTCCAAAATCTGGTCTTCATGATCGCCCCGCGCGTGAACGCAGCGGGCCGAATGGATGATGCCAAAAAAGCCGTTCACCTCTTCACCGCCGACAGCGAAGAAGCCGCGATGGAATATGCCAAAGCCCTCCACGCCGACAATGATGAACGCAAACAAGCCGATCGCTCCATCACCCAGGAAGCCCTTCGGCAAATTGAAGCCAATCCCGATTGGAAAGAACGGGTCTCCACCGTCGTCTTTCATCCCGACTGGCATAAAGGCGTGGTCGGAATCGTTGCCTCCCGCTTGATCGAACATCATTTCCGGCCCACCATCGTACTCACCCGCTCCGGTGATGAAGCCTCCGGCAGTGCCCGCAGCGTTCCGGGTTTCAACCTGTACGAAGCCATTTATGCTTGCCGCGACCTGCTGACCCGTTACGGGGGACACATGGCAGCCGCCGGCATGAGCCTTCCGCTGGATAAAGTAGATGCCTTTCGCGATCAATTTGAAAAGGCCGTGCAACACACCCTCGACCGAGAACTGCTCATCCCCTCGATTCGCGTCGATGCCGAGATCCGAGTGGCCGACATCCACCAAAAATTATATGAGATCCTGAGACAAATGGAACCGTTCGGACCCGAAAACGAACCGCCCGTTTTTCTCATCCGCAACGTCACGGATACCGGCTATTCAAAAATCGTCAAGGAAGATCACCTTCGTTTTGTCGTCAAACAAGGCAACCACCGCATCGCAGGGATCGGATTCGGACTGGCCAAAAAAAGTAGCCTATTGCTTTCCGGTGATCCGATCGACCTGGTCTGCCACATAGAGGAAAACAACTACCAGGGAAACATCACGCTGCAAATTCGAGTGCTGGACATTCGCGCCGCCGAGCCAGCCCGGTAATTTCGCCTACATTTGTCAGTCATGAACCGGCAAACCCTCCGTTATTGGCCAGCCATCCTATTAACAGCAGCAACCCTGCTGCTAATCCCCCACGCCGGTCGTGCGCAAAGCTCCCCCAATACCCTCGACGTGGTTAGTTGGAACATCGAATACTTTGGCGCTCCCTATAACTCCGGCCCTCCCAATAAAGATGTGCAGGAAATGAATGCCAAACGCATCCTGCGGATGCTCGATGCCGATATCTACGGCGTATTGGAGATCGTGGATACCCTACGCTTCCGGCGATTGGTCGACTCGCTGGGACAAGGCGAATACGCCTTTGTCATCGCACCCTACTGCTCCAGCAATACCACCGGTACGGGAAATAGCTGGACCAGCGGACAAAAACAAGCCTACATCTACCGGCGCTCCGTTTTTACCAACGTCAGCACCCGAGGTATGATGCGCAACAGCAGTGCCGCGTATACCAACTGGGGCTCCGGACGATTTCCCTTTCAGCTCAGTGCCACCGCCACCATCAACGGAGTCAGTCGTAACCTGAACTTCATCTTACTACACGGAAAAGCCGGCGCCACGCAAACCGATTACGACCGACGATTCGCCGCCGCACAGGAACTCAAAGACACCCTCGATGCCTACTACAACAGTACGCTCAACTTGATCATTGGTGATTACAACGATGCACTGAATACCTCCATTTTTGCAGGTGCCACCACCAGCAGCTACATCTCGATCGTAGCCGACAGCACCGATACCGATAGTTACAAATCGATCACACTGCCCTTGGGAGCAGCCGGACAATCCACCATGATCAACTTTCCCAACGTCATCGATAACCACGTTATCTCCAATGAGGTCGTGCCCTTTTATATACCCAACTCCGCCAAAGTCCGGACCGATGTTACCACCATCGTACCCGATTACGTAAGTGCCGCCAATACGTCCGACCACTACCCCGTCTTCTCCCAATATAATCTCTCCGGCGTCGTTACGTCCGTTCCGCCAACTCCCGCCGCCGATTGGGGACTTTTTTTATACCCCAACCCCGGGCGATCATCCTACTATATCCGAACCACGCAGACTCAACCGGCCACACAGGCCAGATTGTTTTCGGGCAGCGGACAATTGATCTGGAACGGACGGCTTCCCCGTCTCAGTGCCGGATCTACCTATTCACTGCCGCTTCCTCCCCTCTCCAATGGAAACTATTACCTAGAGCTCACACAAGGAAACCAACGAACTCGTTTATCCCTGATGGAGGTGAAATAATAAGTCCCGCTAAAAGCGGGACTTATATCGATATCCTTTGGTTAGATCGAACGAGGCTTACTGCAACAGGATCCGCAGACGTCCCAACTCCTTCTCGAAATTCACCAACCGAAGCTCATAGATCCCCAGGGGTAAATGCGCCGGTATGACAAGGGTGCGATCGATAAAATTCCCCTGCACACTCATGTGATGAACGTGAACCATCCGCCCCAGTACATCGAAGAACTGTAAACCATGATAACCAGGTGTCAGATCCGTTAACGAAACGGTCAGGTTCACCGACTGTCCCGGACGCATCGGCGATGGGAAGACCCGGAATCCGGCCCCGATCGAACTCAACGTAACGGTGCGTTGGGCACCATAGGCCGTACCACCACTGCTGGTGGCATAAGCCTTGTAATAATACGTAGCGCCTTGCAACAGACCGGATACGGCGGACTGGAAAGTACCCCCGGAAAGATTATTCGAAGGCACCTTGGTTCCTGTCCCATCCGCAAAGCCATTGATAGAACTATATTCCACTCCGTAGGCCGTAACATTTGAACAGCCCGCTGCAGATATGGAACCTGCCAACGTAGCCCCCCGAGTGGTGATACCCGAAGCCGCACCGGTAGTGACCGTTGCAGGTGTATTCACTCCGGCACCCGAGGCTGCCACAAATACCGAGGAAGCTCCTCCGCCGGAAACAGGAATCGATCCGTTGTAAGCTAGAACCGCGGTCGGATTGAACCGAACAAAGATGGTGTAGCTCTGGGTTCCACCCGGATTGATGATGCCGATCGTGTTGTTGTAACTGCCACCGGAGGTTTGAGAGAAACTATATCCGGCCAGAGGCCCCACCGTGATCAACGAAGCCGTCAGATTGGTTCCATTGATGGTAAAGGAATTGGGACCGGCCAGAGCATTCACGCACACCGAACCAAATGGAGCCAGGGCCGTGGCCGTCAATTGTGGCGGCGGCGGAGCCGTGGTCGTAAAGCTTTGCTGCGCCCCATATGCCGTGCCACCACCATTCGTCGCATAGGCCTTGTAATAATAAGTGGTACCGGCCGTGAGTCCAGTCAAACCCGACGTAAAGCTACCCGCACTCAGGTTGGTAGAAGCTACCCGCGTACCAGAACCGTTGGCAAACCCATTGGTTGTGCTGTATTCAATTCCATAGGCAGTAACAGCACTGCATCCAATGGCCGTGATCGATCCGCCCGCCGTAGCTGTTGTAGTGGTAACCCCCGAGGAAGAACCGGTAACAACTGTGGGGAGCGTATTGATGCCGGCACCAGTAACCGCTACCGAAATAGAGGAAGAAATACCGCCGCCACTGACCGGAATATTTCCGTTATAGGATTGCACCGCCGTTGGCGTGAATTGAACAAATACCTGTTGCGTGAACGATCCACCAGCTTGAGAGATCGAGATACTGGCCGTGTATGTTCCGGTCGAGGTCGTGGAGAATGTATACCCTGTGAGTGGTCCCACCACGACGTTGGCATTGGTAAGATTGCTGCCGGTCAACGTGAAACTACCCGCAGCGGAAGTTGTGTTTACGCAAACATTACCAAAACCCGAAAGCGTGGTAGCACTGATCGAAGGCGACGCCGTAGTGAAAGATTGCTGAGTGCCCCACGTCGTGCCCCCGCCATTGGTGGCATAGGCCTTATAATAGTACGTGGTGGCAGGTGTCAGTCCCGTCAGCGACGAGCTGAAGTTTCCGCCGGAAAGATTGGAGGCAGACGCCTGTGTTCCTGATCCGTTCGCAAATCCATTCGTGGTGCTGTATTCAATTCCGTACGCAGAAACAACCGAACATCCGATGGAGGAGATCGTTCCGGCCGCCACCGCACTGTTTCCCGTAATGGAAGAAGCCGATCCGGTAGTAACGGCTGGGGCTGTGTTCGTACCCGATCCAGTGACGGCCACGTTGACCGCCGTAGCCCCACCACCTGAAACTGCGATATTGCCATTGTACGATTGAACCGCCGTAGGGGTGAATTGCACGAAGACTGGCTGCGTGAAAGTTCCACCCGGCTGCGTAAGGGAAAGAGAAGCAGTATATGTTCCAGTGGCTGAGGTCGAGAATGTAAATCCACTCAAGGGGCCCACACTGATGTTAGTTGTATTGAGGGCAGAGCCATTGATCGTAAAACTATTGGGGCCACCCGTGGTATTGATACAGACAGGTCCAAAAGAAGTGAGCGACGTAGCGGACAAGGTGGGTGTAAGCGCCAAGGTCACGAAGCTCTGCTCTGTTCCATACGCCGTGCCACCAGTGTTGGTCGCATACGCCTTGTAATAATATGTAGTGCCCGGCGTGAGAGCACTCAAAGAAGCACTGAAGTTACCCCCCGCAAGGTTGGTGGAGGCCACTTGCGTGCCGGAACCATTGGCAAATCCGGACGTGGTGCTGTATTCAATACCATAGGCCGTTACGCTGCTACATCCATTGGCAGTGATCGAACCGGCCAAGGTAGCTGCCGTGGTCGTGATACCACTGGCTGCACCGGTAGTCACCGTTGCCAAGGTATTCACCCCGGATCCGGTTGCTGCCACTTGAATGGCACTGGCTCCTCCCCCACTCACCGGAATGTTGCCGTTATACGATTGCACCGCCGTCGGGGTGAATTGCACAAATACTTGTTGGGTGAAAGCCCCTCCGGACTGTGTCAGATTCAAGGAGGAACTATAGGTACCTCCCGCCGTGGTGGCGAATTGATAACCGGTGAGTGGTCCCACCGTAACATTCGCCGTGCTCAGGCTGGTGCCGGTGATGGTAAATGAGTTAGCAGAGGGAGTAACATTCAGGCAAACATCGCCAAAGGCCGAAAGAGCCGTTGCGCTCAGGCTCGCCGAGGGCGCGGCGGTGGTTACGGCCGTGATCTCATTGGAGTTCGCGGAAGTAGAAACACCATTGGTTGAGCGTACTACATAATAATAGGTGGTACTGGGATTGAGTCCGGTTACCGCATAACTGGTGACATTTCCTACGTTGATGTTTTGTTGTACATAGGTGTTGACAAATCCGTTGACCTGTCCCTTAACATAGATCGCTGAGATCCGGCTGGTTCCGGTGGAGGCCACCGGTGAAGCATTGATGGCCGTGTTGGAGGTCATGATCCAGCGTAAGAATACAGAAGGCTGGTTGTTGGTGGCGGCGGGCAGTGCCAGATCTGTCAGTGCACCCCAGGTGGTCAGATTCCCGGCAACGACCGTGGCGGTGAGGGTAACGATACCATTCGTCACATCCGTCCATGTACCCGATGAACCGACTTTGTATTGAAGCTTGAAATCTTTGGGGCCGGTGGAAGAAGATCCTTGCAAGGAAGACACCGTAACATTCGATGCCCCGGTGGTATTCACTTCTACTTGCCAATATTTAGTGTCTTGTCCGTTATCCCATCCGTTGGCCGAAACGGAATAGGGATTGGGAGAGCCGGTAGCACCAGAGGGACCAGATGGATATGAAATGGTAGGCGGGGTGGTAAAGCCTTGCGGACTTAACGAGTTATTGCCTGTGTTGTTCGTGTTGGTTACATCTGCTGTTTGGCTGGCTGATGTAGCGGTCGCACAATTCCAACCGGCCAAGGTTTCCGTCACCAAACCGGGTACTTTGGTGTATACATCCAGAAAATAGCCGGTGGCCCCGGTAACGGCATTCCAATTCGCTGTAAACCCGGTGCTACTGATAGCTGTAGCGGCAGTGGCCACCGGTGCGTCGATGGATGCACCGGTTCCGGAAACGGGAAGTGTGGCAGTGGATCCTCCACCTGTGAGTGTCACGTTGCCGGATTTGAGTCCGTTTGACTGTGGCGTAAATCGAACATAAAAAGAGGTAGATGCCAAGGTCGCCGATGTGTAGGCAATGGTGGCGGTAGCACCCCAGGTTGTATTATTATTTGAAACTTGAAAATCTGTATTGGGCGAAGTGATGGTGATGTTTCCGGGTGCGCCGGTCAGGTTGGCACCGGAAAGCGATACGGTTTGTGAGGTTGAGTTGGTGCCGGTGGTTACGGAACCGAAGGCATTGATGGTACCCAGCATGAGGGCTGGGGAGGCTGCTGAACCGCCGGGCGTAACCGAGGCCCAAGTAGTACCGGCCAAGATGGCATCCACTTGTTGTGTGGAAGCTGCGGTCGAACTGCCCTGACGCAAAAACACAGCACCGATCCCGGTTGCATCCAGACTTGTTCCGGTTACATTTGAAATGGTTGCTGTCGGTTCAGTTCCACCCAATGCAGGGTTCACCCAAAGATCAATGACATCATCTGTGGTAGTGGTGGCGTTATACGTGTATTTGATTACTACCAAATATGTAGTGCCCAATGTACGTGAGGCGGTTTCATAGCTGACGGTTGAGTTGCTTTTGCTCACCCCAAATTGAAATCCGCCAGCCCCATCTGATTTGGCATAAACACGCACTGGGAAAACGCTGGTAGATTGGAATAATCCGACAAAATAGTCACCCGTTTGTACGGCGCTGAGGTTGACTAAAAAAGACATATAGACACTGCCCGTGCTGGTATTGGTAAATGTGCGATTGGCGTCCTCACCCGTATTGGTCATACTCACGGCATTTCCAATTCCAGAGCCAGGATGCCCTGTGTAAGTCAACCCGGGGGCCGTAACGGTCAATGCATTGGTGCCGGCACCGGAATGGGCCGTCCATCCATTGGCCGTCAACAACTGACCGGCTGCGTATGTAAAGTCCTCGGTCAACAACTGACCGTAAGAAGAGAGGGACAGTGCCAGCGCGATCCAAAATGCAAGTATTTTTTTCATCCGATATATATTAAACGTTATGGTGGGTGTACAGGATCAATTCCAGCTCAATTGAAAATCATCCATGGCCGAGGAGGCCCGGCTGCCGCTACCGGTGGTCGCACTCAGGGCAACGATGCGTATCCATACTTTCTGTGCCTGATTGTTCAATGCCGCCGGCAGTGATACCGTTACGTTGGTTCCTCCAAAGGTTGGGGTGGTGGTGAGCGTAGCGGGATTGGTGGTTAGTGCAGTGAACGTTGAAGGCGTATCTCCTAAACCGTAATCGACGGTCCACGTCGTGGTACGTCCAATAGAATTATCGAGCGACTGCAATTGAAAACTCATTTGAAAATTGGATTTACCCGTCGTATTGTCGAGCAAGATCACAAAAGCCGAACCAGGATCGTAGCCCATGGAACTGGTTTGACGAATGCCAAAGGCACGGTTGGTAGCAGCGCCTTGTGTAGTGAGATCAGCGGTAGCCGTCAACCCCGTAGCCGACGCAAAATTCTTGGCGCCGGCACTGCTATTGTTCCAAACCGTTGGCGCCCAGGCGCCGAACGGCGTCATGTCGCCCGTACCGATCAAGCTGGCCGTAGCGCCAACTTTTGCCGAAAATCCTTGCGGCAATCCCGCAGAGATGCCGTCAAAGTTTTGGGTGTACGGGGAGCTTGTTAGTGGCAAACCTGCACCTGCCGGAGGAGGTGGACCACTCCCGGCTACCACGTCGTTAGCCGGATTGCGAATACCGATCTGCAAGGTGGCCGCGAAGGGTGTCAGGTATCCGATCAGGGAACTGGCACTATTGGGATATGTTGAGTTCGCAAAACTGGCAGAGGCTGTCGTAAAGGCCACCATCGTTCCGGTGGCATCCGTCAAATTCACACTGCCACTCCAACGGCCGGAAGTACCTCCGGTCAGGGAATTGATATTTACGATACGCACCAAGGTCGATTCCCAATTCTCAAAATTGGCAACGATGTCGGCGATGGTTGCCTGCCGAGGAGTGATCGATTTTCCGGTGGCCCGTACGGCTGCATACGACAGGGGCACGTTGTTCAGCTGGAGTAGTCCGTTGAATTCCGAGATCTCCATACCCGTCACATTCACATCGATCGAATCACCCAGGTTGAAGGAGTGGTTCGCATCGAACCGAACGACGATACCGGACAACCCGTCTCCCTGTTGCAAATAGATGTTTCGGGTGTTGAGGTTGTTCGTAGAGCGATCGCTGATCACCACACCGGTGATGCGTTTGCCGTTGGGACCATACGCGATGGCACCCGCATACAAGGCTCGTAGCTCGGAGGTGTTCATCACCGTGGTGGGGCCTGTCCCGCACCGAGCGCCGTTGAACTGCACGTCGGTCTCATCACGAACGGTAAGTTGCTTGGTGCTGCCGAAAAAAGAATAGATACCAACAATATCGCCGTTGCCATTGGGCAGGTTGAGTGTCGCGAACTTGGCATAATTACTGGTACGAAGCGTGATCCGGTTGCCCGAAGGGTTGGCGCAACCCTGCACGATGCGGTTGCCGGATTGATCGGCATCGGCAAAAGCTTTGGCGGTATCGGCCGCATTGAACTCATGCCCTACCAATTTGATCAGCGTGCTCACGTAGCGGTCTTGCAACGTGGTGGTGAGTTGAGATACGTTCACGACCACCGGAACGATCGGCTGATTCAGGGCCCCGCGAAAAACATGATCGGCCTGCAGGTTTTGGGCGATCAAGGTAACGCCCCCGACACTGAGATAATTGGAATCCAATCCGCCCCCCAATTGAAGGGTGCCGTTGTATTGTCCGAGAAAAAGCCCCTTACATTTCACATACAACTTCCTTCCCACCGGATAGCTGGTGTAATGGTTACTGCCGGCCAGTCGAAGCAAAATGCCACCCGAGCCATCTTGGATGGCGATCTGCTGGTAATAATTTCCGCTCCGATCGTCACAGGAAACGACGCCTTCAACGATGATATTATCGGTGATCGGAATGGCCTGTCCGCCACTGTAACGGGCTTTCAATGCCTGAATACTGGTATTGGCGGTAATGCCGGCATCCCCGAGTACGGGCGGTTCAGCGATCTCTTTGGTACAACTAAGTTGTGTACATAAGAGTGCGATGCCCACCAGCCAGGGGGCTCGAAGGAAAAGAGTTGTATGTTTCATATTCACTTGCATATTGTTCGGTTCAGAGATCAGTTGGCATCCGAGGCCGCCCGCAGGGCCATTTGCTTGGTGGTATTAAAGGGTGTGAGGTATCCGGTGATGCGTTGCGGGTTGCTGGGATAAGCCACGTTGGCAAATCCGGCAAAGGAAGAAGTAAAGATCACCAGGCTGTTGGCACCGCTGTTGATGGTAACGCTGCCCGACCAAGTACCGTTGTTCCCTCCGGTGATCGAAGTGATGCCGGTCACCTGCACCAAGGTCGACTCCCAAGCTTCGTAATTGGTGTTGATGTCGGCGAGGGTCGTTGCGCGTGGGGTGATGGACTTGCCGGAGGCGACCAAGCTGGCATAGCTGAGCGGTACGTTGTTGAGTTGCAACAATCCCCGGTATTCGGAAATCTCTTGCCCCGATACTTCCACATCGATCGAATCGCCCAGGTTAAAAGCATGGGAGGCGGTGAATCGCACGCAGATACCGGCTTTCCCATTGCCCTGCTGCAAATAAATGTTTTGCCCGTTCAGGTTTCCGGTGGTCCGATCGCTGATCACGATGCCGGTGATCTTTTTCCCATTGGGGGCCGACGTGGTTGCTCCGGTGAACAGCGAACGTAACTCTGCCGTGTTGATCAGGGCGGCGGGGTCTGGTCCAACCGGACCGATCGGTTCCTTACTACAAGCGGTCAGCAAAATGCCGAGGCCGAGTAAGCAGCAGCAGGTTCGAAGAAAGGAGGTGTATTGCATAGCAGTTGAATGAGTGCGTATCAAAATATCAAAAACGAAGGGTGACACTGGAGAAGAAGTTGATGCCGTAAGCATAGAACAAACGGGGTGGGAACTTGCCTACTTGCATCGGATCGGTGGGGGCCAACTGCGGATCGTACCGCAATTGCTCAAACCCGCCAGTTACGATCCCCTGATTGTTCAGCAGGTTGTTCACGCCGACGTTGAATACGAGAAAAGTAGACTTTCCCTGGATCTGGTAAGCCTTGGGTAATTTCCAGGAATAGCCCCCAAAGAAATCCAGGGTCTGTTGTGCGTCGAATTTGGTCTGGCCAAACACCGCAGTATAATCAGATGATCCGGGTGTCAGATATTTCAGGGCATCCCACGTGCGACGAACAGGGTTGAAACTCAAATAAGATTGATCGAAATAATTTCCCGTCAGGCTAAAGAACCAGAATTTGGGGGAACGATAGTTCAGTCCTAGGCTATACGCCTCCATCGGCGTAGAGGGGATGCGGAAATTCTCGGCGTAGATGACCTGCTGTCCCAGCAGCAAAGCACTGTTATCTACTGTGATGGTTGCCTGCTGACGGCTGTCGAAATAATAACGCCCGACGGCTGCGGCCGCGTTGAGGGTTAAAGTAGAGGTCAGTTTCGCCTCGATGCCCAGCTCACCCCCAAAGTGGAGTTTGTCGATGCCGGTAGTGGCGTAGTTAACAAAGTTCTGGTAGGTGTCGTGGTAGAACGTGACCACGTCCA
This sequence comes from Bacteroidota bacterium, assembly GCA_005789565.1. Lineage (GTDB taxonomy): Bacteria > Bacteroidota > Bacteroidia > Chitinophagales > Chitinophagaceae > JJ008. The sequence goes on along the minus strand of SXXL01000077.1, from coordinate 16,070 downwards.
TTCCATCCATGAATTGGGTATAGTAACCACCCAGGTGGATCTTCAGCCGCGGAGCGTTCAGCACGTAGCTTCCTTCGAGGGTGCGGATGGTTTCCGACGTCACGACGTCCTGCTGGGCGTGGCGGGTACGAGGAGAAACGTACACGTTCTCGAAGTACGGAGGGCGTGTTTGCTGCGACGCATTTAGGTACACGTAATTACGACCATCGATCTTGTAGGTAACACCGGCTTTGACACCGTAATTGAAAAAATCATTGACGGTGCCCTTCCCGAAGGAGTTGTTGGGGAATAAACCGTGACGGGTATTGCCCTGGCGATAGAAAGAGGTTTGGGAAGCGGTACCGGAGAGAAACAGATCCAGCTTATTGAATTTGAATACCCCTTGGGCCCAGGCCGCGGAGCGGCTGATGTTGATGTTGTAATCATACCCGTACGGATCGCCTTTCTTCAGAATGCGATTCGGGTTATTCAAATCGAATTGGTTGGAGGCATTGTCGGCCGGAAAATCGCGCTCGGCAAATTGGTTGACGTTGACATAAAAGTCGCCCCCCAACAGATCCTCAACGCGCAGGAAGTAGTGGTTGCGCTGGGATTGATGCGAAATACCGGCGGTGACATCGATGAAGCCGGCCAGTTGGGTGTTTAATACGGAATTGAAATTGTATCGCTGCGTGTTGATGACACGGTCTTGCAGCACATACAGGGAGCGTCGTCCGCTGACATTGTTGCCCGGGATGCCGTTGGCATTGGTGATGGTGGCATAATTGGCACGGTTGACATCATGTAGCCGTTGCCAATTGATCTGGCGCAGGTTGATGTCGGCTTTCATGCGATCGTACAACAGTTGGCCTTGGATCGGATCGGTGGTGCTGGCCCAGGTGGAGGTGTAGCTGGGCAGGTAGCGGTAATAGTCTGGGCGCGGATCGGGTGCGTTGTACCAGTCAAGGGCCGTTACGCTGCGATCACCGAAGGAAAATCCAGCAGCGGTGACCAGCGTTGTTTTATTGTTCAGGCGATAATCGTGCGTGAGCAAGAGCACGGGCTGGTGCGTGCGGCCGATGCTGGCATTGCGTTTGATGCCGTTTTGGTATCCCCAGTTGGGATTATAATAGTTGGTTCCGGCCAGGTCGAGCATTTCCCGGACGGAGGAGCCTTGACGGCCGTTTTCTGTTGGCGCTCCGAATGCTGTGAAGGAGAGCAGGTGTTTTTGTCCGATGCGTTTGTCGACCGCCGCGAAATAACCCCAGCCATTGTAAAAAGTACCTGGCACATACCCTTCGCCGGCCCAGCGTCGGCTGGCACTGAAGGAGAAGGCCCAGCCTTTTTTACTGAGTCCGGTGGAATGCGTGATCATCATCCGGTTGTTGTAGTTGCGGTTGGAGGAGGCATAGCTGATGCTGGTTTGTGCCCGTTGCTTGCTGGCTCGGGCATCGATCTGCAGGTTGCCGCCGATGTCGCCAAAGGCGAAGGTGGTGTTGCGAAGTCCCCACGTCTGTTCCCGGTTGCGCATCACGTCGTTGAGTCCGCCCCAAAGTCCGAACGGCGTGAAGCCGTTATCGAGATTGTCCATCGGAATACCATTCATGAACGTGCTGAAATGATCGTTGTCGTATCCGCGGATCCGGAAGCGAACGGCACTGAAATTGAAGGTGGCGGCGGAGTAGAATGGGTCGCGGCCGGCGCTGAGCAGCGAGGAGGTGCTGGTGCTACCGCCGTCGCCCAGGTCGTTGTCGTCGGCGGAGACCACGGGAATATTATCGAGTACGCCATCCTTCAGTTCCTCCACGAGGGTGGTGTCGACTTTTATGATCGTGGAATCTTTTTGGGCGTGAAGCGAAAACAGGCAGGAACTGAATAGTGAAAGCAGCAGGATTCGGCGCATGGTAAGCAGATTTTGGAAGGACTGCAAAGTACAAGGATTCCGATGGATGACGATAAAAAAGTATACACATAACAATCCCTTCATATTTCAGGTGAATGCAGCGGTAATCCGCAGAATCCCTAACTTGCCGCGATGCGTCAAATATTGCTTTTATGGTTCTGGATGTTGGGCTGTACGGCCCCTTTGTTGGCTCAATCAAAATCCTACAAAGTGGCGATCGTTGGCTTTTACAACCTGGAAAATTTATTTGATACCATCAATGACCCGGGGGTCGATGATGAAGAGTTTTCGCCCGATGGCCCGCGTCGATACAGCGGCGAGATCTACCGAGATAAACTCACGAAGCTGGCTACGGTCATTTCACAGATGGGCACCGAGATCAGTCCTGACGGCCCTGGTATCCTGGGCGTCGCCGAGGTCGAAAATGCCGGGGTGTTGGAAGACCTGGTGCGGCATCCGCTGATCGTGAAAAGAGGATACAAGGTGATTCATTACAATTCACCGGATGCCCGGGGCATCGATGTGGGGCTTCTGTACAACCCAAAATATTTTACCCCGGAAAAAAGCAACAAGCTTTTTGTTCGGCTGCCCTCCGGAAGCAAGGATGCCTACTACACGCGGGATGTGCTGTGGGTGAAGGGGAAATGGGACGGCGAGGATATCCATCTCTACGTCAACCACTGGCCCAGCCGAAGCGGGGGCGAAAAAAGAAGTGAACCGGGGCGGATGGCGGCGGCACAAGTTTGTCGCCAGCACATGGATTCCATTGCCCGGGTTGAAAAATTTCCGAAGGTGGTGGTGATGGGCGACCTGAACGACGACCCTTTCAATAAAAGCATCACCCAGGTGATCGGGGCCGTGTCAGAAAAGGACGAAGTGATGCGGGGCGGGATGTACAACCCGTGGACCGAACTGTATAAGAAAGGATACGGCACCCTGGCCTATCAGGATGCTTGGGGACTGTTCGACCAGATCCTGATCTCCCAGCCCTGGCTCCCCGAGAATCAAACCGGATTTTTCCTCAAATCCGCCCGCATTTTTAATAAGGAATACATGGTTGAGAACCGGGGCCGGTACAAAGGCTACCCGATGCGCACCTGGGACGGCCTCACCTACCGGGGCGGGTACAGCGACCACTTCCCGACCTACCTGATACTACTCAAGGAGACCACGTCGGTCAAGAAGAGTTTCTGACCCCGAACGGAAGTTTGAAAAGTTTGAGAAGTTTGAAAAGTTTTAGGTGGTTGAACAACAAGTCGGACCTAAATTTTAAGTACTTGATTTACAGGATGTAATAGATTTTCAGGCCGATCAGATGAACACATTAAACTCCTCAAACTTTTCAAACTCTTCAAACTTTTTTCCCTACTTTTGCTCCCCCAAATCTGGTTTCGCAGATTCTTTCCCGGGGATTCCGGGAATGTCCATTGGGAAAACCGAATAAACCTAAACAGGTATGAACAATTACGAACTGATGGTGATCTTCACCCCGGTTCTGAGCGAGGACGACTTCAAAGTGGCGCAAAAGAAATTCGCCAAGTTGGTCGTTGACAACGGCGGTGCCGTCGTAGCTGAGAATGCGTGGGGACTCAAAGCTCTGGCTTATCCCATCCAAAAAAAGACAACCGGACTGTACTGGGTAATCGAATTTACCGCGGCAGCCGAATCCATGGAAAGGCTGAAAATTCAGCTGTTGCGTGACGAGAGCGTGCTGCGTCACCTCTGCACTAAACTCGATAAATACGCCGTCGAGTACAATGCCCGTAAGAGAAGTGGTGTTAAGACCGGAACCGAAAAAATGATGGAGAGCTAAGCCATGGCAAAGAACGAAATCAAATACCTCACCGCGATCAAGACCGACAAACGGGTCAAGAAATTCTGCCGATTCAAGAAATACGGCATGCGGTATGTCGATTACAAAGACATCGAATTCCTGAAAAAATTCCTGAACGAACAAGGCAAGTTGTTGCCCCGTCGACTGAGCGGCAACAGCCTGAAATACCAGCGGAAAGTCTCCGACGCGGTGAAGAAAGCCCGTCAGATGGCCCTGCTGCCCTACGTAACGGATCTAATGAAATAACCGCATCCTAACTCTTCTGTTGGAAGAAGACAGTGGTCCATTCACTGGGTGCACAAAAACAAACACATGGATATCATTCTGATCAAAGACGTCGACAACCTGGGCGGCGTCAACGAAGTCGTCAAAGTAAAGAACGGATACGCCCGCAATTTCCTCATCCCCCGCAAACTCGCCGTCGAGTGCAGCCCCAGCAACCTCAAGCAGCTGGAAGAGCGCCTGAAGCAAGTACGGAAGAAAGAGGAACTGATGCTGGCCGAGATCAACAGCGTGATCGCTAAACTGAACGAAGGTCCGCTGAAGATCGGCGTCAAATCCGGCACCACCGGAAAGATCTTCGGAAGCGTTACCGCTTTGCAGATCAGCCGGGCCATCCGCGAACAACGCGGATACGAGATCGACCGCCGCCGAATCACCCTCCCCGAAGAAGTCAAAGAAATGGGAACCTATCAGGCCACCATTGATTTCGGAAACGGGAAGAGCGCCGAGGTATCCTTTGAGCTGGTAGCTGAGTAAGCTGCAGATGAGGAGATGAGAAGATGAGAAGATGAGGGGGTTACATTCGACATTGTACATTTAACTAGTTGGCGGACAGTGGACCATATTGGACTAGTCAGCGGACAGCGGTCGTCGGACAGTGGACTACTTATCACAACTAACTGAAATACTGTTAGTTACACAGTTCCTTCCCCTTACAAAAATTAATTCTCCACATCCCAAAAAAGGTGTTACTTTGTACTTTCGGTGTTCTTTCAGTTTCACAGACCTGAATCTTCGCTTTTTCGGCATGTTCACGGGGTTGTTTACTGTTGACACTATCATTTAAAAACATCTCACGATGAACATTTATGTTGGAAACCTCAGCTGGAATCTGAAAGACGCAGACCTGGCTAACCTTTTCGCCCAGTACGGCGAAGTAACTTCTGCCAAAATCATTACGGACAAATTCACCGGCCGCAGCAAGGGCTTTGGATTTGTGGAAATGGCCAATGACGAGCAGGCGCAAGCCGCGATCGCTGCTATGAACGGCAGTGCCGTCGATGGTCGTAACGTAGTGGTAAACGAAAGCCGTCCGAAGCCGGAAGGTGAGTACAAGAAGCGCCCCTTTAATGGTGGCGGCGGTGGTGGTGGATTCCGTCGCGGTGGCGGCGGTGGTGGTGGCTACAACCGTGGTGGCGGTGGCGGATACAACCGCAACGACAGCTACGACGGCGGTGGTTTCGAAGGCGGATACTAATCTCCCCTACAAAACAGCAATCTTAAAATGTCCGACAGTGTCGGACATTTTTTTTATCCCTACGACCATCCGCACATTCAGTAACTTAGCCCCGCATGACGGAGAAGATTCTGATCCTCGATTTTGGATCCCAGTACACCCAACTCATTGCCCGCGCCGTTCGGGAGGCCCATGTTTTCTGTGAGATCATCCCCTACCATCAACCCTTCGCCTACACCGACGACCTGCGCGGCATCATTCTTTCCGGTTCGCCTTGTTCCGTCAACGACCCCGAGGCGCCGTCCGTAGCCATTCGAGCCTTTGCAGAAAAAAGACCTGTGCTCGGCATCTGCTATGGAGCTCAACTCACGGCCAAACAGTTTGGGGGACACGTAGCCAAGAGTAACAAACGCGAATACGGACGGGCCTTTCTTCAAACCCACACGCCCGATCCGATCCTGAAAAATATCCCGGCCTCTTCCCAGGTGTGGATGAGTCACAGCGACAGCATCCAACAATTGCCGGCCGATTTTACCCTGCTGGCCGATACCGAAAGCATACCCGTGGCCGCCTTCCGATCCGGCAACGCTGCCGATCATCACCCTATTTACGGCGTACAGTTTCATCCGGAGGTGTATCACTCGACGGACGGCAAGCAGCTCCTCAAAAATTTTCTGGTCGATATCTGCGGTTGTGCCGGCAACTGGACACCCGCCCATTTTATTTCCGATACCGTTGCCCATCTGAAAAAACAGATCGGCTCCCGAAAAGTGATCATGGCCCTCAGCGGCGGCGTCGATTCCACCGTGGCCGCAACCCTGATCCACCGCGCCGTGGGCAATCAACTACATGGAATTTTTGTAGACAACGGCGTACTGCGGTACCAGGAATTCGATCAGGTGATGGAGACCTATCGGTCACTCGGACTCCACATCACCGGCATCGATGCCAAGCAACGCTTCTACGGAGAACTGGCGGAACAAACCGATCCGGAGACCAAACGGAAAACCATCGGCCGACTGTTTATCGACGTATTTCAGGAGGAGGCTAAAAAAATTGAAGGGGTGAGATTGCTCGGACAAGGCACCATCTATCCCGATGTCATTGAAAGCGTCTCCGTTCACGGACCCTCCGCCACCATCAAATCCCATCACAACGTAGGCGGATTACCCGAGCACCTGCACCTCGAATTGGTAGAGCCCCTTCGGTTTCTGTTCAAGGACGAAGTCAGAAAAGTTGGCCGCGAATTGGGTATCCCCTCCGCGTTGATCGACCGACATCCGTTCCCCGGACCCGGACTCGCCATCCGAATTTTGGGCGAAGTGACCGAAGAAAAAGTTTCCCTGCTGCAACGCGCCGATCATATTTATATCAACGCCCTGAAAGAAGCCGATTTGTACGATCAGGTTTGGCAAGCCGGCACCATCCTGCTCCCCGTCAAAAGCGTAGGCGTGATGGGCGACGAGCGTACCTATGAATTCACCGTGGCCCTGCGTGCCGTCACCAGTGTAGATGGCATGACCGCCGATTGGGCACACCTGCCCTACGACTTCCTCGCCGATGTTTCCAATGCCATCATCAACCAAGTACGCGGGATCAACCGCGTTGTGTACGATATTAGCAGTAAACCACCGGCCACCATCGAATGGGAATAATCCAACGCAACAGCTGGTTGATCATCTGCTGGATGAGCCTGCTCACCCTGCCATCCGTTGCACAATTCCATCCTGAAAAATCTGGAAAGGTGGTGCTGTTCCTGCCGTTGTACCTCGATAGCGTTTTCAACGAAAAACAAGAGTATCGGTACAACAAAGGTGAATTTCCCCGATTCGTGAGTGGTCCCCTTGAATTCTACCAAGGGTTTGAACAAGCACTGGACTCCCTCAAAGCCCGGCCGGGACAGCTGGAGGTGACCGTGATCGACACCCGGGCAGCCAACCTATCGCTTCCCTCGCTCCTGGAGAGCAACCCCCTCAAACAAGCGATGGTCTGGTTGCTATTCGGCAACGCCGCCGAAAGCCGACAGATCGCGGAGTATGCCAAACGATACCAAATTCCCGTGCTCAACCTAAACCTGCCCAACGACGGCGGCATCACGGAGAATCCTTTTTATTTTATGTGCAACACCACGCTGGAAACACAATGCGAGGGCATCTATCAGCACATACAAAAAAATTATCCGCTACACCGCATTCTGCTGGTGCGGAAAAAAGGGAGCATGGAGGACAGGATCCTGAACTACTGGGAACAATACGGACGACGTACGCCCGGCGTGCCCCTCACGTATACTATCCTCGAAACGACCGATACGATCGCCCCTGCTGAACTCAACGCAGACCTGGACACCAATCAAAAGGTGCTGCTGGTGGGCGCCAGCCTCGACGAACGGTTTGCCCGCAACCTGGCAACGGCTGCCGCCGAGCTGCGAACGGGCGGATACTCGATCGAGTTGATGGGATTATCGACTTGGGAAAATGTCCGCGAGTTCACCACCAATCGATATCGAAACCTGGAAGTAACGATCCCCACCCCGTTTTACTATCCCAAAACAGACCCGCTGAGCAAATGGCTTCAGCAGCGCTTTCAGAACATCAACTATGGAAAGATCAGCGACCTGTATCTACGGGGCTATGAGTTGGCCTGGCTGTTGCATCCGCTCCTGATTGCCCAGGGTAACGAACTCGCCTCCCGGCTGCCGGGAAAAAGAAAATTATTATTCGCTGAAATGGATTGGAGACCGGTTCGGAATGCTCCAACTGGTCCGGTCGACTACCACGAGAATAAAAAACTGTACTTCGTAAAAAGAATGGAGGGAGTCCTCCAATCCGTTCAATAAAGGCGATGATCGAACCGGTTCACCTTCTGATCCGCTCACAACCTTGCTGGCTTTCGCCCGCCCGATGTTTGTTTTGGGAAAATAAGAAGACCCTGGTGGTTGGCGGATTTCAATTGGGACGGATCAGCGAACCAACCGGTGAACCCGCACACCGTTCCAGCCTCGATCGGCTGCAAGAACAGATACTTTCATTCAAAGCCGAGCGAGTGCTCTTCCTGGGATCGTTTCCCCTGCCCGAAAACAATCTATACCTCGAAGCATTCACCCAATGGCGCAAACGCTATCCGGCACTGACGCTGACGGCGGTGCTCTCTCAGGAGAGTCCGGTGGCCGAATCCCTGCTGAGTTCCCTGGGCATCTCGCGGCACATCGGACAGTTGACGGAAGCCCCGTTTGTGTGGACAGCCAATCGCTTCGCTCATGAGGAATGGGAACAAAATCGTCAATCAGGTTATTTGATCAGTGGCTATCAGGACCCCGGCTACAAAAGCTACGATGCGCCGCGCCAAGCAACCGCCCGGCCAACTTTTTTTTTGACACCGGACCACGCCCTGCTCCCGGCATTCAGCAAACCCAGAGGAACCGATCGAGTAAGAACCGGCAAAGACCATCTGCTCTGGCTCTGTGAGGCCCATCGGCTCGAACGAAAAGCCTAGGAACGACGACGGAATCGCTCGGCATCCAAAAAATAGATCAACCGGACACTGAGTTCATGTCCGTGCCGCAGGTCAAAGCTGCCGGCCAAATTGTCGAAATACGGCCGCTTGGCAGTGGAGAGCGGCAAGCGGTCCAATTCAGTAAGCCAATTTTTATACCCGACGATCAATCGGCTACCCAATCGATAATCCCAGGTCAAAAATGCATCCACGTTAAAAAGATTCACGTTGTCGTCACGCCCCGTCAAAAACGGGTGCGGAAAAATATCACCCCGAGCATCCACGCGGTGAAAAGAGGAATAAGTGACCTGATTCCAATAATGCCGAACCCGAAGGGAGAGATTCAACCGATACGCAAAGTGATAAATACCCGTCAGCAAATTGGTGACCTCCTGATTTCTTCGAAAGCCAACCAGGGGACTTCCATTCGGCTCCCGCACAAACGCGTAACCCAATTGATTCTCCTCCAGTTTGGAATCGGACTGTAATTCCAGTAAAAATCGGTTGCTGAACCGAAATCGAAGACCACTCCCGAACAGAATATAGTCATTGTCGAATTGAGGGGCCCGGGCCAGGGTCAGGTTATACCGCCAATACAGTTTTTTACGACTGTCGCTGCTACCGGAGATCTCGAGGTAGTAATTCGGAGGGAGCCGTAGCGCACGACCCGGGGTGCGCAACTCAAAAAAATCGTTGGCCCAGACCGGTACAACACCCAATGAAATTTCCGCATCCCAGAAATTTTTGAACCACCAGAAAGCGGAAAGCCCGACATCCGTCGACACGAACTTTCGGGGATTGTATAAATACTGCAAGCGGGGGTTGATGGAGTAACTGAAAGAATTGAATCGCTTCGTCGGGCGTTGCTCCCGATACGCCAGGGTAGCAAAGAAATTCATCTCGTTGGGTGCCAGCAAAAATCCCAGATCGTTCGGATCATAATTCTTCGACTCGATGTTGGTCGTCAGATCGTATTGCCAAAGGCCGCTGATCTTAGAGAACTTCAGGTTCCCCATCCACCCCGCCTTGTTGGTCGCATCCCAAACTTGGCTGTAGCGAGCCCTCGACCGTAAAACGTGCACGTTTTTTTTATCGAATAAGGCCAAGTCCACCCCCATCACATTCGCATCGCGTGCCGAACCGTTTCGCACCACATTGGTATTGGTAAACGTAACCGACGAACGATTTTTAAGTGCCTGATCCAATACGACGATATTGTAATTCGCTAACGGCTCGGTGAGAATGCTGGAATCCTTTCCGTTGGAGCGCCGACGGATCCGCGCCTCCATCGGGGCGGTAATGGCGTTGAATATGCCGACGCCTAATTTATGTTGATCCCTTCCGGAAAATTTAAAGGCATTGTACAACTGCGTACGGATCGGATTGTGTCGGATCTCCCAATCGGGATCGGCCTGGGCGAGACCATTGACGGCATTGTATCCCTTGGGGATCGCCCCCACCCGCCGCGAGTAAAACAAACGGGCTTTGTTGAACAACTCGGTTCCCTCCGTAAAAAATGGACGATTTTCCTGAAACTGCACCTCGAAGGGCGTGAGGTTGTTGACGACATTGTCGGAGATGACTTGACCAAAATCGGGGACCAGCGTCATGTCGAGCGTAAAACTTTCATTTACCCCAACTTTCAGGTCCATCCCTCCATTTTGAAATCCATCGTTCTCAAATCCCCCCGGCACGGGTGAGCGGGCATAACCGGCCGATACATACGGCGACAAACTCAGGCGCAACGGTGGTTCGATGGATTCTAACCCGGTCAGTAGGCCAAACTGGTTGGCAAATCCGTCCAGCTGCGGATCGATCGGATTCCAAAAGCTTCGTTCGTTATGGCGACGAGTAAACCGCAGGGCCTGTATACCCCAATCCTGCACCTCCTGCTTCGCAAACCGCAGGGCGCTGTAGGGGATCATCATTTCCACGGTCCACCCTTTGTCGTGTATGCGCACGCGACTGTCCCACACCGCGTCCCAAGATTTATCACCATACATCCCAAAGGAGCCGGTAAAGGCCGGCGTGATACGGGCATCGGTTTGCACGTTGACGGGGGTAACGCCAAATTGAAATCCGTTCTGCTTGTCGTTGTACGTATCAAAAAAAATGGAGAAGAAGTCCACATCCGCCTGCCCTTCCGCATCGCGGGGGGTGAATTGCTTGCGGATGAGACGGGGATCATCGGCCAACTCCGCACCCACGTAGATCGCCTGATTGTCGTACACGATCCGAACGGTGGCGGCCTGCGGAGCCGGAGCCCCCAATTGAGGAAATACCTGGATGAAGTCGGTGAGTGGCGCAGCCTGGCTCCAGACAGAATCGGTGAGCTGTCCGTCCAGTTTCGGAGCACGAGTCACCCGTACCGCCGTCGCTTTTTTAGGGACTGATTGAGCATGGGCCAATTGAGAACAGCCCGCCAAAAGAAGCAGCAGAGGAAATATCCGCATGAAGTGGCAAAATTAAAAAAAGAAAGCAAGCTCGAGTTACCAACTTTCGGTGGCCGGCGTATGCTCTTTTCTTAATTGAATCGCTTCTTCAGCGAAGTGACCTGTTGTTGAAGTCCGTTGACCACGCTGGCGAGCTGTGACATATCCCAGCGATTCTGTGCCGGCGGACGGGAGATGACCATCTGCGCTTGCCACATCTCGATCACCTCCTCCGTACTTACCGTGTATGGATGAAAGGATGGATTGTCGCTGACCAGCGTAAGCTTGTTTCGCTGCCGGCCGTTTTTCTGCACGCGTTTATAGACAATGCCCTCGTTTCGGGAAACCACGATGCAGGGCGTATCGTTCTTTACCTCTTCCAGATCGTTTACTTTCTCCCCGACGATCACCGATCCACTCGGCGTGGGCAACATGGAATCACCCACGATCTCAAAAGCCCGGTAATGCCCGCCGGTCAGCATCGGTAACGTGAACGTATTCAGCTCATCGATAAATTCCGGATCGGCATAACCGGCCAAATAACCCGCCGCAGCCTTTACCGGCACAAAGGGGATCTCCGTACGGGTACCCGCCATCTTCAGGGCACGCCGTTTGGATAGATAACTGCCCCGCTGCTCGCTGAGGTCCTTGCGCAACAGGTCATCCAGGGTCAGCTTGAACAGATCCCCGACTTGCTCGAGCACATCGATCCGGGGCTCGGCCCGCTCTTCCTCGTAGGCGCCCAGCAGCGAGCGTTTGATGTTGAGTTTGTTGGCGAACTCCTCCTGCGTCCAACCGCGGAGCTTTCGCAAATACCGAAGGTTTTGATTCGCGTAGGCCATAAAACCTAATTTATTTAGTGCAATATGCTAAAGATTTTAGAATTCGCCAAAAGATTTTTTGGGAGCGGCCTCGATACGGCGGGGGAATGATAAATTTGAAGGCATGAAAAAAACAGCGCCCCGAAAAACCACCACCAAAGCCAAGCCGGTCATCCTCATCACCAATGACGACGGGATCACGGCGCCCGGTATTCGAAACCTGGTGGAGGCGGTGCGGGACTTGGGGCGGATCGTCGTGGTGGCACCCGATAAACCTCAATCGGGCATGGGGCATGCCATTACAGTGGGTCACCTGCTCCGAATGCACCAATCGAACCAATTCGGCGAGCTGGAGGCTTACTCGTGTAGCGGCACCCCGGTCGATTGCGTGAAACTGGCGGTCGACAAAATACTTCACCGAAAACCCGATCTCTGTCTCTCCGGCATCAACCACGGTGGCAATCACAGCATCAACGTCATTTACTCCGGCACCATGTCGGCCGCCGTCGAAGCCGCCATCGAAAGCATCCCCGCAGCCGGATTTTCGTTGCTCGACTACAGCATTGAAGCGGATTTTACCGCCGCCCGGCACTATGCCCGCGAGATGGTGCAACACATGCTCGATTCCAAATTGGATCCGCATACGGTATTCAACGTCAATATACCTGCTCAACCCTTGGAAACACTGAAGGGACTACGCCTCTGCCGACAAGCCTATGCGAAATACGAGGAAGATTTCATGGAACGGCATGATCCATATGGCAAACCCTATTATTGGCTGACGGGTGAGTTCGTCAACCACGACAAAGGAAAAGATACCGACGTGTGGGCGCTGGAACATAATTATGTGAGTGTCGTTCCCGTACAATATGATCTCACGCGCTACGATCAACTCGATCGGCTGAAGAAATCCTGGAAATTATGATCTGGAAAAAAGACAATCTGCGGCTGGGGATGGTTCTGGGTGTCATCGGACCACTACTGGGACTACTCCTCATCTGGCAATGGAAATTGAACCAGGCCTCCTTCGTTGACTTTCTGGAGCAGTTCCTATCCAACAACCGCCTCATCACCTCCATCGGCTCGCTGAGCCTGTTGGCCAACGCCGTGCTCTTCACGATCTATATCAATACGGAGCGGGACGAAACCGCCAAAGGGATTTTTATATCGACTGTCGTTTACGGCATCGCCATTCTGATCCTGAAACTCTTCAACTGATCCTTTGAAATATTATATCATCGCCGGCGAAGCTTCAGGCGACCTCCAGGGCCGCTACCTGGTTCGCGCCCTTCGACAACAAGATCGCCTCGCCCAGATCCGCTGCTGGGGTGGCGATGGTATGGAAGCAGAAGGCGCCACCTTAGTCAAACATTTTCGCGAGCTGGCCTTCATGGGATTTTTTGAAGTGTTGCGGAACTTACCCACCATCCTCCGTAACCTTCACTTTTGTAAGAAAGACATCCAGTCCTTTCAACCCGATGTGGTGGTGCTGATCGATTACCCCGGATTCAACCTTCGCATAGCCCAATGGGCCAAGTATGCCGGCTATAAGGTGGTTTACTACATCTCGCCACAGGTCTGGGCCTGGAAAGCAAACCGGGTGAAAATGATGAAACAATGCATCGACCGCCTGCTGGTGATCCTGCCCTTTGAGGACGAATACTACCAAAAACACTGGGATTGGAAAGTGGATTATGTCGGACACCCACTGGCACAGATCACCGCCGAAAAACTGACGACCCATCCGCCCACCGCCCATCCCACCAAACAAGTAGCCCTCCTCCCCGGCAGCCGCAAACAAGAGATCCAAAAAAAATTGCCGGTCATGCTCGCCGTCAGCCAATATTTCCCGGATCATCGATTCGTGGTAGCGGCAGCACCGGGACTAGACCTGACATTCTACCAATCCTTCCTCGCCGGCTATCCCAACGTCGAGATCCGGCAGGGACACACCTATGATATATTGTTGGATTCAGATGCTGCGCTGGTCACCAGCGGCACGGCCACGCTGGAAACCGCCCTGCTCGGCATTCCGGAAGCTGTTTGCTACAAAGGCAATCCCCTCAGCTATGCCGTCGCCAAGCGACTGGTCAACATCCCCTACATTTCACTGGTAAACCTGATCTTGGGAAAACCCGCCGTCCGGGAGTTCATTCAACACGATATGAACGAAAAGAACCTGCGCATGGAGTTGGGAGACTTACTGCTGAACGAAAAAAGACGGGAATCGATGAAAAGCGACTTTCAGACATTACGATCCAAACTGGAGGTGGGTGGATCCGCCTCCGAGAATGCCGCCCGCATCATCGTGCGCGAATTAGCGAAGTAACTTGATGGCCAGAATGACCAGGCAGAGTAAAAAGATCAGCAAACTGATCCGATTGATGCCATGCATGTAGCCGATCCATGCAGATTTGGGTCGGTTCGGATCTTTTTTTCGCAGATATAAATACTCGGCCAGTTGTTTGATCACACTCATGATGCGGGAATAACAAGCGAAGATCTCAATGGTTTACCCTATCTTTGTGTTTCTTCTGTTAGCGCCAATTGCGTTTCTGCAGGTCAGCCTGCTTCCCGTAAGTGCATAATTGAAGGCGGATAATGGATCTCTTGATCGCCTTATCACATTTTTTTACTTAAATCATTTAATCAGTGAGTTTTCAACCCCTGGGGCTGATCGATCCGATCTTACAAGCCCTCCAACAACAAGGATACACCCATCCTACCCCTATCCAAGAAAAGGCCATCCCGGCCATCCTGCAACAAAGCGACCTGCTGGGTTGTGCCCAAACCGGCACCGGTAAAACCGCGGCCTTTGTACTGCCCGTACTGCAACTGATGCACGTATCCCCGCCCTCCGCCGCCAAACGCCCGCCCATCCGAACCCTGATCCTGACCCCCACCCGGGAACTGGCCATCCAGATCGGAGATAATATCGCCGCCTATGGTCAGTACCTTCCACTGAAACACCTGGTGATCTTTGGGGGCGTGGGACAACAACCACAAGTAGACGCACTCAAACGGGGTGTCGATATCCTCGTTGCCACACCCGGTCGCCTGCTCGACCTCATGCAACAAGGATTCGTACACTTGAACGAGATCCAATTCTTCATTTTGGACGAGGCCGACAGCATGCTCGACATGGGATTCATCCACGACGTGCGCAAAGTGATCGCCAAGCTGCCAACCAAACGACAGACCTTATTCTTCTCGGCTACCATGCCGCCTGAGATCCAACAACTCTCCGGCGAATTATTGACCAATCCGGTAAAAGTGGAAGTGACTCCTGTCTCCTCCACCGCCGAGATGATCCAACAACACGTCTATCACACCAACCGACAAACGAAAAAAGATCTGTTGATCCATTTGCTGGAGGACAAGAATCTTCGCTCCGTACTGGTCTTCACCCAAATGAAACATGCGGCCAACCGTCTGTGTGAGCAACTCAGCAAAGCCGGTATTCGTGCCGAGGCCATCCACGGAAATAAATCACAATCCGCCCGAGTGCAGGCATTGGAGAATTTCAAGAGCCGAAGAACGCGCGTGTTGGTGGCCACGGATATCGCTGCCCGCGGAATCGACATCGATGAACTGAGTCACGTCGTGAATTTCGACCTG
Organism: Bacteroidota bacterium; assembly: GCA_005789565.1. Taxonomy (GTDB): domain Bacteria; phylum Bacteroidota; class Bacteroidia; order Chitinophagales; family Chitinophagaceae; genus JJ008. The sequence continues at coordinate 532 of SXXL01000077.1, read as the reverse complement.
CCGAACATTCCGGAAACCTATGTGCACCGGATCGGAAGGACCGGTCGTGCCGGCGCCAGCGGCGTAGCCATCTCCTTGTGCGAGCCTGCCGAAAAGCCGTTTTTGCGGGATATCGAAAAATTGATCCGCAAACATGTTCCGGTCGTCAGCGAACATCCCTACCCGGTCGATCCGAACGCACCGGTTGAAGTAGCTGCTGCCTTGCAACGCGTACCTCATGGTGGTCGGGGAAGAGCAGGGGGGCAAAAACGTCCGGGGTCTGGTGACCAAAGACGTCCGATGACCGATACCCGGAGTCCGATGAGAGAGAAGAAAAGTCCAATGACCAATGTCCAACGCCCAATGTCGAATGCAAATAATAGTCCGGTGTCGGGTGACCAAAGACGTCCGGTGTCCGATGTTCGGAGACCGATGCAAGAGAACAACAGTCCCGTGTCGAATAAACCGGCCATCCCGCGTCGCAAACAGAATCGCGAAGCGGAAATGCCTAAACCCAATCCGATTAAGCAAGCCCCACGCACCAACCAATCAT
>SXXL01000076.1 GCA_005789565.1 Bacteroidota bacterium | reverse complement strand
CATGGGCGGTGTCATGACCCCCCTGATCCCCTCCAACACGACGATCCCGACCAAAAAATCAGAAGTGTTCTCCACGGCCAGCGACAACCAACCGGGGGTTCAGATCCATGTTCTGCAAGGTGAGCGCACCCTGTCCAAAGACAACAAGAGCCTGGGCATATTCAACCTGGATGGCATTCCGCCCGCCCCCCGGGGCGTCCCGCAGATCGAGGTTACATTCGACATCGATGCCAATGGTATCCTGCACGTAACGGCAAAGGACAAAGGCACAGGCAAGGAACAAAAGATCCATATCGAAGCCGGTTCCGGTCTCAGCAAAGAGGAAGTGGAGCGTATGAAGGCTGAGGCCAAGGCCAATGAGTCGGCCGACAAAGCCGAAAAGGACAAGATCGAGAAGCTGAATCAAGCCGATAGCCTGGTATTCCAAACGGAGAAACAACTCAAGGAATACGGCGATAAGATTCCGGCTGAAAAGAAAGCCGCGATCGAAAGCGCCGCTGCACAGCTCAAGAGCGCCCACGAGTCTAAAGACATCGCCGCCATCGACTCGGCCATGGCTACGTTGAATGCCGCGTGGACGGCCGCCAGCGAGGATATGTACAAGCAAACGCAAGGGGCCCCTGGAGCCGAAGCGCCCACCGGAGAAGCCGGAGGCAGCTCTACGGCAACGGATGACGTAACCGACGTCCCCTACGAGGAAGTCAAATAATAGCGAAGCAAGTGATGAAGTCCCCTCGCCCAGTGCGGGGGGACTTTTTTATGCCCGCATGCGGGTAAAAAAGATATTTTTGTTCCTGCCTTTCAAAAAATGAAAAAAAACGATTCAAAAAACGACTCGATGACGAACTCTTATCTCGACCTGGTCAAGCAAACTTTTAATTTCCCCCAAGAGGGGATCGATGTCGAGGACGGAGACCTCATTTTTAACGGATTGGACCTGAAGGCCCTGATCGCCAAACACGGTACGCCCCTCAAACTGACCTACTTGCCTAAGATCGGCATGCAGATCAAGAAAGCGAAGCAGATGTTCGCCGCAGAGTTCAAGAAACACAAATACGAGGGAAAATATTTCTATTGTTATTGTACCAAGAGCTCGCATTTTAGTTTTGTGGTGGAAGAAGCCATTAAAAATGAGGTGCATCTGGAAACCTCTTACGCCTACGACATCGAGATCATCAAAAAGCTCTACGCGAAAAAGAAGATCAATAAGGACATTCACATCATTTGCAACGGATTCAAGCAAAAGGGATACACTCGACGGATCGCTAACCTGCTCAATGCTGGATTTCACAATGTGATCCCTGTGCTCGACAACAAGGAAGAGTTGAGGGATTATGCACAATCCGTCAAAGTGCCTTTCAAGTTGGGCATTCGCGTGGCCGCGGAGGAAGAGCCGAATTTCCCCTTCTATACGTCCCGGCTGGGCATCCGAGCCAAAGACATACTGGAATTCTATGTAGATCGCATTGAAGGATATGAATCCAAGTTTCAGCTCAAGATGCTCCATATTTTCCTGAACAAGGGCATCAAGGATGATATCTACTACTGGAGTGAGCTGAACAAGGTGGTGAACCTCTATTGCCAGTTAAAAAAGATCTGCCCGGAACTGGATTCGATCAACATTGGCGGTGGTTTTCCGATCAAGCACAACCTGGGTTTCGAATACGATTATCAGTTCATGATCAACGAGATCGTGGGTAACATCAAGGCCGCTTGCAAGAAAGCAAAGGTGCCGATGCCAAACATTTACACGGAATTCGGGAGCTATACCGTGGGAGAGAGCATGGCGCATATCTACAGCGTGATCGCCGAGAAAGTACAAAACGACCGGGAAACCTGGTACATGATCGACTCCTCCTTCATTACCACCTTGCCGGATACCTGGGGCATCGGGGAGAAGTTCCTCATGTTGCCCGTCAATAAATGGAATTCGGAATATCAACGGGTGGTGCTGGGCGGTATTACCTGCGACAGCCATGATTACTATGACTCGGAGGAGCACATCAATGAAGTGTTCCTGCCCAAGACCAACGGAGGAGGGGAACCCTTGTATGTGGGCTTTTTTCATACCGGGGCCTACCAGGACCAGATCAGCGGATACGGGGGTATCAAACATTGCTTGATCCCATCCCCCAAACACGTGATCGTGGGCTATGACCGAAATGGTAAACTCACCGACTGGGTCTATGCTAAACAACAGACGGCTCAAAGCATGTTGAAAATTCTGGGTTATAAATAGTTTGCATGCGTCTTTTTCTATTTGCTTTTACTTGGATCTTTTTCATTCCCGCCGGAGCTCAATCCTCTGAAGATTCGGTCCGACTGGTCATCGCCGATTTTTTTAAGGCCATGAAACGTTCCGATACCGCTGCTATGCGGGAAGTGCTCAGCCCAACCCTACACCTGGAGGCGACACAGGACAGACCCGATGCCGAACCGCGGATCATTCAGCAATCTGTCACCGACTTTCTCACCAGTGTTGCCCGTACCCCTGCCGGGGCGCTGGATGAGCGGATCGAATTCGATGTGGTCAAAGTGGATGGTCCGCTTGCCACCGTCTGGACGCCCTATGAGTTTTATTTCAACGGCCGATACAGCCACTGCGGCGTCAATTCCTTTCAGTTGATCCGGCTTAAAAGCCGTTGGCAGATCCAATACTTAGTCGATACCCGAAGAAAAAATTGTAAATCGAGTTTATAAACGAGTTGGTAAAATTTTCCTTTCATATGCGGACACTTTTTTTCGTAGTGTTGACCGGACTTTTTCAATCCTTTGCAGCATGGACCCAAACGCCCGTTACATTGAAGCTGCCCGAAGGTTTTGAAGCAACGCAAGTGGCGGCGAATTGGGGACGGGTCCGACACATTGCCGTGCATCCGAACGGAGACCTGTACATGAAACTGGAGCGCCTCAAGCAGGGCAATGGCATCATTCGGTTGCGAGACACTAATGGGGATGGGGTATATGACGACACCCTGCAGTTCGGAAACTACCCCGGTACCGGCATCGCTCTGGGTGGCGGATATCTGTATGCATCCTCCAATCAGGCCATCTATCGATATAAACTCAATGCACAGCAGGATCCGATTGATCCCAATAATCCGGAACGGATTGTACAGGGGTTGGTCGACAAAGGACAACACGCTTCCAAGTCCATTACGCTCGATGGAAAGGGCCATGTCTATGTGAATATCGGAGCACCTTCCAACGTGTGTCAAGTCCGGGATCGGTTTCAAGGCTCTCCGGGCATGATGCCCTGTACGTTGCTCGATTCGGCAGGTGGTATATGGCAATTTCGAATGGATAAGATCGATCAGTCCTACGCCGAGGGCGTGCGGTATGCCACCGGACTTCGCAATGTGGTGGGATTGGATTGGAATCCCTTTGTCCAGGATCTATTCGTGACCGTTCATGGTCGAGATATGTTGCACCAGCATTATCCCGAGCTCTATGATGCTAAACTGGGAGCCGAACTTCCTGCGGAAACGTTTTATCGGATACCAAAAGGCGCCGATGGCGGTTGGCCTTATGTGTATTGGGATCAATTTCAGAAAAAGAAGATCCTGTCGCCAGAATATGGCGGCGACGGAAAAAAAGAAGGTGCCCCCGGTGCGATGGAACCGTTGATGGGCTTTCCGGGTCACCTGGCTCCGAACGCCTTACTTTTTTATCAAGGCAATCAATTTCCCGCACAGTATCGGGAAGGGGCGTTCATCGCCTTCCATGGCAGCTGGAATCGTAGTCCAGAGATCCAGGAGGGTTTTTATGTCGTCTTCGTGCCAATGAAAGGAGGGAAGGTGACTGGTGATTGGGAAATTTTTGCCGATGGTTTTACGGGCAAGGGAAAGGTTTCGAATCCCAGGGATGCGCAGCATCGTCCCTGCGGACTGGCCATGGGCCCCGACGGTTCAATCTATGTATCGGACGATGCCCGTGGCATGGTCTGGAAGATCGAGTACAAAAGAAAATGAGCAGGGTGGGAATTCAGTTGACCTTTTTAGTATGGGGGCTGGTCCTGGTTGCGGAAATATCCGCCCAGCAAGAAAAAAATCCTGTTCTGCTACGCGGTGCGGCCCTTTATCAGAAACACTGTGCGGCCTGTCACCAAGCAGACGGCAAGGGGGTGACCCGGCTGATCCCGCCCCTGGTGGGTACGGATTATGTTTCCGGAGATAAGTCGCGGTTGATCCGCATCCTGTTGCAAGGCCTCAACGAGCCGATCGTCGTGCAGGAGGAGGAGTATTACAGCCCCATGGCCTCCTTCCAATACCTTTCGGATATCGAGAGCGCGGATGTGCTGACCTATATCAGGACTCGATTCGGGGGAGGAGCCTCGCCCGTATCGGTGAAAGAGGTGCAGCAACAGCGTAAAAAGCTGCCAAAATGAAAACCCCCCGTGGAAACGGAGGGTTTTAACCAAAACCAACTGCTTATGAGAAAGAGATCGTTTGTTTTCTGATATAGTAGATGGCTAGATAACGTCGGACGTTGCAAGTCCTTTGATCGGTGCGTGTAAAAGTTTTGTGAAAGGATTTTTTGACAGATCGGTTTCAGTCGGCAAACAGCCGTTTTTTGAATTACCTTTGCGAAAAATAATTCTATGTATCCCCCTGAGATCGTCATACCCATGAAAGAGGAATTGACCGAGAAAGGTTTTTCTGAGTTGTTGACCCCGGCCGCTGTAGCGGCGCAAATGGGCCAAGCCGGCACCACCCTGGTGATGATCAATTCGGTTTGTGGCTGTTCGGCCGGAACGGCTCGTCCGGGGGTGCTCGATGCGGTCAGCGGTACAGGCAAAAAGCCCGATTTCCTCACCACCTCCTTTGCCGGGTTCGACGTAGAAGCGGTACAGGCCGTTCGGGAGCACCTGAAACCTTATCCGCCTTCCTCTCCGGCCATCGCATTGTTCAAGGACGGCCAGTTGGTCCACTTCATTGAAAGACACCAGATCGAGGGTCGTTCCGCCGCCATGATCGCCGAAAACCTTCGGGCCGCTTTTGAAGCTTACTGCTGATCGTTTCCGCTTTCGTACCTTACCACCCGATGTATCCCAACCTCTACTACGCGTTCAAAGACCTCTTCGGCCTGGAATTACCCTTTCTGCGCTTTGTCAACACGTTCGGCTTCTTCGTGGCGCTGGCGTTTTTGTCTGCCGCCTGGGTGTTGTCGAGCGAACTGGCCCGCAAAAGCAAGGCAGGGTTGTTACAGCCCACCGAAACGGAGATCACCCTCGGCGAACCGGCCAGCTGGAGCGAATTGCTGAGTAATTTTCTGATCGGTTTTTTATTCGGGTTCAAGTTGCTGGCGTTGTTCTTCCTCGAGGAAGAGCGAACCGCCGACCCACAAGCCTTCTTATTTTCCACCGATGGGAGTTGGTTGCTGGGACTTATCGTCGCGACGTTGTTTGCTTACCTGAAGTGGCGGGAAAAAAATCAACGCAAACTCGATAAACCCGAAAAGCGAATCATCCGCATCTGGCCACAGGATCGGGTAGGGGAGATTACCATGCTGGCACTGATCTTCGGTTTATTGGGCGCCAAGATATTCTCCATTTTTGAGGAATGGGACAGTTTTACCCAGGACCCCTTGGGAACGTTCTTTTCCCCGTCCGGACTCACCATGTACGGCGGATTGATCTGTGCGGCCTTGGCCATTTGGGTCTATGCTCGAAAAAATAACATCTCTATCCATAACCTGAACGATGCGACGGCACCCGGACTCATGCTGGCCTACGGAGTGGGTCGGCTTGGTTGCCATTTCGCTGGCGACGGTGATTGGGGCATACCCAGCCAGCTCAGTGAAAAGCCCGGGTTTTTGCCCGACTGGCTATGGTCTTCGCAGTACGCCCACAATGTGCTTAAGACAGATACCCCCATCGCAGGCTGCGATCCGGGCATGTGGGGAGAGTATTGTTATCAATTGGGACTGCCGGCCTACCCCACACCCCTCTACGAAGCCATTGCCTGCATCCTGCTTTTCGGGATCCTGATGGAAATCCGTAAAAAGGTAAAAATTCCCGGACAGATATTTGCTATCTATCTGGTATTTAATGGAATAGAACGCTTCTTGATAGAAAAAATACGGGTAAACAATCGATTGGACCTTTTTGGATTTCAGCCCACACAGGCGGAGGTTATTTCCACTTCCCTGTTTTTAGCCGGTTTGTTTCTCTGGTTCTGGTTGCGCCGGCGGAAGGCCTGATAGGGGTCAGCCCCTCCCGGCATTTTTCCGCACGCGCTTTTTTTGTTAATTTTGCATCAAGCGTTTATTTTTTGATGTTCATGCAACGTTCCTACAACTTTTTTGGTCAGTTAACGTTGAAAGACTAACCCACATCGATCCATGCGTCAATTAAAAATTGCTACCCAGATTACCAACCGCGATTCCCAGGCGGTTGAAAAGTATTTACAAGAGATCTCCAAGATCTCGATGATCACGCCCGAGGAGGAGACCACCCTTGCGCAGCGGATCAAAATGGCGCACCACAATCCGGTCGATTCGCAGCGAGCCTTGGACAAGCTGGTACAAGCCAACCTTCGTTTCGTGGTATCCGTAGCCAAGCAGTATCAACACCAGGGACTTTCCCTCAGCGATCTGATCAATGAAGGAAACCTCGGTCTGATCAAAGCGGCCCAGCGTTTCGACGAAACCAAAGGCTTCAAATTCATTTCATACGCCGTTTGGTGGATCCGTCAATCGATCCTCCAGGCATTGGCCGAACAGGGTCGATTGGTCCGTCTTCCTCAAAACAAGATCGGTACCTACAATAAAGCCAACAAAGCCTACATGGCCTTTGAGCAGGAGCACGAGCGCGAGCCCTCCACCGAAGAGTTGGCTGAACTGTTGGAAATGAGCGAGACCGAGATCAACAATATTTTCCAGAGTAACACGCGTCACACGTCCCTGGATGCGCCCGTACACGAAGCGGAGGATGTAGCCATGGGTGATTTGTTGGAAGGAAGCGATGATACCGATGATGAGGTGATGAAAGATTCACTCCGCAACGAGATCCGCCGTGTCCTGAAATCTCTTTCCCCTCGGGAAGCGGAGATCGTGAATGCCTATTTTGGATTGGATGGTGAAAACGGGGTCACCATCGAGCAGATCGGCGTGAAATACGATCTGACCAAAGAGCGCATCCGCCAGATCAAGGAGCGCGCCATCAAGCGTCTGCAGAAAGCCCGGTACAGCAGCGCCCTGAAGGCTTACCTCGGATAAAATGAAAATTGGGTTAGTAAGTATAACGATCCGGGGTGTATGCCCCGGATTTTTTGTAGCCGTATGATGCGCAAATATTTTTGGTTGGTTTTAGGGGTGGCGGGTGGACTGGTTTCCTGTGAAAAGGGGGTGGACCTGAATCTCGACCAAGTGCCACCCAAACTGGTGGTAGAAGCCACCATTGAAAACGATCAGCCGCCTCAGGTGATCCTGACCCGCAGCTTTCAATATTTTGCTGCCATTGATCTGACCGCCCTGAGTAGTTCGTTCGTCCGTGGAGCCGAGGTGGTGTTGTCGAATGGCCAGCAAACACATCGCCTGAAAGAATATCGGGTGGAACCTTTTCCGGGCGTATCGCTT
>SXXL01000075.1 GCA_005789565.1 Bacteroidota bacterium | reverse complement strand
CTATCCCGCGGCGGAGATGAAACACGGACCGATCGCGCTGGTCGACGATCAATTGCCCGTCGTGTTCGTGGCCACCCGCGATGCCTATCACGAAAAGGTCGTGAGCAACATGCAGGAGATCAAAGCCCGTCAGGGCAGGGTGGTGTCGATTATTACCGAAGGGGATGATTGGGCACGCAGCCTCTCGGAAGCCTCGATCGAGATTCCGGCCTGCGATGAGGTCATTGCCCCGCTGCTCAGTGTGATCCCCCTGCAATTGCTGGCTTATTACATCGGGGTGGCAAAGAGGCTGGATGTGGACAAGCCTCGAAACTTAGCGAAATCGGTCACCGTAGAATAAATGCCATGAACATCATCAAACGTCGGTCCATTGAGTCATTGGGGTTTGGATTTGTCGAGCCCCAATACCTGCCCAAGGGAAAGGATGAATATTATCTCCGAAACCGGCAGCATCGAAAGAAGGATGGCTACCGGTTGCTGACCAAAGACGAGATTCAAGTATTGGAGCACCAGGATAATAGTGCGGATGATTGGAAAAATATTCTAGTGCAGGATCCATTCGATGCGCGGTTGATCAAACGTTGTAGTTTTTTCGGGATGGTTCGCATCGGCAAATTGGAACCTTATTACCATGAGTTCAACAACCTCCGGTTGCCGGTTGGTTTGTACAACAGTACGGTCATCAGTTGTGATTTTGGCGACAATGTGGTGGTTGAAAATGTCCGTTTCATGAGCCATTATATCATTGGCGACGAGGCCATGCTGGTCAATATAAATGAGATCGCCACCACCGATCATGCTAAGTTTGGAAATGGGGTCGTGAAAATGGGCGAATCGGAAAATGTTCGGATCTGGATGGAACTGGCCAATGAGAATGCGGGCCGCGCCGTGCTTCCTTTCAAGGGCATGGAGTCGGGAGATGCCTGGATCTGGTCAAAATACCGCGACGATGATGCGTTGATGCAGGCGCTTCGTCAATTCACCGACGATCTCTTTGATGTTCGCCGCGGTTATTACGGAAAGGTTGGTGAACGAAGTATCATCAAGAACTGCGACATCATCAAGGATGTATGGGTAGGAAGTGACGCCTATATCAAGGGTGCCAATAAATTAAAAAACCTCACGATCGATTCATCCGCCCATGCCTCGGTGCAGATCGGGGAGGGGACGGAGATGGTGAACGGCATTGTAGGGCCGGGTTGCCGGGCCTTTTACGGCGTCAAAGCCGTTCGATTCATCATGGGGGCATATTCTCAACTCAAGTACGGAGCCCGTCTCATTAACTCCTATTTGGGAGAGAACTCCACAATCTCCTGCTGCGAGGTGTTGAATTCCCTCATTTATCCCGGGCACGAACAGCATCACAATAATTCCTTTCTCTGTGCATCGGTCTTACTCGGACAAAGCAACTTGGCTGCCGGAGCCACGATCGGATCAAATCACAATTCTCGTTCCGCCGATGGTGAATTGGTGGCCGGACGAGGATTTTGGCCAGGTCTCTGTGTCAGCTTGAAACACAATTCGCGTTTTGCCTCCTATACGCTATTGGCAAAAGGGGATTATTCCGCGGAGCTGGACATTGATCTTCCATTCTGCTTGGTGTCGAACGATGTCTCCAACGGCCGGCTGACCCTGATGCCCGGATATTGGTTCTTTTACAATCTTTATGCGCTGGCTCGTAACGTACATAAATACAAGCAGCGTGATCAACGCACGGATACTCGTCGGCTGATCGAATATGATTTTCTCGCGCCCGACACGATCAATGAGATGTTGCACGGACTTCAACGGATAGAAGAAGCCGTTGGCACGGCGTATCGAAACTTGCATCCTAATAAAAAAAAGAGTGTAGAAATTTCTGCGCTCGGCCGTCAGTTGCTGACTCGTGAGCCACAAACGGTCGGCCAACTCTCTGTTCTCTTATCCGGCGTCGAGAACAGTTCCCGGGAAGTCAAGCTGTTGAAAGTAGAGCAGTCCTATGATCTGTTCCAGCGCCTGATCGTTTTTCACGCCGTCACGCAACTGATGGATTCTTGGGTCGATCGGCCGGCCAAAGGATTTCTGGCCTTTCGGGATCGATTCAAAAAGGCCAGTAGGGGGGCGTGGAGAAATATTGGCGGACAATTGATGCCCGAATCGGCCGTGCAGCAATTGCTGCGTCGCATCCGGACCGGCAAGATCGGCGATTGGCCTTCGGTGCATGCTTACTACGACGAACAAGCTACACTTTATCCGCGGTACAAGACCGAGCATGCTCTGGCTTCCGTTCTTCACATCAAAGAATTAAAAATGTCGGCCCTTACCAAATCGACGTTGCGTGGTTGGGTGGAAGAGGCAGTGGAGACAAGGGTGTGGATGATGGAGATGATCCGTCAGTCCAGGGCTAAAGACCATCAACAGGCATTCCGAAAAATGTTATACGATACGCCAGAAGAGATGGATAAAGTGATCGGGAAGTTTTCCGAGAATGCTTTTATCCGGGCGCAAGAAAAAGAAGTTGAGCGCTATTTGCAACGGGCTCGTGCGTTCGCGCAATGGCTGGGATCAAAGTAAGATGCCACGCAGCAGCCAATAAGCCGTTCCAAAATAGATCAAGAGTCCGGTTACATCCACCAGCGTTGCGATGAAGGGCGTAGAGGAGGTGGCCGGGTCGGCCCCCAGGCGTTTGAGCAGTAAGGGAAGCATCGATCCCATCAAGGTTCCCCAGAGCACCACCCCGATGAGGGCCACGCCAATGGCTAGTCCAACAGACCGATAATGCTCACCAAAGAGTTGGAAGAATTCATGTCCGCCGATCACGATGAAATAGCCGATCAGTCCCAGGGTGAGTCCCATGATCAATCCCGATTGAATCTCGCGTCGGGCGATCGACCACCAATCCTTCACCGTGATTTCTCCCAGTGCCATGGCTTGGATGATCAGGGTGGCCGCTTGGGATCCGCTGTTTCCGCCGCTGGAGATGATCAGGGGAATGAAGGTGGAAAGCACCAACACGTGTTCCAGGGTTTGTTGGAAACCGGACATGGCGGCGATGGTCATGGTCTCTCCCACGAACAGGATGAGCAGCCAAACGATCCTTTTTTTATAAAGCTTTAGCAGGGGAACATCCAGATACGGTTCATCGAGTGCTTCGGTACCGCCCATTTTTTGCATATCCTCCGTAAACTCTTCCTGGGCTACCCAGAGAATGTCGTCGATGGTTACGATTCCCAATAGTTTGTTGCTGCGGCTGATCACGGGCAGGGCCACGCGGTTGTTCATTTTAAAGATCTCGCTGGCCGTTTCCTGGTCGTCCTCGGGGGTCAGGGAAATGAATCGACCATCGATCAACTCGGAGATCTTTTTGTTGGGTTCGTTGAGTATAATGTCGCGGATGCGGATGTCGTCGATCAGTTCTCCTTTATCGTTGATGACGTAGATGACGTTGATGGTTTCGCTGTCCTTTCCGTATTTGCGGATGGTGGCGAAAACTTCTTCGACGGTGTTGTGTGGGTACACGTACACATAGTCGGGCGTCATCAGCCGCCCGATCGAGTTTTCGGGATAGCCGAGCAGCGAGAGGGTGATCTTCCGCTCTTCGGGCTCGAGCAGTTTGATCAATTCTCGCACCACGTTGCTGGGTAGTTCTTCGAGGAAGTCGGTCCGGTCGTCGGCCGGCAGGGCATTCAGCAGGTTTGCCGTCAGGTTGGCGGGGAGTTCCCGGATGACTTGTTTTTGAAGGCTGAGGTCTAAGATCTTGAAGACGCTGACGGCCCGGTGGATGGACATAGCCGCGATGATCTCGGTGGCCAATTCCGTTTCCTCATCGATCCACTCAGCGATCTCACTGATGTTCTGGTCGTCCAAATAGGCACGAAGCGTTCCCGGATCGCCTTGGTGACGGATCTCGGGATAGGCATCGCGCAGATTTTTTTGGAGGATTTCGGCCGACATGGCGCGAAATTACGGAAACCCCTTGCTGGGGGAATGTCAATTTTCATTCGATTGAATGGTAGATTTGGGCATGATCCTTCCCATTTTATACCTGGCACCCTCACCCGGAAGGGGAAGGGGCGTGTTTACCCAGGAAGCGATAGCCGTCAATACGATCCTGGAAATTGCCCCTGTCATTGTACTGACGGCGGCGGAGCGTCTACAGCTCGACCAAACCCGTTTGCATGATTACATATTCGTGTGGGGGGAGCAGGGCGACCAATGTGCCATGGCCTTGGGCTATGTGCCGCTATACAACCACGCCGCCCCGAGCAATTGCGAGTATGAGATGGAATGGGAATCAGAATTGATCCGCATTCGGGCGGTTCGGGATATTGAGCCGGGAGAGGAGTTGTTTATCAATTATCAGGGCGACTGGAATAGCCGCACCCCCGTTTGGTTCGAAGCCCAATAAAAAAACCCTCCGAGTGGAGGGCTTTTACTAAATAAATTGTGTTAGTCGAATTTGATCTGTCCGCGGATCTCTCCGATGGTCGCGAAAACACCACCGGTTCTCAGCGTGAGGTAGTATACACCCGCTAAAAGGTTTTCCTCCGTCACCACAAATCCATCCACGAGCAAGGTGCCGCGGTAGGAACCACAGGTGGAGGTAGAGACGGTTGGGCAGCGAACAATCAGGGATGGGTTTAAATTCTGCACGATCGAGCCGGAGGGAAATCCGGCAGGAGCAGGACCCATGATGGAGGCACTGCTGATGGGGCCGGTTAAGCCAGACCAGTTCAGCGTGTAGGTGAGGATCCGGGTTTCCTTCGAATACCAGATATCCATTGAACCAATGGCGGGCGAGGGAGTCTGCGGAACATTCAGGGCGCCCGTCATCGCAATGCCATTCTTTCTGAATTCCGTGATCTTGGTGAATTCGGTATCACGCTTGCAAGCCGTCAGAACGATGGATGCAAAAAATACCCAAGCAGCTATTCGGAGGAATTTCATGAGCAGTTAATTTGACGTAAAAATAAGGTAGTTTGAGATATCAGGCAACAGGTCGGGATTTTGATTCCTAACCGGCTATTTTCCGTTGGATCTCCTGGAGTTTGAGCAAGGCCTCGACCGGGGTGAGCCGGTTCAGGTCCAAGCCCTCCACCAGCTCCCGAATTTCCTCAAATGTCTGGCTGTGGGCATCAAAGATGGACATCTGAAACTGATCCCTGGCCGGGGTCACTTGGTCTCGCAAGACCTTTTTATTCGCTTCCGTTATCCCCCCTAAGTGGCTGCTTTCCAAATTTTTCATGATTTCCTGCGCTCGTTCCAGTAGGGAAGGAGGCATGCCAGCCATCCGGGCTACGTGTATGCCAAAACTGTGGGTGCTGCCCCCCGGGGCGAGTTTGCGTAGGAACAGGATGCGGTTGCCCGATTCGCGGTGGGTAAGGTGATAATTCTTTACCCGGGGCAGCTTGTTTTCCAATTCATTCAGCTCATGGTAGTGGGTGGCAAAGAGGGTGAGGGGGCGGCCGGGGTGATCGTGCAGGAACTCGGCGATGCTCCAGGCGAGGGAGATGCCGTCGTAGGTGGCAGTACCTCGTCCGATCTCATCTAAAATGATCAGGCTGTGGTTCGATACATTGTTGAGGATCGAAGCGGTCTCATTCATCTCTACCAGAAAAGTGGATTCCCCGCTGCTCAGGTTATCGGAGGCGCCCACCCGGGTGAAAATTTTATCCGTGAGCGGGATCCGGGCACGACGGGCCGGCACGAAGCAGCCCAGGTGTGCCATTAGCGTGATCAAGGCGGTTTGACGAAGCAGGGCCGATTTTCCGCTCATGTTGGGTCCGGTCAGTATGATCAGTTGTTGATCGGATGTATTTAATAGCAGGTCATTGTCGATATAGGCAGTGCCTGTCGGAAGTACTTGTTCGATCACCGGGTGTCGTCCGCCGTCGATGGTCAGGGGTTCGTTGTCGGTGAGAACCGGACGCTGGTATCGGTTTGTTTGGGATCTTTCCGCAAAGCAAGCCATTACATCCAACTCGCCCAGCACGGCGGCTGTTTGTTGGAGGGTGGTGACGTGGGACTGGATACGGGTCACCAAAGATTCAAACAACCGGGTCTCGATCGCTACGATCTTTTCTTCAGCACCCAGAATTTTTTCTTCGTATTCTTTGAGCTCGGGGGTTACAT
>SXXL01000006.1 GCA_005789565.1 Bacteroidota bacterium | reverse complement strand
GCCGATGCACCCCGGGGAATGGACTTCTTATATAACCCCAACCGATTCAACGTGGCCGTATCAAGGGCGCGTGCTGCGTTTATTCTGATAGGATCACCGCTGTTATTTGAACCGGAGTGCAAAACGCCCGATCAGATGCGGCTGGCGAATGGGTTGTGTTATTTTATGGAGAAGGTGGAGGGGTAAAAGGATTAGGAATAAACATCAAATCGGACAAGCATCTCCAATGAGTCGAGGTTTAGTTCAATCTCATGCGGGTAGATCAATCCGCTCACTCTAAATATCCTGGTACAGTTGATTTTCCAATCGATCTTCCGGGTATCGAACTTGACATGTATAAAAAAACCGGCTTCCTCATCGCCTATGTGCAATGACCCATCCACACTCGAAATATTGACTAGTAAATTCGGGTCGGTCTCGTCTCTGTTCTCTTCGCTGTCATCAAAATCATAATGAACCGTAACAATTGATCGATCATCATCCAATTCAAATGTTTCGCCACGAAAGATCACACGAATTTGGCCGTCATTTGTCTTCAATACTTCTTTACCTCTTGTCATGTATTTCTATTTATGATGTAAGCTAAATTTTATTTTTTACTCCACTGGCGGAAAATAGATCTTCCCCCAGTCGTTCTCAGGATGCTGCATCATTAGTTCAATAACTACCGGAAGCAATGCTAGCAGAATGTTACCCCCATCCCTTACCTGAGCTCGATTTACCTGGCTTTTGTAGGTTGCTCCACCATGGATCAACTGATTGCGTAGTACGTAAAGTCGATCCAATACGATTCGCAGGAGGTAGGGAACATTTCGTTTGGCCAGTGCTTGATTTGCATCTACAATCGACTGTTGAAAGCCTTTTTCCCAGCTACGGGATTCACCCCGGAGGTTGTCCCAGAAGGGACCATACACATATTTGTTCTCCACAAGCAGGCGTACCGGTCCGGAGAATTTAGTCCATAGGATATTGTACAACCTCGATTCGCGGTCACACTCAACCAGTCGATCCACAAAATCGGCAAAACGTTCGCGTTCTGGCAGGCGCTCGAAACGGGCATCATCCATGGCGTAGAGTCCGTTCATGGAAACCCACAAACAGATCAGGCGCAGGTCCGGAACTTTTTCCTGCTCTTCGGCCGCACGTAGCCAACTGATGGAGCGGTGTAGCCGGATAGCATGCAACTCCGGTATCTGAGATTGGAGAGCCTTTAATTTACGCTTTAGATTAGATGAACTCATAGAACGGGCTGTGATTTAAATTAACGCATTTCTAGGCCTCCGAGGTCAAATTTTAAATAGATTTATATCGAACCAACTTATTACTAAATGATCACGCAGCTGCAACTAAATGAAAATGAGTATAGTACAGCCATAAAGACAAAAACACCCTTCCAGTCGGTAAAATTGATCTTTGCAGAAGAGAGAGCAGGACAGTCTATAGAGGGAGCCGTGCCTTTTTTAGAGCTGACACTACTGGGGCCATCCGCTAAATTCAGCTTTCATGCCAACCGATTACCAAGTTCGAATCAATTCAACTGCTTTGATCTACTGACCACTGCCAAAGAGACAATCGAGAATCCATTGGTATCTTTTAATGAGCTTTTGATTAGCTGTAACAAAGGCTTCTATGAGGACCCATTTGAAATACAATTGAAAATTGAACATCACTAGTAATTACCGATTCAACTGATTACAAATAATGTCCGAAGTAACCCAGCCTGTGCAACGAACGGGCTTTTTTATGAGAAATGAATCGGAGCCGAATACTCAAGTGAGCTGACTATTAAATAAGCCCCAAATCCATATCCCTTCCAGCTCGCATAGCGCTGTGGCTATCAAAAAATACTCTGCAACCTCATTTCAGTGACCCAACCGATGTCTGCAGCCCAAAGTCGGCCAATCACATCACTTCGTTGCCCGTAACTTCTCGATCAACCTCAATATAATCGCTCCCCAAGGTAGTTCAAAAATTCCTAGCCTCCCGGCATCGGAGGTAAATTATACCCATTCCCCCACCCTCCCTTAATTTTGTGAATCCCTCCAAAAACCAACCCTCATGCGAAATCAACTCATTTGCTGGCTGATGTTATGGCCCTTGTTGGCTGCCGCGCAGACCGATACGACGGACAACTTTGATTACAGTCAGTTCGGCGATGCCGAGGGCGTGAAGCGCTATTGCAATCAAAAAGTGCTCAATCAGACGCCAACGCGGATCGTGAGTTTGGGTATTGAGCGGATGGGAAGTTTTGACGTGCCCAGCATTCCGGTTTCGGCGATGCTGCCCGCGATGCAAAATTTTTTGGCTTCGCAGATGATTGCCCTCAAGGGGCAGGTGAACATACCGGTTGTATCGAATAACAAGGTCATCTGGCAATTGGGCGCAAATTACTGGAGCAGTCGGATCGCCATTTCTGACCTCACCACCAACCTGATCGCCAAGCAACTGCGTAATCATAATCTTACCAGCGCCGGTATCAACACCACGATCTTCAAACCCCTGAATGAAAAGAATTTTTTGATTCTGCAGGCCAGTGCCGATCTGAATGGGTTGTTTCAAGAGATCGGAGATATCAATGGACGCGCGCTGACCGTCAGTGCCACGGCCGTGTACGGATGGAAACGCTCCGAAAAGAACATGATCGGAGTGGGTGTGGCGCGTACTTATCGAGCGGGGCAGATCATACACGTACCCGTATTGCTGTGGAATAAAACCTTTAACGACAAATGGGGTATGGAGCTCCTGTTACCGGCCCGCGGGCATTTGCGTTACAATTTCTCTACGGCCAGTATCGTACAGATGGGATTTGAATTGGAGGGCAATCAGTTTTGGATGGATGTAGCGAATAGTCCCACCGGCACCGTTTTCCTGCAACGCGGCGAGCTCAAGCCGCGGATCATGTGGGACAAGAAGCTATCCGGCTTTATCTGGATGAATGTACAGGCCGGGCTGCGTTACAACTGGCGTTTTGATGGGATGAACGTGTACAATGGGAAGGCGAAGAGTGAGCGTTATTTTACCAGTGCGCTCGGCAATCCCTTGTACGTGGGATTCAGTCTGAATTTCGTATCGCCCTGATGGTTATTTGGCCACTTGGCGGGTCCAGGTATCACTTCTTCCGATCAATGAGATTCCGATGTAGCCACGCACATCGATGCTGTTGGGGTTCGACATTTTGATCGTGCAGGAATAGGTGCTGCCGTTTTTGGGATCATAGATGTTGCCCTCTTCCCAAACGTTTTTCTCGGCGTAGGTGAATCCCCATACATTGATCAATCCCAATATCGGACGGGTGCGGGCAGATTCCTCCGGATGGTTCTTATCGACCTTGGGCTTGCCGGTTTCCGGATCATTGGGCTCCTTTAACCAAACGATCTTTCCTTGATATTTTTCTCCATTTTTATAGATGCGCACCATAGCGTTTCCTTCGCCCGTCTTCCAAACGCCTACAATGGCATCGGGGTTGTCGGTTTGGGCTTGCAGGACGTTTGTTCCTGTAAAAGCGAAGAGTAAGGTGAGGAGGAGAGTGTACGAGAGCTTCATATCGCTGTTTTATATGGTTTTGCAAAGTTAGAGAAAGTCCGCCGACCGCCGACCGCCGACGGCCGACCGCGGACGACGGACGGCGGACTATCTCATCCCCATCTCCTGCATCACGAAACTCCACACATCGGTGGCTTCTATTCGTATAACTTTTTCAAGGTAGAAATGAATGCCATTCGCAGGTCTTTGGGTTCGTTCTGCTCGTTCAGAAGGGGCGTGACACGAACGACCAATGGATTTTGACCGTTGAAATACTCAAGCCGCATTTCCTTGCCGGAGATTAAAAACTCAATTGTCCGTATACGGTATAATTTTACCAGATCGATAGGTACTCCGTTGATCAAAACTTGATCCCCATTCCGGGAGATCGTACGGCCCAATTGCAAATAACCACCCAGTCCTTTTCGAGAATCATTTGACCGAATCATCTTGTCCAGCAACTCGCCTCTCATTTCTACCTCCACGATCTTATTTCCAAAGGGCATAATCCGGATTACATCCAATTCAGTGATGGGTCCAGTCACGTTATCGTCGATCCGAATGGCACCTGCATTGATAAAAGAGGCATCTGCTTTTTCATCGTCCAACAATGCCAAATTGATCGCTTTCCCCAGACTGTTTTGCTCGTAGCGAATAGAGGCCTCCAACCCGCTCAAGGTATCCGTCACCTTACAGATCCCGCGCGTAGGCTCTAATCCGATCTTCCGAAAAGCTCGATATACTCTTTCTTCCCAGCCGCGAACGACTTCAGCTACTGTGGAGTCAGGTAAGATCCTTTCATCTATCTTGATCAATTCACTTTTTACGACCAATTTTTTTGATCGGTCACGATAGATCAGGTGACGATAGAGCGACTTCCCGTTGGCATCGGCTTTGGCTACATGGGTTTGGTGCGACGAGGTCAAAAACATATTATCGTGTTCATGTCCGCCCAACGCCATTTGAATCGAGGGATATTTCTCTAAAAGATCAAGATCTTCTTTTGCAGATAAATGTGTCAAACCGATGACCATTGCGCGCTTGCTATTTTTGGGAAAAGAGACATTCTGCAAGGCCGAGTCGTAGGATATAAAGCGTGAGTAGGGAGGAGTATTTGAGGGCAACGTGAGACCAAATAGTATAACCTTAAATTGATCGTTGGTAGAAGATATTTCTACTTGACGAGGGAAATACTTCTTCTCCCCCTTCAACTCTTTGTAAAAAGGGGTTCCCTCTTTTCGAAATACATTGGCGCTGATCCATTCAAAATTCGACTCGTTGATCCTTTTCTGTAGGGCGGTTTCTCCCACATCAAATTCATGGTTTCCAAAAGTGACAAAGTCGATCCCCAAAGCGTTCAGTCCATTCACCATTTGTTTGCCGTTCAATCTTTCGTCATCCACTACGGCCGTACCCATAACCGAGGGACTTAAAAAATCACCTGCGAGTACACTATAGGTTGGATATTTTGACTGGCAAGACTTGATGTATGTGGCAATACGCGCCAATCCACCCACTTTCCCGTTCTGTAAGGCACTAATCTCGTACACGTCGTTAATTTGAACAATGCAAAGCGTGTCGGATTTTTGAGCCGTGCTGCCAAGAGCAAAAAACAGCAGCAACCCGGCAATAAAATATTTTTTCATCATGCAGTATTTTTTGGAGGTCCAATTGGATTTATCACTAAAATAAATGTACAAATTTTCCGCACTACGAACAGCGAACCACATCAGACATTAGTGATAGCACCTCTGTGACTGCTGCTCAAACCATGCCTCCCCCATTGAATAACAAAAAGATATACTACATATATGACTGTCTAATAGTGCCTATACCGTATTCGAAAAAAATTAAACAGTTGTTCGGGTCAAGTTGGCATCGCCGAAAAATTTGATTCGATCGCCGCACAGGCCGACGGCGGACCTTTACCGCACCAACCGATCCGTCACTCCGAACCGAAGGGCTGATTGCATGGGCTGGCCGGGCAGATAGGAGAAAATATAATCGAGCCGAACGATCTTGAACAGATTGTCGATTCCGAGATACCATTCAAAATATCGTTGGTTGGCACTGACATAGACGGTATTCAAACCGGCGAGCAAATAAATATTCAGCTTTTTGATACCCGGGATCTTATTGGTGATAAATCCCCTCAGGTTATATTCAGCATGGGCCAGTCGGTACAATGGATCGGTATTGCTGAGTTGATAGGCCGGAAGCAGCAGAAAGCTGTTCAGGGTATTGGTGCCAAAAGGCCAGTTGTTTGCATTGAAATGCGTATAGTCGGGTAATGGTACGTTGTCATCGTTCAGGAATCCGCCCAAACCGATCCGGTAGCGAAAAATACCTTTTAGTTTGAGATTGAATTGATCGGTCATCTCCAAGCGCCATTTGGTAAAGGAGGCGTCACTTCCGGCGATTCCTTGCAGTGCCTGGGTGATTTGAGCCGAGAAAACAGGCGCCTTACCCCCGACGTTGATGGTTCGTTGCGGCAACTCGATGTAGCGGGCGCCGGGTTGCCAACGAAGACCCGCCGTCAGCAAAAAAACCTGATGCGGTGCCATGTTAGAGGTGGCGATCTCGGTCGGATAGTTGGGTGAGTAGGATGTGTTATCCCGGTTTCGCCAGGTATAGTCGGTGATATTATCCAGTGGCGACCGATCGGCATACTGAACCGAAGTGTTCAGAGAGAGCCCGGCCCCGATACCGGTGTTGAAACCCAAACGGGCGAAAGTGGATTGATAGGTCTTGATCACATTTTGTTCATAGAGCAAACAGGCCAGCGTGTTGTTGCGTTCGTCGATGGGACTTTGATTATTGTATTGAATCACTTGTCGGCCCAACGCCAGGGAAAGGGAGCGAGAGAGTTTGGATCCAAAAGTATAGTTGATGCTGGCGCGGGGATGGAATCGCTGATTGCCAAATCCGTAGCGTAATGCAACGGAACCGGAGAGGGAACGACGGGAGCCGGTGCTATCCAGATCGCGTCGCCAAGAGAGCTCGGGTTGGACCACCCAGCCTTCGGCAGGATTAAAATTGATCTGTGCCAATACCGGATTCATCGAAACGGAGAAGACCTCCCCTTTGGCATAAAGTGGCTGTCCGGTTAGTATGAGTTTGGACAGGGTGAATTTATTTCGGACCCGGTTGAGGGAATCGAGGTAGCGCGGATCTTTTCGGGCCTTTTCCAGGCTGTCTTTTTGGGCATAATCCCGCCCTTCATCGAGCATCAGGGGAACGGGGCGGGCCGTTTCCCAATAGGCATCGGATCGACGGTTGGCACTGTCGAGGTAACGAAGCAGGGTACGATCGAAGAATTTTTTGGTCCAAGTAGGCTGCAGGTCATACTCCGTGTACACATTCACAAAACTGCCGTAGGCATCGAACCCGAATTTCTTGGCTGCCGGGTAGAGTACCTGACTCGACACCAGCCAATCGCCCGGATCGTATCGCTGATACAGTTGCACAAGCTGAAGGGTGTCGAGCAATTCAATCTGTTGTTCGCGCAGGAGGGTGAGGTCGACCGAATGCAACTGCCAATCATCTTCCACGATGGTGATCTGCCCGCTGAACAACGGCTCCTGCTTTCTTCGGGGCGTTACTTGAATGCGACTGATGGGCTTTCCATTCTCGTAGAAAGTTCCCAAGAGTTTATATCGATAGAAGGCCAGTGCATTGTTGGCCAGGGGGGAGACAAATCCCCTTGGATTGATCCGCGTAGAGATCATCACATTGTTCTGATAGAGATTATAGGCATCCGGTACGGCGAGACCGAAGCCATCGCTGCTGCCACTCACCTTGGAAGAAATGACCTCGACCTTTCGCTTGGCCGGTCCATCGACCGAGAATCGCGATACGGTTTCAGAGAGATAAATGATCTTTTTCTGGCTGGAGTCGCCATCCTCAAAATCAACTTTTTCGCCCAAGAATTTTTTGGGATAGGATCGGAGCCGCAGCTGACCTTTTGAATAGACCTGACAGCTGTATGCCCGCGTGCGGTCGAGATTCGCTGACTGTCGGGCGATGGTGTTGCGGATGATCTCGTTGGCAGGATCCTCCCCTTTCTTCACCACCACATCGGGCATCACCAATTCTTGTCGCTCCAGCACAAAATTCACCACCAGGTCGCTTTGCAGCACGGTCATACTTTTTCGCTGCGGGGCATAGCCCACATATTGACAGAGCAAGGTATAAGTGCCGGCCGGGAGTGTGAGTTCGTACCGGCCTTCGCTATTCGCCACAACGCCTTTGCTGGTACCCACGACCGACAGCGAGGCGTATGGCAGGGGTTTACCCTCCGCATCGGCCACCAATCCCCGTATCGTGGCGGCTTGTGCCGGCGTGACCAGCAAGAAAAAACAGCCGAGTAAGAATGTCCGAATCATAGATTTGCGCTCCTGCAAAACTAGGGTAATTGAGTAGTCCGCTTCGCCGACTGTCCGCCGACGGCCGACCGCGGACGGCGGACAACATTCGACTCCAGCCTACGCCAAGGCTCGCAAGGTCGGACAGTGGGCAACATTAAGCGTTTATGTGTTTCAGGCTAACGAACCCATTTTCGATTTAGAGAAAATCTTCCCCCAATGAAGCAGTTTTAACAGTTTCAAAACAGCGTGGGCCGTCCGAGAGACGCCGCGGGGGTATCTTTGACCCATACAAAAAACCCCCCATGAGAAAATTCTCCTTTTTACTGCTGATCGCCCTTTACTGTACCGGAAGTTTGCTGGCGCAGTATGATCCGAATGCACGCTTGCCCTTCGATCAGAAAGCCGTAAGTGGAAAATTGGAAAACGGACTGACCTACTACATCCGCGAAAACAAGAAACCCGAAAAAAAGGTTGAACTGCGGCTGGTGGTGAAAGTGGGATCGATCATGGAGGACGATGATCAGCAAGGACTCGCGCACATGGCCGAACACATGGCCTTCAACGGTACCCGAAACTTTAAAAAGAACGATATCGTTTCCTACCTGCAAAGCATTGGCGTAGAATTCGGAAATGACCTCAATGCGTACACCAGTTTTGATGAGACGGTTTACATCTTACCCATTCCCACCGATCAGCCCGGCAATCTTGACAAAGGGTTTCAGATCTTGGAAGACTGGGCCCATCAGGTAACGTATTTGGATGATGACATTAACAGCGAGCGCGGGATCATTTTGGAAGAGAGTCGCCTCGGGAAAAGCGGCGAGGAGCGGATGTTCAAGAAAGTATATCCGGAGCTGTTCAAGGGGTCTAAATATGCTAAACGTCTTCCGATCGGGGTCGACAGCATCATCCGTCAGTTTCCTACTGATGCCATTCGCAGGTTTTACCGCGACTGGTATCGTCCCGACCTGATGGCCGTGGTAGTGGTGGGTGATATCAGCCAAGCGGAAGCCCTGCGATACATCAAAAAACATTTTGAGAAGTTGATCAACCCGGCCAGTCCCCGCCCCCGCGAATACGCTGCCGTACCGCCCTATTCCGCCAACAAAGCCATGGTAGTGACCGACAAAGAGGCTACCGGTTATCAATTCAATATCCAATACCCGGCCAAACCGCAAGCACCGGTACAGACCCTCGGTGCCTACCGCAGTACCCTGATCCAAAGTATCTATGTGGGCATGCTCAACAATCGCTTTCGGGAGCTGACGCAAAAGGCAGACCCACCATTCATTTTTGCCGGGGCCGGTTTCGACAGCTATGCCAAGCGCTACGAATCCTTCAGTGTATCCGGATCGACCGGTACCCAGGAGATTGGTAAAGGGATCCAGGCTACGCTGAACGAGATCGAACGAATCAAGCGTTACGGATTCACGGAGCCTGAATTGGAGCGGGCCAAGAAAAATACATTGACGTTTTACGAGCGCCAATGGAACAACCGAGACAAGACCGAGTCGGCCGATTATGCCGACGAATACATCCGTCACTTCACCGATCAGGAACCAGCTCCCGGGATCGATGCGGAATATGAATACGTCAAATCGCTGATGGCTGGCATCAGCCTCAAAGAGGTGAATGCGATCACCGATAACTACCGCAACGATGCGTATTTGTTTACGTACGTCACGGGACCCGAAAAAGATGAAAAACAATTGTTACCCAGCGAATCGGCCTTACTGAGCATGGTAACCACCTCGCGTGCCAATGATCTCTCGATCAAACCCTATGAGGAGAAAGCGATCGCGGCGAACCTATTGTCAACGCCTCCCCGATCGGGTAAGATCACGGGAAGCAAAAAAGATGCGGTGTTGGGTACCACCGAATTGGTATTGTCCAACGGCGTAACCGTCACCCTCAAGCAAACCGATTTCAAGGACGATCAGATCCTATTCTCAGCCACCCGCGAGGGCGGTCTGACCGAATATGGCCTCGCCGATAAATACAATGCCGAGAATGCCGCGATGATGGCGATGAGCATGGGATACGGACAGTTCAGCCCAACCGACATGCGCAAAACAATGGCCGGTAAATCGGTGGTACTGAATCCTTCCATCACCCAATACAATTCCGGCTTCTCCGGAAACAGCAGTAAAAAAGATCTCGAGACATTGTTCCAATTGCTGCACTTGGCCGTACTGGAGCCCCGCAGAGACAGCAGCCTTTTCCGCTCGGTGATCACCCGGAATAAAGCACAGGTAGCCATGCTCAGTGCCAACCCGCAGGTAGCTTTTATCGATACGCTGTATAAAGTACTATATGAGAGCAATCCCCTGGCCCCCACAGCGGTGCCGAAGGCAGAGAATTTTGACAAGATCGACTTGAACCGGACACAAGAGATCTATCGGGAGCGGTTGGGAAATGTAGCCGGCCTGCACATCGTAATGGTGGGCAGTTTAGACGAGGTGCAGGTTCGCGCGTTGCTGGAAAAATACGTAGCTGGATTGCCCGCAACAGGCAAAGCACGGTTCACGGATAATAAGGTTCGGCCCTTTTCCGGGGTCAATGATTTCCGCTATAAAAAAGGGAAAGAAGACAAGAGCCTTATCTTGGGAGTATACCACGGAGAGATTCCCTACTCCGAGAAGTCTGCATTGCAATTGGCCGGCCTGAGCGAGGTGATGAACATCACGATCATCGAGGAGATGCGCGAGAAGATACAAGGCATCTACGGTGGCGGCACACAGATAGAAGTAAGCAAGTATCCGATCGGCAGTTATCAGTTCATCCTGCAATTGCCGTGCGGTCCGGCTAAGGTCGACACCTTGGTCAGCACCTTCCGCAGTCAACTGCAGCAATTAGCCGTAGCGGGTGTTGACACCGGCTATATTTTCAAAGTCAAAAAGGCCTGGATCGAAAAGCACCGGGTGGATATGAAGAAGAACGAATACTGGCTGGATGTGTTGCAGGAGATTAAACGGGGCGAACGAAGTGCGGAATATGTGGTCAATGCCGAGAAATACTACAATGCCTTCTCGGTGGCGGATGTCAAAAAGGCCGCTTCGGTGCTGCTGAAATCCAAGGGCCGAATGATCGCCATTCAGATGCCAGAGACCCCGAAAGATCCACCGGCGGAGAAATTGGAGAAGAAGTCATTTTAACAGGACCTACAACTCCATCCGATCCCCTACCCGAGCGATCCGGACTCCAAATTGGGTGACGAGCTCCTCGGGCTGACTACCTGGCTGCAACAAGGGATTGGTATGATTGAAATGGATCAGGTAAACCTTCTGCCGAAGAGAAATCGGCCAATCCCGCGCCCGCTCCATTGTTTCCAGTACGGTTGGATGCGGTATTTCCCGAAGGTTTCGACCGGGCAACTCGCGGGCATCAAAAAAAGTGGCATCTAAAAAAGCATAATCCACTTGTTGAAGTAAACTATCAATCGAAATATTCCAGTTAGACCATTTATCAATATCCGGCACGAATAATGCCCGCTTAAAAGGACCTTCCAACACATATCCATAGGTAGCACTGACCTCTGCCCGATGAGGCACCGAAATGGGCCGTATCGTAAGTTGACCGATCTCTTTTGTCTCCAGCGGCTGAAGGGGAAAGGAGTGAATGTTTTGCAACGTGATCAGTTGCTTCCAGGGTTGATCACGCTGTAGAAAATCGATCAGCGAGGGATGTCCGATTACAGTAACCCCGTTGGTGTTGCGAGCCTCTCGTCCCAATTGCATCAAGCCGCCGTAATGCCCCATGTGTGCGTGGGTAATGAGTACGGAGGAAGGCTCTGTGCCTCGATTCAATTCGGTCAAGCGCTGCCATTGTGAATTGATATCGGGTGTTGCCTCCACTAAAATGGCTTTGGACGAATCGGCTTGCGTGATGCCAAGCGATACAACTGGCACGCGCTCCCTTGGCTTGCCGTTCAACTGACAACAAGACCGCAGACATCCCAACTGTGGTAATCCGGCGTCTTGGGTGATACCCAAGATATGCAACTCGACTTGTGCAAATGAAGAAATGGGGATAAAGAGTCCCATCAAAAAAAAGATACATGCCGAAACGACACCGGCATAACGGTGAATCGGGAGGAAAAGAGTTGTCATGATCTAAACAATTAGGTTTTCAGGAAGAAATGGTATACAATATTAGGATAAGCGCGGTAAGGAAAGGAATTTTCAACAGACTGCCGGTTGACCTGCAAAATCTTGAGTAAATTGTACTCAACCATTTATGTAATAAACCAACATGAATCACTCCAAGCAGATCTTCATTCTTTTTATGCTGGCTCTATTCAACGGGAATCTCCTTTTTTCCCAGCGCACCCAAAAACCACCGCTGCACGGAAAAAACTGGATGGCCATCACGGGAAAACCTTTGGCTGCTACCGCTGGCGCGAAACTATTTCAAGAGGGTGGCAATGCCGTCGATGCCGCCTGTGCGATGCTTGCCTCCACGTGCACCATGTGGGACGTGCTGAGTTGGGGAGGCGAGACTCAGGTGTTGCTGTATAATCCAAAAACAAAAAAGGTCATCAGCCTCAATGCCATGGGCGTAGCGCCCACCGGTGCCACGGCCGAATTTTTCAAGAGCAAGGGATATGCGTTTCCGCCGGAATATGGTCCGCTGGCCGCCACTACGCCGGGTACACCGGGCGGACTCTGTCACCTGCTCGCCGAATACGGCACTAAAAGCCTGCAAGAAGTATTGGCCCCAGCCATGGAACTGGCGGCGGGCTATCCGATCGAAGCGCAAACCGCCAACAGCATCGAGCGTCAGAAAGGATTGATCAAACAATGGCCTTACAGTAAATCCGTTTTTCTTCCCCACCTGGGAGAGAAACGAGAAGCCCCCGAGACCGGAGAGATCTTTGTCCAACAGGACCTGTTGAACACCCTCAATAAAATGGTGGAGGCCGAACAACAAGCCCTGATGAAAGGCGCCAGCCGAAAAGCGGCGATCCAAGCAGCTTGTAATCGGTTTTACAGAGGTGATATCGCAGAGGAGTTCGTGCGGGGTTGTCGGGAGCAGGGCGGACTCATTACCAAGGATGATTTGGCCCGATGGAAACCCATCGAGGAAGAGCCGCTACACGTGAGCTACAAAGGGATCGACGTTTATAAGATGCAACCATGGACACAAGGTCCCTCGATGCTGCAAGCCCTGAACATTCTGGAAAATTTCGACCTCAAATCCATGGGCTACAACAGTGTTCCCTACATCCACACCTTGTATCAAGCCATGAGCATGGCTTTTGCCGATCGAGATTTTTATTATGGTGATCCCTATTTTTCTCCACAAGAACCGATGAAGGGTTTGCTGAGTAAGGAATATGCCAAACAACGGGCTACTTCGATGAATCGGAATCAAAATGATTCGTTGATCGGTCCGGGCGACCCCTACCCTTTCGAAGGCAAACAAAATCCCTATACCCATTGGCTGAAGTCACGTTACCCCACCAGCGAAAAAGAGGAAAAAAGAAATTTTGCGCCGGCACACGACACCGCCGGCATTGCCTTTGAGGAAAGCACCTATTCGGAACGATTGTGGATGGGCACTACTTCCATTGAAGCCGCAGACAAAGAAGGGTGGGTGGTTTCCATTACGCCCAGCGGGGGCTGGATCCCGGCCTGTATAGCCGGCAGAACCGGGGTGGGGATGAGTCAGCGCATGCAGAGTTTTGTGTTGGACTCCTCGCTAAATCCGTTCAATGTAGTAGCACCGGGCAAGCGCCCTCGGGTAACCCTCACGCCAAGTTTGGCCATGCGCGACGGAAAGCCCTATTTAGCATTTGCAGTGCAGGGGGGCGATACGCAGGACCAAAATCTCCTTCAGTTCTTTTTGAATATGGTCGAGTTTGGGATGACGGTGCAGCAGGCCACCGAGGCGGCTAACATCAATACCAATCAACTTTGGTTATCACTGGGGGGAAATAAGATCACAGAACGCCAACCTCGCCCGGGCAACTTACTCCTATCCGACAAAACACCTTCATCCGTACGAGAAGCGCTGAAATCGATGGGCTATAAGTTGAGTTTCGAGGACCGCACCTCCGGCCCGATCAACGCCATTTATTTCGACTGGAAACACGGTTCGCTTTGGGGTGGATCGAGCAATCACGGGGAGGATTACGGGATCGGTTGGTAATTGATAATACCATGTGTGTAGACATTGGATATAAAGCAGCGCTGGGTCCGAATGGCTTACCTCAAAAAGTAAAAGGCGTTCGGATCAAAAAGGAATTCACGGAGTCCGATCAGGATGCCCCGCATTTGTCGGCTTTTGCGCGACCAGCATGTTGGGTGATCGTTCAAAAAGAGGAGGCGCCGGAGGTAGTGCCGATGCAGTGGGGACTGATAGCCGATTTTATGGTTGATCGGCCTGATCAATTTGAGAAATACGGCAATCATTTTTTCAATGCCCGATCCGAACGCGTACTGGAAAAGGGATCGGCCTGGTACAACCACCGAAGCGATCGTTGTTTGTTAGTGGCCGATGGTGTGTACGAGCATCAGAAAGTAGCGGGGCGATCCCGCAAAATGCCTTGGTATATTCGACTAGCCTCCGGAGCACCCTTGCTGATCCCTTCTCTTTTCAACCCGCGAACGCAAAGCTTTGCGATCCTGACCCGCGAGGGCAATGAATTATTTCGGAACATTCACAACGACGGGGGTAATAAGTTTCGGATGCCCTTATTGCTGGAGCCGGAGCAAGCGCTGGCTTGGATCGACCCTACCTTAGACGAGCAGGCAATACGATCCATTACCGCGATCGAAATGCCTTCCGATCAGTTAAAAGCCCATACGGTTTATTCGATTCGGGGGAATACAAATCGGCCGGACGGACAGCAAGCGAATGCCCCGTATGACTGGATCGGAAAATAATAGCGTATCGGGCCGGAGGTAAGTTCGGCGATCAAAAGGAACATCATGGAAAGACCGCTTTCAAAAGCAACGTATACACGGCGGGAAGGGCGGTCTTGAATCGGTTGTAGGTTGCTTCCGAAACGTTGGTTCGATCGAAGGGAACAACCTGCACATCCTGGCGAGCGGGATCGGGTTGGCGCCCATATTTATATTCATAGGTAAACCAACCATCGGGTTGCAATTGTACCGACGGCTCGTCGATGTTGGGAACGGTGATGAAAAACTCCGCCCGCGGGTAGGCATTGGAGAAAGACAGGGCTTTGCGATTCTCCAAGTGCTGTTTGCGCAGGGCAACGTAGGCTTCTTTGGCGGTTTCGACGGAGGGATCGATCAATTCCACAACAGGCGCCAGCACCGAACGATATACATATACCCCCTTCTCTTGATGGTTATACAACTCCTTTAATACATTTCGAATCGTATCACGCATGTACGGATAATGGGTGCAGCCCAGGATCAGGGTGTTGAGGGGACGAATGAATTTTTCGGCCAGCATTTTTTCCAACAGGCTTACCAAGTGGTAGCGTGTGTAGTTGACGGGATCATTTAATTGTATCTCCGTACAGCGTCCTTGATCGTCGTATTCACAAAGTAGCCGGTGGTCCGTGGTATCAAAACGATAGACTTGCATCAGCTCGGGACGAATCGGATAATTTTTAT
Source organism: Bacteroidota bacterium (assembly GCA_005789565.1). Classification (GTDB taxonomy): domain Bacteria; phylum Bacteroidota; class Bacteroidia; order Chitinophagales; family Chitinophagaceae; genus JJ008. Next base: position 51,154 of record SXXL01000006.1, on the reverse strand, counting down.
GTTGTAGCGAGGGGCCCTTATAATCGGCGCGTGTACGCGTAAGGGTATCGGCATAAAAACTCCAATCGCGGTCGATACTCTCGGCCAATCCGAATCCGCCCTGGCTCACGATGGAAAGATCCTTTAATCCGTAATCGGTGGCCATTCTTCGAAGGGTACGCGGGTAGCCGTCGGAGGCCACAGTGCCGGCGGTGGCAAAAACGCCGATGGTGCCGGAGTTTTTTTGCTGGTGTAACAACGCGGCCTTGGAACCGGCGTCGATCACGCCGATGACAGGACGGCCAGGTTTATCCGAGCGTACCCGATCCCGAATATCATTTAAGGCATAAGCCGTTGCCGTATTACAGGCCAGCACCAGCATTTTTACAGGTGCTTTGCGTTGAGGGTTCCACCGACCATCCAGTCGGGTTTGAAAGGTTTGTCCCCGTAAAAAATCCATGCATCGAAAAATATTTTCCTTCAGTAGGTCGGTTTTGTTCTCCCCGGCATAGTTTCCATAGGGCATGTTGGCCTGATCGGCGAGGTATTGAAAAGATTCGTTGGCGAAGTCTTTTTTTCCGTCGGCGCCGGGTTTACCGGTGCGATTATTAAAGGCATCGAGGCTGAGGATGGCTTCGAGTACGGTGAGTCCGCCTGTTCCCGAATCAAACACCCCGATGGGTGCTTGGGCGGAAGCAGAACCGACAAAAAGAAGAAGGAAGGCGAAAAACTGTTTTTTCATAGACTACAAGTTAAACAAAAGCCGGGTCAGACTGACCCGGCTTTGGATTGTTTGAGAGTGGGATCAATACAGGAAGATCCGTCCTGCGCCCAGTTTCTCCTCATTCTCTTTTCGCAGGAAGAGGAAGTACATGCCGCGGGGTTTAGCGGTCAGGTCAACCTCAATGGTGCTGTAGGGTCCAGTTACCGGTACAGTAACCGAATGTACAAGCACACCGCGTGTATCATATACTAATAAAGTGCGTTTGAAATTGAATACAGTGGCGCGACTATAAAAACGAACTTGGAAGCGGCCCGTGCTGGGGTTCGGGGCGACCCAGACGTTTGTCGACGCAGCCGCGGTGATGCGACGAGCGGCGCTGGTCGTGCTGCATCCACTCGGGGTGGTGACGCGAACGGTGTACAACCCAACCTTGTCAACATCCACAACCAAGGAGGAGCCTGTCGCTCCCGTAACCTGGATACCATTCAGGAACCAGGCGTATTGATTGCTGGCATTGAGGGGAGTAGCTACCCCGATCAGCGTGCATGTCTTAGCCGGCAGCAAACTGGTATCGCCCAACACCTCTAGCTGTATGGTGGGCACTGTATTGATGGTAACGGTCGTAGAGACACATCCGGAGTTGCTGCAAGTACCTCCTTCGGCCCGAACGAAGAAGGTCGTGGTGGCCGCGACACCGGACAGGACCAGGGTAGCCCCGGTACCGACGCGGGTACCACCGCAACTTCCACTATACCACACCCAACTTGCCCCAGGAGCCAGGGTACCACCAATGGTACGCAAGGTCACGTTCGTCATGCCGCAGAAGGCAGAAGGTGTGACAGTGGCGCTGGTGGCAGCTACAGATAATGGGTTGATGGTAATGGATCCGGTAGTACTAAATGCCGAACAACCACCGGCCGCTGCAACCGTGTAGGTGATCGTATAGGTACCGGGCGTACTCGTATTCAGGTTGATCTCACCGGTAGCGGAATTGATAAATAGTCCAGTTGTAGAGCTAAAGGTTCCACCGGCTGTACCGACACGAGTGACGGCCGCCAATCCGCCGCCTTGACAATATGGGGCATTTGGATAACTGATCGTCGCTGCGGGTGCTGCCGTAATGGTGACCGGGGTCGTTACGTCGCGCGTGGGGCATCCTGCGATGGCGGGAATGGTGTAACTAACCGTGTATGAACCGGGCGCACTGGTAGAAGGCTGAACGGTGCCACTATTCGTGTTGATGGAAAGTCCGACCGGAAGGACACTAAATGTTCCGCCTCCTACGCCTGTCAACGTGATCGACTGGGGGATGGTCAAGGAATTGCAGAACGGATTATTCGTGTAACTGATCGAAGCATTGGGTACAGCGGTGATCACCAAATTAGCGGTGGTTGAATAGGGCGAACAACCCGCTGATGCACCGATGGAATAGGTGACCGTATAGGTACCCGGCGTACTGCTGGATGGTATGATTGCACCTGTCGCGGTGTTCAAGGAAAGTCCGGTAGGGGCACTGAACGTTCCGCCGCCGGTGCCCGTCAGAGTAGCGTTTTGCCCAGTTGTCAGGGAGGCACAGTACGGAGTGCCGGTATAACTCAGGCTGGCGTTCGGAGCCGCAGTAATAACAACCTGTGTTGTCACATTCAATGCCGAGCAGCCACCAGAGGGCGCGATCGAATAGGTGACCGTATACGTGCCGGGTGTACTGGCCGATGGGATGATGGCACCCGTACTGGCATCGAGGCTGAGCCCGGCAGAGGAAGCACTGAAGGTGCCCCCGAGTGTTCCGGTTTGCGTAACAGGCTGTACGGTGTTTACGGAAGAACAAAAAGGAGAACCGGCATAGCTGACGTTGGCCGTTGGCAGCGGATTGATCGTGAGCGAGGTGCTGGCCGTTACGGCGCCACAGCCATTTGCCGCAGCAATGGTATAGCTTATGGTATAGGTGCCGGGCGCACTGCTTGCCGGAAGAACCGATCCGGTTGTGGCATTGATGGATAAGCCGGCGGGGGAGGCACTGAATGAGCCACCTGTATTTCCGGTGATTGTTACAAATTGTGCTGTGGTATTTGCCACACAGAAAGCGGTACTCGAATAAGCAATCGACGCCTGCGGCAGGGATGTAATGGTCACGCTGGTCGTAGCAGTCGCAGCCGCACATCCTCCACCGGCCGGAATGCTATTGGTCAGAACATATGTACCAGGGGCACTGGCCGAAAGATTGATCTCGCCGGTGGACGTGCTCACGAATACCAATCCAGCCGGGGTGGCACTGAACAACCCGCCACTGGCACCGGTACCAAATACAGGAAGCGGATTGGTGCCATTGGTGCAGTAGGCAGTACTCGCATAGCTGAAGTTGGCAGAGGGTGCACTGCTAACGGCAATGTTCAGGGTGACCGATTCAGCACAGGGACCCGGTGTCGTATAGGTGACCGTATAATTATTCAGTGCACTGGTGGACAGATTGATTGCGCCGGTGTTCGCATCGATGGATAATCCCGCAGGTGAGGACGTGAATATGCCACCAGGCGTTCCGGTGATGATAGCAGATGGATTCGTGCCGGTCTGGCAGAATGTGTTGGTCGCTCCATAATTGAAGGAGGCATCCCGCAAGGCATTGACCACTACCGATGCGGTAGCCGACACGGCGTTGCAACCGTTTGACGCTGCGATCGAATAGGTGACCGTATAGGACCCGGCGGTACTGCTCGAGGGAGTGATTGCGCCGGTGGTACCATCGATCGTAAGGCCACTTCCGGCACTGAAGGTTCCGCCGGTGGTGCCAGTTAACGTGACTGGCTGTGCCCCTATGACACTCGCGCAATAGGGGGTTCCGGTATAGTTGATCGTGGCCGTGGGCTGAGCCGAAGCGGTCAATGTAACCGAGGGCAACACATCATTGGGTGTATTCACATCGCCGGCAATGGTCGCCGTCGCATTGAACGTAAAGGACCCGCCGGCACTCATATCGATGGTAGCCGGTAAGGTTACATTTCGAATGGCATTCGCTGCCAGCGTTCCGCTGCTTAGAGTTTGTGTGCTGCTGTATCCACCGGTTGCGGTGACGGTTACGACAACATTGTTCTTGCTGAAATCGATCGGATACGTACCGTTGTTCTTGATGGCCACTACGACACTCTCCGTCGCAGTTTTACAGCCACCGGTACTGGGCGACACCAGAGCGTTGAGTGAAATATCGTTGGGGCTGTTGATGACTCCGAATTCGCCCAGGGTAGTCACCCCGTTGAATGTTTTCGTATAAGGGCCTGTTCCGGCGGCCGGACCGGCACTGCCAATGAGATCGTTCGCCCGATAGCCCGTGACCATACCTCGGTTGAAATTGAAATTTTCCTCCCCGAGGTTCCATTGAAAAGTCAGATCCAACTCACTTCCACCAGGCGTACCCTCGTCAATATACCAAGTACGGTTTACGCTGCTGAGCACATTGGCACCGGTGGGTGGGATAGCTGTTACGTAAACGGATATATAATCCGCCGTGCCGTTGTTTTGGATCAGGATAGGCGTATAACTACCGTTCCCGACGGGGAATAAGACCGAGGTTGCCCCTACCGAGTTGATGAAAAACTTACCCGTTCCGCTCGTCGAAACATAGCTGGAGGATGAAGCACCACTGGTTGTACCCGTAAAGAAATTTTCGTTTCCAAGAGAGAAGATACCATTGACCAGGTCGAGATTTCCGGTAAGGGAACGGTTGCTCAGCAGCGTTACGCCGCCGGCATTTTGAATGCGAACATTCGTGGGACCGGCGGCAACGGGCCATTCATTGGGGGAGGTCACTTGCGGATCGACCTGTGTTGCGCTTCCGTATTGAAGCGTGGCACTGGCTGCATAGGACAGGCTACCCGTACCCGATGCGAGGGTGGTGGTCTCCGACAAGGTGAGGGTTCCGGTGATGTTGATGGCCGCTGCAGCTAAGGTTTTTACGCCCCCGGCCGCCAGTTCCAGGTTCTTGATGTCACGGGCATTGATACCTACCCCATCTTGGTTCCCGGCATAGTTATATCGCCACGTCGCACCATTATCAGTGAAGGTGACGGGCAAGGTAGGTGAGGTGGTGGTCGTGATATTAAGTACACTGCCGCTGTTCATAACTACCGAGGTTGCCGGATTCCAAAGTACGTTGCTGGTGGTGGAGTAGCGAAGGGTTCCGCCCGACTTCACCGTGATGATGCCCGCATTGAACGCAATGGTGCTACTGGTAAACCAAGTTGGCATCAATCGAAGAATGCCCCCCGATTCAACATCGATGTCGCTGAATTGCAGACCCACGCTGCTGGTGGTGGAGAGCTCTGCCGTACCATAGAGGGTCATCTTTCCGATCTTACCGCCGGTTGAGGCGCTGCCGGCATTGATTTGGGAGGCACCATTCGATACGATCGTGAAGGTTCCACCCGATTGAACGGTGATAGAGGGTTGTGTACTGGCACCCGCTTGGTCTCGTCCGAAAAGATCGTCGGCCAGTCCCAACTCGAACGTACCCGAAACGATATTCAGGCTGGTACCGATCGTGAGCTTGCTATTGTTTCCCTGGGTTGTGAGTTTGCCGGCTGATTTATTCACCTCTAATTCCATGATGCCGCCGGAATTGGTCGTACTGGTGTTCAATCCACTGATCATTTGCGTGGCCGCGCTACCGGAAAACCGAAGTTTCGCACCGGCGGGCCAGGTATTGAAAACCAGTTGGGAGGTATTGCCCAAATTGAAATCACCGTACACATTCAGGGCACTGGTGTTGGAGGCCATGATGAGTAAGCCACTGCTACCAGCTGCATCGAAATCGATTGTCTTACACTCGGCATTGGGAATATCGATCGTAACAGGAAAGGCGCTATTTACATATACATTTTTGGTGGCTGTTGGAAGCACGCCCCCCTCCCAGGTTGTGGGATTACTCCAGTTTCCGCTCGCGATGTTTTTGACCGCACCATAGCCGTTGACGGGAACATTGATGGTGGTGGCACCGGCCGACACGCAGGTGACGTTGCCAACCAACCGGTCATAGGTAGTGGGCGTGAAGCGAACATCGATCGTAGTCAGAGGAACTGCACCGCCCGACGGTGTAAATACGAGCGGATTGGCAGAGAATGGGTTAGCCCCGGTGCGTATCTCGAAACCCACCGGCGGGGTCACCGTTAAACTGCCACCCAAATTCGCTCCCTGAATACTGAAGGAGGAAGAAGGGGAAGAGCTACCTACGTTGTAAGCACCAAATGATCCATTGAAGCTGGTAGTGTTGGGAATGATAACGGGTCCGCTCGCATCGATACCTTTCAACACGATATCATCGATACGCGTGGTATTGGTATTGGTTCCGGTACGGGTAAACCGGATCTTGAGTCCATTTATTTGTGCGGCAGCCGGCAGGGCCAACGTCTTCGCTGGATACCAGCCAACCGCAGCCGTAGCCGCCTCGTTGAATAAGTTAGTGGCCGTATTGGCGAGGGTTACCCAAGCAGTGCCATTCCAATAATCGACGGCAAACGGTGGAAAAGCGGTAGCTGACTCCTTCCGGTAAGCATACTCCAAGGAAAGGTTGACATAGTTCGCTACATTAATTCCCTCGATCGCAAATCCTACCACCACACTCCCTACGCCCGTAAAAAAAACGTTTCCTCCCCCGGAGGCTCCCGTGTATCCAGCAGACGCGTTGGTGGTGCGTACGTCCGCCGTTGTGGGTTGCCCCCCGTTGGTAAATGTGAGGACCCCAAAGTTTTGCCAACCGGTATAGGCATTAACCAAGGTAGTGGCCCCTGGCACACCTGCATTTTCGGAGAAGATCACCGATTGTGCCCGGGTAGACGTGGTGGTCCACAAAGCAAACAGAAAAACACAGAGGAAACGGAGTGAGGAGGAGGTGAACATATTCATTAGATTTAAGAAATATCAAAAGGGTTTTATAAATGAGTTTTATGTGTGGTAAAGGCTTCTTCCATTTTTGCACGATCGAAAACTTTTTCCTGATTGGACAGAAAAACAGCCGCCACCCCGTTGCCGATGAAATTGGTGATGGCACGGGCTTCCGACATGAACCGATCGACGCCCAGCAGCAAGGCCAGGCCGTATACCGGGATCACCGGCACCGCCGTGAGCGTAGAGGCCAGCACTACAAACCCGCTGCCCGTGACACCCGCGGCCCCTTTGGAGGTGATCATGAGTATGCCCGTGATGTACAGCATTTGCTCAAATGAGAGATCGACCTGAAAGGCCTGCGCCAGAAAGAGGATGGCCATGGAAAGGTATAACGTGGTGCCGTCCAGGTTGAAGGAATACCCCGCCGGCACGACCAGTCCCACCACCGGCTTCGGACAACCCATCCGCTCCAGTTTTTCCATCAACGAAGGCAGGGCAGCTTCCGAGGAGCTCGTACCCAATACGATCAGCAATTCCTCTCGGATAAAGCTCAGGAACTTAAAGATGGATATCTTATAATATCGTAAGAGTCCTCCCAAAACCACCAGGATGAATACCGCCATCGTTAGGTAGACCGAGATCATCAGTTTGGCTAGCGGGATCAAGGTGTCGATTCCATATTTTCCGATCGTGAAGGCCATGCCGCCAAAAGCACCGATGGGGGCTGCATACATCACGATATGTAATCCCTTGAATACGTATTGGGAGACTATTTGCAGGGGCTTGATCAGGCGTTCTTTTTGATTGTATCGACCTAGCCAAATGCCAAAGACGATGGAGAACAACAGCACCTGAATGGTCAGGTTCTCCCGGAGGAAGAGCAGCCAGGAAAAATCTTGCGCTCTTTTTTGATAGGTTTCGACTGATGACACCGGGGTCACCGATGCGGTGTCGACGCCGGCACCGGGTTGTACGAAATGGGCCACTACAATTCCAATCAACAACGCCAGGGTGGTCACGATCTCAAAATAAAGAATGGCCTTCCCTCCTACCCGACCCACTTGTTTTAGATCGCTCATGCTACTGATGCCCAGCACGATGGTCAGGAAAATGATCGGGTAGATGAAGCATTTGACGACATTGATAAATTGTTTGCCCAGCGGCTCCATAGACATGCCTATCTGCGGATAGAAATGCCCCAGCAAGGCCCCGGCGAAGATGGCGGTGAGCACCCAGAAGGTAAGTGTGCAGACAATATTTTTGATACCCTTCACCATTACCGAAGATTCATTTTAAAAAGTGCACCGGCGGCCTTGGCGGTCTCTGCATTGGAGTGTGCCACACCGGGCAAGGAGATCAATCTCCACCGAAAGGGAGTATTCAGATCGGCTGCACGCTTGGTGCAGTGGGAAAAATAGTTTCGTCCCCGTTCGTACCGGTTCAAGCCTTGACGGTTGTATTCGGATCCCTTTTGAAAATTGGCGCTGGTCGTATCCGTATCGGATTCACCCAACACCAGATATACCTCTTTATTAAAAACCATTTGCAGGTGGTCGGCCTGTACAGGGGTGCGGGCCAGTCCGAACGGGAATTCAAGTTGTGCATCAGGCAACGTATACCAGCCGGCATTCGCCATCATGACGCGCTGTGCCCGGTTGTTGGGCACGAAATACAAAAACCGATGTACGAACTGGGCGCCGGCCGAGTGTCCGCTCAAATAATACCACGGATATCCGTTATCGGTTTGTTGCTGCACAAAATCGAATAAGGGTTCGATCACTGAGAATGTCCACTTCGAGGCCGGAAGAAAGGCATCCTGCTTCTCGCTAAATACATTGCCCTGGTTGTACCGGGCGGCACCGGCATAATCCTCCTTGGAGAACTCGGGCGCCACCACCACATACTGGTGCAGGTTTGCGACGGGGATCCAGCTATCGAGGTATCCGGAGGCATTGCGCTCGGCGCCGTGCAGCATGATCACGATTGGGAGGGTGTCGGGGCGGTCGGTGGGACTATAATACCAAACACGAATCGGTTTTTCCCGAACCGCAGACGCCTCGCTGTAGGTAAAGGACTGTTTGCCGGCCTTTTTCAGGTCAGGCTGGGCGGCAGCGGCAGCGGCGCACAAACACAATATCCAAACAATCCGGATATGCATCAGAAACCGGGATTTTGGACCAGATTGGGATTCACGGCCAGTTCACCATTGGGGATGGGCAGAATGCTGCGATTGAAGAACGAGGTCGGTGCCATGTTGTATTCGATCAATCGAGAGGTGGCACTTCCGGCTGTACTGATCTTGACATAATTGGTGCGGGTACGGTTCAGGTCGAAGAGTCGTTGACCTTCCAGGGCCAATTCCCGCCGTCTTTCCAGGATCACGGTATCCAAATAGGCGGGCAGTGAGATCGATCCGGTGGGTGGCACTCCGGCCAGGGTAACATTGAGGGGACGATTGATCGTAGCGGTATCTCGACGGTTGCGCAACAGCGTGAGATCAGCCACAGAGGATGATAGTGCTACGGCATCTCCATTTTGCAAGGCGAGCCGTCCCAACGCTTCGGCACGGGAGAGATACATTTCAGACAAACGCAGGATCTTCAAATTCTCCTGGTAATTCACGATGTTGACGTATTTCAGGGCCAGCGGTACATTGATCTCTCCACCAACCGAGTTCCGATTTCCTAAAGCGATGAATTGACGACGAACATCGGAGGCACTGTAGGCATCATAGAGCCCGCGAAAGGTGGCCGCGGTCGTTCCGGTTTGGCGGTTCATGGATTGACGGGTGGCCAGCAACTCGCCGTAGCCTTGTTGACTGGATAGATAGGCCAGTCCGTCGGTACCGGGGTTATCGTTCGTGTTGTTCACCACCTCAAAGAGGGCTTCCGAGTTCCCGGGGGTACGAAAATCCTGCACCATGCTTGCAAAGGGATACAAGGTGTAACGTCCGGAGTTGATCACTTCCGTGGCAGTGGTGGCGGCCGTTGTCCAATCCTCTTTGTAGATGGCTACCCGGGTCTTCAATCCCAACGTGCTCAGCCGGTTCAGACGAACTTTGAACCATGTAGCGTTTTCCGCTCCGCTTACTATTACGTTTCCATTTTGAGGCAGTCGGCTCAGGGCATCGGTCAGGTCGCGATCGATCTGTGCATACACCTCCGCCGCGGTGTTGCGGGCCGGATAGGTAAGCTGTCCCACGGTGGTGGGTTGCTTCAGTACCAACGGCACACAAAGATGTGATCCATCGGCTGTGAATTTAAGCGGGCGGGAAAAGAATTTGGCCAGGTCAAAATAGGCCAATGCCCGTACGGCATAAGCTTCTCCAACCAGCTGCGAAAGCTCCGGAAGTTCGAGCGGGGCCACGATACCCCGGAGTTTCTCCTCGTTGGAGATGATGGCATTGGCATTGATCACAACCCGGTAGATCTGATCCCACATCCGTCCAACGTTGGCATCGGTGGAAGCAAATGTCATCGTATTCATGCCAGTGTACCGGTTGCCAGACTTGATGCTGCGCGTCGCATTGTCCGACAGGATCTCCGGGATCACGTGTGCATCACGGCCATAGTAGCTATACGACTGCATCAGGGAATACAAACCGTTCACCGCGGCCCGGGCCGTCGACAAACTGGAGAATACATCTGTGGTGAATACACTTTGCTGCGGGCGCATGTCCAGAAAATCCTTTTTACAAGAGGATAATGTCAGCAGCAGCAGGGATCCGACTAAAGCAAGGGAACGTTTCATATCGATTTGTTTTGGTCGATTAGATTAGAGGGTGAATTCAATTCCAAAGAGTACCGTATTGAATACCGGGGGTTTTTGGGAGAGCACCCCATCGATGCCGGCTTCCGGGTCGGTATTATACCCCATGTCCTTTACCCAGGTAAAGAGGTTTTGTCCGCGCACATAGGCCCGGGCCGTATTGATCTTGTATTTAGCCAACCACTTTTTGGGAATACTATAGGAAAGTTGTACGTCGCGCAACCGAATGTAACTACCGTCATAGAGGAATCGAGTGCTCTCGTAGCTGGCGGCAGAAGATTGGGAACCGAGGAAGACGGGTTTCGGTACGTTCGTAACCTGACCGGGTGTCGTCCAACGACGGGCATATTCATACCGACTGATGCCATTGCTTTGATCCGAGAAGCCTATGTTGGCATCGGTCTTCTGCAAATACCCATAATCGTCGTAGATGAAATTACCCCAGTTGATGAACCAATGCATACTGAGGCGAACGTTCATGTAGGAGAATGTATGAGACATCCCGCCGTAGAAGCGAGGGAGGGCGGACCCATACCGGATTCGCACGGCCGAGTTGAAATTATTGGTCGTCTGTTCCTTATCGGTAGAGGTATACCAGAGGGCCTCCCCATTGAGCGGATTCACACCGGCATACCCGCGCTGGAAGTGCGTATAATAGCTGGTGCCCACCCGACGCAGATAGTTGGCATTATTCGAAAAGTTGGAATCGATCTGCGTGATCTCATTGCGGAAGGAAGTGATGTTCATGTCGGTGGTCCATTTGAATCCGCGTGCCTTGGTCGGTGCGATCAGGACCATCGAAACGGTCGCTTCCACCCCCGTATTTTTCATGGCCCCATTGTTGACGGTAACGGTGGTGACACCATTGGTGCTGGGTACCGGCTGGCTGCGCAGGAGGTTGCTGGATTCACGCGAGTACCATTCGAAGGTACCCGACAGGCGCCCCTTCCAGGCCACGAAATCCAACCCAATGTTGAACGGACGATTTTTTTCCCAAGTGAGGTTGTCGTTGGCGAGTTGACTCAGCGTCAGTCCGGAGGATTGATTATAGTCCCCGCCCGCACTGTAAAGTCCTTGCGACTCAAAATTGTCGATTCCCTGATTGCCGGTGTACCCGTAACTGGCACGGAGTTTCAATTCCGTTACCGCACGCCACTTAAAAAAGGATTCATTGGCGATGTTCCAGCCGATACCGGCAGACCAAAAGACAGCCGACCGGAAATTTTTGGCAAATCGGGAGGAAGCGTCCTCTCGTATAGAGCCGGACACAAAATATCTATCGCGGAAGGCGTAACTGGTGTTCAAGAATTTACTGACCAGTTTGTATCCGGTTGCCGTACCGGTAGCCGATTCGATCAAAGACCCGCCGGATGGCGTACTGGTACCGGGCGCGATCCCATTCACGGTTACATTGGTTTCCAAGTCACCCCGACTTTGTGCCTCATATCCCGCAAAAGCCTCTACGGCGTGCTTATCCCGGAAATTTCGTTTATACCGCAGGATATTTGTCGCTACCCAGTTGGTGATATCCTGGGTGTAGTTCGTAACCGATCCGCCCACCGCAATGTAGGTATTGCCGACGCGGGGATCGTAAAAGATGCTGCGGAAGGCATGGTTAAAGTCCAAGGCCAAACTCCCCTCGTATTGAAGGCCCTCAAGGATCTTAAAAGTGGTAGAGGCATTTGCCGCCAGGTTATAGGTCTGTGCCAGGCGCTTCGTGGTCTCAATAACGGCGACCGGATTGTATCCATTGTTGTATCCCAATTCATACGTTATTCCATCCGACTTATAGACAGGTAACCACGGTGCCAATCGGTACATCGCCCGAATTGGGTTGCCAAAAAAGGACCCTCCCAGGAAGTTGGTGGAGCGCTGGTAACTGCCGGCCAGACTTCCTTTGACCGACCAACGCTTCGACAACTCAGAGGTAAGGCTGGTCCGGAAAGTACCCCGATCGTAATTGACCCCTTTGGTCGGTGCTTCGGAGGTGTAATAGCTGCCAGACATATAATAGGTATTTCGATCCGTTCCGCCGCTGATATTCAAATTGTATTGTGAATATTTACCCTGACGCAGTACTTGTTCGAACCAATCGGTATTGATGGTGGTGTCGATTCGGTTGGCGGTTAACAGGGAATCATAGGAGGAAACGGGATTGCCGGCATTGACCCAACCTTCTCGGTAATATTGAATGTACTGGGCAGTCGTCAATGTTTTTTGCTGCTCCCGAATGGTATAGTTATTGTACCCTCGCTGATAGGTAAAATTGACCTTCACCTTGCCGGCCTTGCCGGCCTTGGTGGTGATGAGTACCACGCCATTGGCCGCACGGGAACCATATAAAGAGGTGGCCGACGCATCCTTTAAGATGGTCATGCTGGCAATGTCATTGGGATTGAGCCCCGCGATGGTATTGGTATTCCCCCCAGAGATATCACCGCTGACAACGGGTATTCCGTCAATCACATAGAGCGGCGTGGAGGAAGCCGAAATGGATCCGATACCGCGCACCCGGATGTCCGGAGCTTGTCCGGGCTGACCGCTACCGTTGGTAGACTGCACCCCGGCCACATTGCCTTGTATACTTTCCTGCACCGATGTGGTGGGAGCACTCTCCAAGATGGATGTCTTGATACTGGTGGCCGCCCCCGTAAAGGTGCTGCGCTTTTGACTCGAGTACGCCACCACCATTACTTCGGATAGATTATTCTCGGATTCTTGGAGGAAGACCTGCAACTCCTTCGCATCATTGATCTTCAGCGTACGCGATACCATGTTCACGCTGGAAAATTCGAGGGACTGACCCTTTTCAACAGTTATGCTAAAACTGCCATCGGCCTTGGTGGTGGTTCCTTTCTTAGCACCCACGATTTTGACACTGACGTTCTCGATCGGACTATTATCCTTCGCATTGAACACTTTCCCTTTCACCGGTATCTCCTCGGCTGTCATGGAATCGAACTTGTACATCTTTTCGTCGCCGGTCGTACGTGGGCGATTGGCCAAGCGAATCACGTAGGTATTCTCGGCGATCTTCTTGTATTCGAGTCCGGCCGGACGCGTGATCTCTTCCAAGATGGCCTCGGGCTGTTTTCGATAATCCGGATCCGATACTTGTGTGGAACCGATCGCCGGGTCGGTAAACATGAAGTAGATACCTTTTTCCTGATTCAGTTTTTTGAGCACCGCCGACAGGGCCGTGTTGGGTGCATTCGAATCACTACTCATCCGGTCAGATCGCTCCGATTGAACGGACTTTGGTACGCCTGCATAGGCCTCCTGGGCAAACGCAGCGGTTTGGATCAGGCAGCATACAGCCAATACAAGACGAGGCAGCGCATAAAAATTATTGGGTCGCATAAGCAATGGTTATAAAGCGGTTTTAATGTAGATGATCTGTTTTTGCTGGGTGATCAAGCAATCCATAGCCGATTCCAACGCCCGGAGCAACACGGGAAGGTCATTGTTCGGTAAAATACCCGTGATCAGCTTATCCTGCAAAGCCGGGGTGAGTATCTCCACCTGAACACCATACCGCCTTTCTATCTCAAGGGCAACCTGGAGAAAAGGTGTATTCTCAAATACAATATGGCGTTCGAGGTTTGATAAAACAGGTGGTGCGGGCAAGGCCGGATCAACAGACTTGGGCGACCAGGAAAAGTAATCGCCGGGTTTCATGCTCACGACCTCTCCCCCGGGAAACAATAAACTCACCGAACCCTCTTGCAGTAAGACACTAGCCTCTTTCGAATCATTGTTCACAATAAAGCGGGTGCCGGTCACCTGCACATCAAAGGCATCCGTGTGCACCACAAAGGGCTGATGGTCGGCACGGTGGGTGACCTCAAACTGAGCCTCCCCTTTCACCCACACCTCACGCACGTCTTTGGATTCCAACCCGTCGGCATAGGAAATAGTGCTTTTACCCCGGAGCGAGACCACCGTTCCATCCGGCAGCTTGGCAGCTGTTCCCTGCCCGGTCAATGTATTCCGGTCTGCCGGTTGGGTCTTAAAAAATAACCATCCCCCCAACAGAAGGACGAAAAGAATTCCCACAGACTGAAAAAGTCGACGATGGCTTTTTAGAGAGGCCCTCCCGGAATGGGCTGGGGAAGTTTCCCGTTCCAGCCGCTCCAGCAGACGGTCACGCTGCTCCCACACCCCGGATATCTCGATCTCCTCACGATGTAAAGCGCTGTAGATCGATAAGGCATCGAGCACCTCCTCTTCCTGACCCTCCGACACCCGCCGGAGTGATTCGATCCACTCCGTGGCCGCCGTGTCATCCTTTCCAGCCGCCCAGGCCAAAAAACGCTCATCGAGCAGCAATTGGTCTGCGGAATGAAAGGGGAAATGAGGGTGGAGCGGCATAGGTACAATTGCATAGTGTATAAAAATGTGGACTTGTAACAGGTCTAAAACGCTATTTTTAAGTACCAAGACCAACGATTGCAAGCCCTGACAGATGATATACTGTGGGATAGCTTTCGCCAAGGCAACAAAGAAGCTTTGGCCAAGCTGTTCGAAAGGCATTATGCCGGGCTGTATCGTTATGCCCATAAGCTGCATCCCGACCGGGAGGCGATCAATGATCTGATACAAGACCTTTTCATCGAGATCTGGCAACAACGAGAACCCAAGCCTGTTCTGTCAATCCTGGGTTACCTACTTCAATCCCTTCGATACAAACTGATCCGCTCGCGCCGAAAGGAGGTGGAACGAAGAGCGATCGAAACACAAACAGAACCCTTTGTACTCAGTCCGGAAGATTTTCGCATGCGGCAAGAAACAGATGCCGAACGAAATCGCCGGCTGGTGGATGCCATGGACGAACTCTCACCCCGTCAACGAGAGGTGATCTACCTGCGATTTTATCTGGCCCTACCCTACCGGGAGATCTGTGCCATACTCTCTTTAGATTATCAGATCGCCCGCAACCACCTGCATCAGGGAATCAAACGACTCCGCAGCCACCTGGACTGGGCGAAAACATTGGAACACCGGCCCTGATCCTTACCGTACCCCATCCGCTACGGAAGTCGGCATCTTCACAAAGGGGAATTGACGAATGAAGGAAGTGATCACCTCACTGAAGGCGATCGCAAAAGCCGGTCGTCCTTTCGGATCCCGAACCCGCTGGTAGTTGCTTTCGATCTGCCAACCGAACACATTGGGATAATTCACACCTGTGTAGCGCTTGGTGTTGTAACCACCATTGAAGTATTTCTCGCCTTCTTTCGGATACGGATCCTGCTGGCTGGGTACCGATGGATATCCCTTGGCAGCCATCAGGGTACCAAACGATCTTTCACCGAACAGCCAATCCCGAAGTGAACCGACGTCCTTGCGCTGCAGGAGATTTCCGAGCGAGGTGTTGCGTTCCGTTACCATTTCGGTCTGCTCATAAAAAGGCATCAATTTTTTATCGGAGATCAGGTAGCCAAGTTCCAGGCGTTGCTCGGGGTGGCCATGCCCATGCAAGTCGATGTACAGACAATATCCGAATCTACGAACAGCCTCCGCCAAAGCAGTATCGATGTATTCATGAAAGGTTTGCCAGGGAATGGCCATCTCCGGATTGCCGCAGGTACCCTCGTTGATCTCCCGATTCTGGTCCACGTCCTTGCGGGTTATGTTACAAACGATCAGGTAAGGGCGCATACCGTGGTATTTGGAAAGAGCATCCGATATCTCAAAGGCCAACTCTTTCGTATCGCGATCTGTCACCGTCACCGCTCCCTCACAGTCGCGGTCCTTTATGTCGGTCAAGTTCCATGTACCCCCATGCGGCACGCTAATCACCAACGGCATGTTTCCGGGGTAATACGAAGTATGGCCGGCCGCATCCTGCTTGCCATCGGGGGGTGGATTGGTCTGGGCCAACACCACCTGAACATAAAAAACCATACAGAGCGTGATCCGGACTTTCATAAAATTATTTTTACTCATTAGTGCCCGAATCGAAAAAAATGTAACAGGTCAGGTGAGTCGAAACAATTGTTTCGCATTGGCGGTTGTTTGCTCCGCCACTTCCTTGACGGAGCAAAATTTTGCCTCCGCGATCTTTTCGGCAACGATCGTAAGATAGCTCGGCTCGTTTCGCTTGCCGCGGTAGGGCACGGGCGACAAATACGGCGCATCGGTCTCCAAGATCAAATGATCCAGGGATAGCTGTGCGATCACCGCCGGCAAGCCGGCATTCTTATACGTGATCACCCCTCCGATCCCCAAATAAAATCCCAGGTCGATGATACGACGGGCCGAATCGACCGAACCCGAAAAACAATGGAATACCCCGCGCAGGTTTCCCCGTTGATACTTTTTAACCACCTCGATGCAACGATCCATCGAATCCCTTGAATGAATAACAATGGGCAAATCAAACTCCAATGCCCACTCGATCTGCCGTTCAAAAGCCAGGTATTGCTGGTCGAGATGGTCTTTGTCCCAATACAGATCCAACCCGATTTCACCCACCGCCACAAAAGAGCGCTTTTCCAGATAGGCTCGAACGATCTTCAATTCCTCCTCCACCGTCTCTTTGGCCGAACAGGGATGCAATCCCATCATGGACAAACACTGGCCGGGATAGTCCGCCTCCACGATCAATTGCCTTTCATGGGTAGCGGAGTCGATGGCCGGCAGAAGCATTTTTTCAACCCCGACAGCCCGGGCCCGGTCGAGCATGGCGGACCGATCGGCATCAAATTCCGCCAGATAAATATGGGTATGGCTGTCTAAAAAGGTCATTAAACTTCAAAAATCTGCATTTTCTGGCCCAAAAAGGGCAAAAAAGGTCCCAAAAATGGCCCTTCTGCTATATTTGTCGAGTTTTCATAGGGTACGGATTAAAACGGGCCGGGGTTTCCACCTCGGCCCAACTTTTTCTAAGCATCCGGCAGTTTTGCGAACCGGAACCCTTTTTTGTGGAAGTATTCCAGGGCTTTTGGGAGGCAAACCTTCAACCGATTCCAGGCTTTTTCGGAATCGTGCAGGACGACTATAGAACCCGGACCCGCATAGTTCTGTACTTGCCGGGCACAGTACTCCCCGTCCCGGCTTCGGTCAAAATCGCCACTGAGCACATCCCACATCGCGATGCGCATCTGCGGAAAATGAGTAAGAATGGAGCGAGCCTGTTGGCTGCGGAGACGACCGTAAGGCGGGCGAAACCAATTGGAATCGATGCGGGCAGCGGCCAGCGTTACGTCGGCCAAATAATCGGCGGAAGACGTTTTCCATCCGTTCACATGGTGTTGCGTGTGGTTTCCAATGCCGTGTCCGCCAGCTTGAATGGATTGATAGGTCTCCGAATAACGGTCCACATTCTGCCCGATGCAAAAAAAATGTGCCTTTGCCTGGTAGCGACCGAGCTGATCTAGAACGAAGGGGGTGATGTCGGGGTGGGGACCATCATCGAAGGTCAGATAGATCGTTTTTTCGAACGCAGGCATCCGCCAAACCCGGTTGGGGTAAAGCCAAGGTAGCCACCGGGGTGTCTGGGTCCAATAATCACGCATCGGAACAAAGATAACCGCCTGTTCCCATGGGTTATCTTTGCGGCATGTCCAAAAAAGTCCGCGTCCGATTTGCGCCGAGTCCCACCGGCGGCCTTCACCTGGGTGGGGTGCGGACCGTCCTCTACAACTACCTATTTGCCAAGAAGCACGGCGGTGATTTCATAGTCCGCATCGAAGACACCGACCAAAGCCGTTATGTGCCCGGCGCCGAAGAATACATCTTCGATTGTTTGCGCTGGTGCGGACTGGAACCCGATGAAAGTGTACAGCATGGCGGCGATTTTGGTCCCTACCGCCAAAGCGAACGCAAACCACTCTATCGCGATTACGCCGAAAAGCTGATCGCCCAAGGCGATGCCTACTATGCATTCGACACACCCGCCGAACTGGAAGCGATGCGCGAGCAGTACAAGTCCGATCAAAATCCCGCTCCCCAATACGATCATACCCTTCGGCTTCGGATGCGCAACTCCCTCACCCTCTCCCCCGAGGAAGTGGATCGGTTATTGTCAGCCGGCACCCCCCACGTGATCCGGATCCTGATGCCCGGCACCGGAATGATCGGTTTTACGGATATGATCCGCGGCGAGGTATCGTTTGATATGAGCACGGTGGATGACAAAGTCCTCTTGAAAGCCGACGGCATGCCCACCTATCATTTGGCCGTGGTGGTCGATGACCACCTGATGCAGATCTCCCATGCGTTTCGCGGAGAAGAGTGGCTTCCATCCGCGCCCGTACACGTTCGGCTCTGGGAAAAATTATTCGGACGAGCGGCCATGCCTGAGTGGGCGCACCTGCCGTTGATACTGGGACCAAACGGAAAACTCAGCAAACGCGACGGCGCCAAATACGGTTTTCCGGTGTTTGCCATGAACTGGACAGATCCCAAAACCGGCGAAAACGTGGAGGGATTTCGGGAGCGCGGTTTTCTGCCCGAAGCATTCATCAACTTATTGGCTTTGCTGGGTTGGAATGACGGCACCGAGAAGGAATTGTTCTCACTGGAAGAACTGGTACAGGCCTTTTCGATGGAACGGGTGCATAGTTCCGGGGCGAAGTTTGATTACGAGAAGGCGAAGTGGTTCAACCACGAGTGGCTCTTGAGAGAGCCAGTTCAGCGTTTGGCGTTCAGCGTTCGGAGTCAGTTTGAAAGTTTGAGTAGTTTGAGTAGTTTAAATAGTTTGAAGTGGGAGAAGATAGTTGCGTTAGTTCGGGATCGTTGTCATTTGTTGACGGATTTTGTGGAGCAGACGCGATACTTCTTTGAATATCCGCAGGAGGTGGATCGGGCGGCGATTGAACCAAAGTGGAATGCGGAGAAAACATCCTTTTTCCATGAATTAGTAACGAGGTATGGTTCGGAGACCGAGTGGCAGGCAGCGAAGTTGGAGGAGTTGTTCAAATCATTGGCTTCGGAACGATCGATCAAGCCGGGTGAGTTGATGTTACCGCTTCGCATCATGTTGGTGGGTGGTAAGTTTGGTCCGGGTGTATTTGACATCGCCGATATTCTCGGAAAAGAGGAAACGATCCAGCGCATCGGGTTGCTCACCGCTCAATTGTCGAACAACTAAATTTGTAAACTGATGAGCTCGAATCGTCCCATACGCGTACTGGTCGCCAAAGTTGGTCTGGATGGACACGCTCGCGGCGCCAAGGTGATCGCCACCGCCCTGCGGGATGCGGGAATGGAAGTCATATATACGGGTCTACGCCAGACACCTGAAATGGTAGTGAATGCGGCGCTGCAAGAGGATGTGGATGCCATCGGCATCAGCATACTATCCGGGGCACACATGACCGTCTTTCCGAAGCTCATCGGACTTCTGAAAGAAAAAGGATTGAACGATGTGCTGCTCACTGGTGGCGGCATCATTCCGGAGGCGGACATGCAAGCGCTGCGGGAAATGGGTGTTGGTCAATTATTCGCACCGGGCTCTCCGATGCAGGAGATCGTCACCTATATCCAACAATGGGTGAAGGAAAACAGATCATTCTAATTCTTATTTATGTATCAAACACTATTGACCGCGCTGGAGAATGGTATCCTGACGGTGACTCTGAATCGCCCCGATAAACTCAATGCCCTGAACCGCTCGGTGTTTGATGATCTTTTTTTATTGATGGACGAGGTGGAGGCCGATCCAAACATTCGCGGGGTGATCCTGACCGGTGCCGGTCCCAAGGCCTTCGTGGCCGGGGCCGACATCAGCGAGTTTACCTCGCTGGGCAAAGAGGAGGCCATGGCATTGTCCAAGCGCGGACAGGATTGTTTTTTTCGGATCGAACGTAGTTCCAAACCCATTCTCGCCGCCGTCAATGGATTTGCATTGGGTGGCGGCTGTGAGTTGGCTATGAGTTGTCATGTGCGGTTGGCCAGTGAAAACGCGAAGTTTGGTCAGCCCGAAGTGAACCTGGGATTGATTCCCGGCTACGGTGGTACGCAGCGACTCACCCAGCTGGTGGGCAAGGGTCGAGCAATGGAACTGATGATGAGCGGAAATATGATATCTGCGGCCGAAGCTTATCGCATCGGGTTGGTCAATCAGGTCTACCCCGCAGATGCCTTGTTGGAAGAATCCAAAAAATTAATGGCGACGATCCTCACGAAAGGTCCTAATGCCGTGAGACATGTGATCGCCGCCGTGAATGCCTGCGGCTCCCCCAACGATGCCGGGTATGCCGAGGAAGTCCGCCGCTTCGGCGAATGCTTCGGCACCGACGAGATGAAAGAAGGCGTGGGGGCGTTTCTCGAGAAACGAAACCCGAGATTTAGTTGAAGGATGAAAGATGAAGGGTGAACTTTTGACCTACCAACCCTTCATCTTTCACCCTTCACCCTTCATCTTTCACCCTTCATCTTTCCTACCTTTGCACTATGCAATTCCGAATCGAAAAAGACACCATGGGGGAGGTCAAAGTGCCGATCGACGCCTACTATGGTGCGCAAACCCAACGCAGCATTGATAATTTTCGCATTGCGCAGGACATCAACCGGATGCCATTGGAGATCATCCGGGCTTTTGCCTACCTGAAAAAAGCCGCCGCCCTCACCAACCAGGAAGCGGGTGTGCTGGCCAAGAACAAGTCCCAATTGATCGGAAAAGTATGTGACGAGATCCTGAAAGGAAAATTGGATGATCAATTCCCGCTGGTCGTATGGCAAACCGGATCGGGCACGCAGAGTAATATGAACGTCAATGAGGTGATCGCTTACCGCGGACACGTGATCAAAGGTGGGGCGCTGACGGATAAGGTCAAGTTTCTGCATCCAAACGATGATGTAAACAAATCGCAGTCCTCCAACGACACGTTTCCCACCGCGATGCACATCGCTGCCTAGAAAATGCTGATGGAGACCACGCTGCCCGGCATCCAACAAGTGCGGGATACGTTGGCCAAGAAAAGTAAGCAGTTCAATAAAGTGGTCAAGATCGGTCGCACCCACTTCATGGATGCCACGCCGCTGACACTGGGACAGGAATTCAGCGGCTATGTGGCACAGCTCGACCATGGCATGAAGGCCATTCGATATTCCCTCGCGCATTTGAGTGAGCTTGCGCTTGGCGGCACTGCGGTAGGCACCGGCATCAATACGCCACCCAACTATGCCAAGAACGTAGCCAAACACATTGCGGCCCTCACCGGTCTGCCGTTTGTAACGGCACCCAATAAATTCGAGGCCTTGGCAGCCCACGACGCCATTGTGGAAGCGCATGGAGCCTTGAAGACCGTGGCGGTGAGTTTGATGAAGATCGCCAATGATATACGGATGCTCTCTTCTGGTCCCCGCAGCGGCATCGGCGAGATCTTCATTCCCGATAACGAACCGGGTTCCTCGATCATGCCCGGTAAAGTAAATCCCACCCAATGCGAAGCGCTGACCATGATCGCGGCGCAAGTGCTGGGCAATGATGTGGCCATCAACATCGGTGGTGCGAACGGCCATTTTGAACTCAATGTGTTCAAGCCCGTCATGATCTATAATTTCCTGCACAGTGCCCGACTGATCGGCGAAGGCTGTGTTTCGTTCGACCTGAAATGTGCCCGCGGCATCGAACCCATCGAAGCCAATATCCGCAAACACGTCGAGAATTCGCTGATGCTGGTAACCGCTCTCAATACCAAGATCGGTTACTACAAAGCCGCCGAGATCGCCCAGAAAGCCCACAAAGAAGGAACCACCCTGCGGGAGATGGCGATTCGGCTGGGGTATGTGACGGGGAAGGAGTTTGATGAGTGGGTGAGGCCGGAGCGAATGACTGGTCAATAAGATGATATTGCATCCGGCCAGTTTGAGAAGTTTGAGAAGTTTGGGTCGTTAGTTTATAGTTTTTTAGTTAAGTGATGAGAAAGTTAAAGCCTACATACTTGGTGTTGTTGATTGCGGGGGTGATCGTGTTGGATCAGGCTTTGAAAGTTTGGATCAAGACGGAGTATCCGATTGGGGAGGTGATGCGGGTGGGCGGAATGGATTGGTTCCGAATTTATTTCATCGAAAATCCGGGGATGGCTTGGGGTTGGAAGTTTGGGAATGAGACCGGAAAGATGATCCTGACCTTGTTCCGCTTGGGGGCCGTGATATTCGGGACCTGGTACCTGAATAAAATGACTAAAGAAGATTATTCCCGGGGACTCATGATCTGTGCCGGCCTGATATATGCCGGAGCCCTGGGTAACCTGATCGACAGCATGTTCTATGGTATGATCTTCGACAAAGGCCTCCATTATGATGCCGCGGTGGGCGACTATGTATCCTATGTAGGTACCGCTCATCTGGGCAGCAGCGGCTACTCCTCGTTCCTGCACGGCAGTGTCGTTGATATGCTCTACTTCCCCATCCTCCAAACCAACTGGCCCAACTGGGTTCCTATGGTGGGCGGAGAGGAATTCGAATTTTTTAGTCCCATTTTCAACATCGCCGACGCCTCCATCTCCATCGGCGTCCTCGTCCTCTTCTTCTTCCAAAAACGCTTGCTGACACCCACGGCCGATAAAACCGGCAATCCCACCATCAGCACCAGCCAACGACATAACGATACGAGGGAGATTTTTTAATTACTGACCGCAGTCCACTGACCGCTGACGGCCGACCGCGGACTGCGGACATTAAATTACCTTTACGGCATGACCGTCGATCAAATCACCTACCTCGTATTCGGAATCATTTTAGCTCTAGCGCTGATCTTTGACCTGGGATTGCTCAGCAAGAAGAACCAGCAGGTGTCGATCCGGCAGGCACTTAATCAAACATTTTTCTGGGTGGGACTAGCCCTGGCTTTTTTCTTCTTCGTCTGGTATGAAAAGGGACAAACCATCGCGCTGCAATACTTGAGTGCCTATTTGATGGAATGGAGTTTGAGCATCGACAACATTTTCGTCTTTATCCTCATCTTTTCCGCCTTCTCGGTTGCCCCGCGCAATTATGGCCGGGTGTTGCTGATCGGCATCTTAATGGCGATCGTTTTTCGGATCGTATTCATCACGGTGGGTGTGGCCCTGGTCGATCGGTTTCATTGGATCCTATATATTTTTGGCGTCTTCCTGGTCTATACCGGTTACAAAATGTTCACCTCCACGGAAGAGAAAGAGTTCGACCCCAAGCAGAGCAAGATCTACATATTCCTTAAGAAGTTTCTGCCTCTGGTGCCGCATGATGGGGATGGAAAATTCATGGTCCGAGAAAATGGTCGCCCTGCCTACACCACTTTGTTCGTAGTGGTGGTGATGCTCGCTGCGATCGATCTGGTCTTTGCATTGGATTCGATCCCGGCCGTGATAGGTATCTCGCGCGATAAAATGGTCATCTACACCTCCAATATTTTCGCCGTGCTGGGCCTGCGCTCGCTTTTCTTCCTGTTGCGGGGAGCGGTCAGTCAATTTGATTATTTGCCTCAGGGCATCTCGATCGTACTGGTTTTCATCGGTGTCAAAATGCTGGCCGAACATTGGCTCAATCAATGGTTCGACAAAACGACGATGGTCGCCCTCTCGCTCGGGGTGATCATGCTCTGCATCGGCGGCTCCATCTTCTACTCCATCTTCATGAAAAAACCCGGAACCCCGGAGAAACTTGGGTGAACAGTAGACAACCGCCCAAAAACTAACTCTGAACTCCGAACTCTGAACTCCGAACTCCGAACTCTGAACTCTGAACTGATAGTTCCGTGACGTACAGCATTTCGAATATTACACACCTCCTCTCCGGAGCACCCGCCCGAATCGACCCAGATTTCGTGGTCACGGAACTATCATATGATTCCCGCAAACTCCCCTACCCCAACCGGACCTTGTTTTTTGCGTTGGTTTCGGAGCGTCGGGACGGGCACGATTTTATTTCAGATGCCTATGCAGCCGGTGTGCGGGGATTTGTGGTGAGTCGATCGGTCGATCGTCAAAACTATCCGGATGCGGTATTCATCGAGGTTACGGACACACGGACCGCCTTGCAACAATTGGCCGCCCATCACCGGGCTCAGTTTTCCATTCCGGTAATCGGTATCACGGGCAGTAACGGAAAGACCATCGTCAAGGAGTGGCTGTATCAATTGCTGTCACCCGATCATACCATCGTACGCTCGCCCCGGAGTTACAATTCACAGCTGGGAGTTCCCCTGAGCGTCTGGAACATGAATGCCTCGCATACGCTGGGCATATTCGAGGCCGGGATCTCTCTTCCGGGTGAAATGGAAAAGTTGGCTGGCATCATTCGTCCCACGATCGGCGTACTCACCAACCTCGGCGCCGCACACGACGAGGGCTTTGCCTCGCGCGCCGAAAAAGAAAACGAAAAACGAAAATTATTCGAAGGGGCGCAGATGCCCGTACCCGTAGACGTATCGGACCGGATCGAGGAGAAGGGCTTTACGAAACTGATCGAAACCCACGGAGAAACGATCGAGATCCCCTTCACCGATGAAGCTTCGATACAAAATGCACTGACTTGTTGGTCGGTGATGCGATTGCTTGGCTATTCGATCGAAACCATAGCGCTGCGTATGAAACAGCTCCAACCGATACAAATGCGGCTGGAGATCAAGCAGGGTATTCAACAATGCCTGATCCTGAACGATGCGTATAGCATGGACCTGGACTCCCTATCGATTGCCTTGAATTACTTAAAGCAGCAGTCGGGTCATTTGAGTCGAACGGCCATTCTGAGCGACCTTCCCCAGAGCGATGAAACGGATTATGCGTCGTTGTTGGAGTTACTGCTACACCATCAGGTGAGCCGGCTGATCACGATCGGGCCGAATTTTCAAGCTTTCCTCCAACAGCGTTCGTTTGAATCGTTGCGGGTGGAGTCTTACCCCAACCGAAAAGCACTGGAAACAACCTTTGTGGCGCATTCCTTTCATCGCGAAGCGATCTTACTGAAAGGGGCCCGACGATTTGAGATGGAAAGGTTGTTGCCTTTGTTGGAAGCACAGTTACATCAGACGCGGCTGGAGATCGATCTGGGCGCTTTGCGGCATAACATCCGGCAGTATCAGTCCGTTCTTCGTGCCGGCACCAAGATCATGGCCATGGTCAAATCCTTCGCCTATGGCAGTGGCGGCGTCGAGGTCGCCCGAGTGATGCAGGAGGAGGGGATCGCTTACCTCGGCGTAGCGTATGCCGATGAGGGCGTGGCGCTGCGTACCGCTGGCATTCGTTTACCGATCCTGGTGATGAATACCGAACCGGCCGCCTTCGAGGCGATCCGGGAGCATCGGTTGGAACCGGTCTTGTATTCGATCGACCTGCTCTTGGCCTTTCAGCAATATGTAAAAGCTCAAGGGGAAACGGCGTTTCCCGTTCACATCGAGTTGGAAACAGGGATGCATCGATTGGGGATTCTGTCCGGTGATTACGAGAGAATGAGCACGGAACTCAAGCGAAACGATCTCCTTCGGGTTTGTTCGGTCTTTTCGCATTTGACTGCGGGCGAGGATGCATCCTCCGATGCGTTCAGTGCAGAGCAGTTGAATACACTCTTGCGGGGTGCCGAGATCGTGCGGGCGGCTTGTTCGGCCCAACCGTTGATCCACTTGGCGAATTCAGCCGCTGCGATCCGAAAACCGGCTTGGCAATTGGACATGGTTCGGATCGGAATCGGGTTGTATGGCATCGATCCGGCCGTCACGGACAAGGTATCCTTGAAACCCGTAGCCCGGTTGTTGGCCACGGTGGCACAAATACAAGAATTAGTACCGGGTGATTCGGTCAGCTACAACCGTCGCGCCGTGATGGATCGTCACACGCGGATCGCCACCCTTCGGCTGGGGTATGCGGACGGATTTCCACGCCGGCTTGGAAACGGAGTGGGGTATGTGATGTTGGGGGGACAAAAAGCTTCGGTGCTGGGCACCGTTTGCATGGATATGTTCATGGTCGATATAACCGGTATTCCTTCCGTACAAGTAGGTGATACCGCCATCGTCTTTGGTCCCGAGTTACCACTCACTGAACTGGCCGAATTGGCCGGCACGATTCCTTACGAGATCATGACCGGTATTTCGCAACGGGTGAAGCGGGTGTATGTTGAAGAGTAGTCCGCGGTCCGCCGACCGCTGTTTTGAGTTTATTGTTAATAGAGCGCGTTCATCACTAAACTAACAGCGGACGGCCGACGGAGGACAGCGGACTATACCGCATACCGTCTCCGCCTCCACCCATACAACCCTGCGCCGAATAACACCAGTACAATCAGCGGTAGTGCTAGATTGATCAATTGCCATTGGGCGCGAGTGGCTTCGATCTTTTGGGCGTCCAGTAAACGGAGGAAGATCTCTTTGTTGCGCGTGGCCATGATGGCCGGGTCGCCGATCAATTGTTCGATGGAGAGTTTAAGGAAATCGCGGTTGGCGGCGGGGATGAAGTATTGTCCCCCGGGTTGCCCCTCCTGGTAGGCCAAATAATTATATCGATTCCATCCCATCGGAAGTGGGCCCGTGCGGGATGAGACTTCATTTAGCACCACATCACCATCCGACACTACGATCATGCGGTTGGTGGTGGATCGGGGTTGAAAGGGTTTACCGGCCCGCTGCAGGCTGTCGCGCCAGGTCTGGCTGATGCGGTTGGCGAACAGGGAAGTGAAATTTCCCTCGAGCAAATAGCCGATGGGCAGATTGGACAACCGGAATTGCTCATCCTCCGGCGCGTTGCGATTCTCATCGAAGCGAATCATGACCGGAGTGGAGAGCCGTCGGGAATGATTGGAAGAAACCAGAATCGGGGTTTTGGTGATCCCCGCCACCTCTATGGTGTCGATGGAGTTGGCGAAACGGGTGGAGACGTAGCCCAGACTTTTGGCAAAGGGACCGGCTCCGGTCAGCAGCGGAAAATAATTCCACCGCAGATACTCCAACTGTGGGTTTTCGGGTGAGCCGCCAACTACCAGTGGAATGAACTCGGATTGAAGATCCATTACCAGATCAGAATTGATCCGGCATCCATAACGGAACAAAAGATCGGTGAGTTCGAGGTTACGGTCATACGCGATGGTTTCACCGGTTGGTTTTGCCATCAGGCTATCCAGCTCCGCGATGAGATTATCGAGGAAGAGCAGGAGTTTTCCGCCGCGCATCACGAACTGATCGAGTTTGATCTTATCGTCTTCCGAGAAAGCCTGTGTGGGTTTGACGATCATCAGCACATCGATCCCTTCGGGGATCGTCAGGGAATCTTGGATATTCAACAAGCCAAAGCGATAATCGGCCTTTAGTGTGTTTTCAAGATCGTATCCGCGGAGGTCGGTGGGCTGCCCATGTCCCATTTCATAGGCGATGGTGGCCCGTCCGGTCGTACTCAACTTGCGAATGGTGCTGGCAAATTGATACTCGAGTAAGGTTTCGGCTCCGTTGATCTCTTCTTGACTGATCCGTCCTTTGGATCCACCGAACAGGGGCACCAGTTCTTGGCGTTCCCCGCTCCTTATCCAAGCAAAGGGATAGAGCAGGTTGGTGGATTGCCCGGCCTTCTGTTGCACGGTCAGGTTGATGGGCAGGGCGCCCAGTTTGGTGAGCGTATCCGAGAAGGGCAGGTTATTCTCTTGTAATGCTTCGGGGGAGACAAAACGAAATTGAATGTTCGGTCCATTCTCTTTTTTCAGCAACTCCAGAAATTCGCGGGTGCTATTGGCCAGTTTGCGAAAGCCGGCGGGAAATTCCCCTTCCAAAAAGACGTCGATGGTAATGGGTGCCGTGAGGGAACGAACCAGCTGTTGGGTAGCGGGACTCAGCGTGTAGCGTTTATCTGCCGTGAGGTCGATTTGAAAGGAACCGATCGTTGCCAAGGCGTTGACCAGGAACAGGACTGGCAACAGGATCCAACCGCCTCCCCGTCGCAAGAAAATATGGTGCAGGCGATCGATCATCGGCGGCGTTGCAGGTTTCGGAGGGTGAGTAACAGAAAAGCAGAGATGATGGAGATAAAATAGATCAAATCGCGACTATCGAGGAGTCCGCGACGAATGCTTCGGTAATGAAATTCGATCCCGGCCCTGTCGATGAAATAATCCCAGGTTCCGGAAAAGGCCGGTAGTTGGCTGATGGCTTGTGCGCCGTAATGAATAAGCCCGCATCCGATCGCGGCGAGCAGAAAGGCCACGACCGCGTTGGCGGTGAGGCTGCTGCAATAGAGACCGATGGTGGCGAATACGCCGGCCAGCAGGATCAATCCGAAATAGGCGCCGAGGGTGGCACCGGCATCCAGTCCCTGACCGGCGGCAAGTTGATTGATCGTAAGTGCGTACAGGAAGGTGGGGATCAACGCCAGCAGAACAACCAGCAGGGCAGCCAGGTATTTTCCGAACAGGATTCGAAAGGTAGAGAGGGGTTGTGCCTGCAAGATCTCATAAGTGCCGGTGCGAAATTCATCGGCAAAACTGCGCATGGTGATGGCGGGGATCAGGAATAACAGGATCCAGGGGGCAAGGGCAAAGAAAGGATCGAGGGTGGCATAGCCGTAATCGAAGAGGTTGTCGTTGAAGACAAAGAGGGCCAGTCCGTTCACCACCAAAAACACCGCGATGGCGAGGTAGCCGGTAAGACCGGAAAAAAATTGTCGGAGTTCTTTTTTACAGACCGGCCACATGCAGGAGGATAACGTCCCGGGCGGGATGAAAATTGCGACCGGGGGTTTCGGTAAAATTACACGGAAAAGCTTTCGCCACAACCACAGGTGCGGCTGGCATTGGGATTGGCGAAATGAAAGCCTTTCCCGTTCAATCCGTCGGAGAACTCCAGAACGGTGTTCACCAGGTACAGAAAGCTCTTGAGGTCGGTAACGATCTTGACGCCGTTGTCTTCGAATGTTTGGTCGGTCGCACCAACCTCGTTGTCAAAATCCATCTTATAGCTGAGTCCGGAGCAACCCCCTCCCACCACGCCTACGCGTAGAAAATAGGAAGGATCATCGGCCACGCCCGCCTCCTGCATCAACTGACGCACCTTCTCCGCTGCCTTTTCACTCACGAAAATGGCATTCTGTGGCTTCGTCTCTATCGCTAACGTATCACTCATAACAACTTCAAAAACTTTCAAACTATTCAAACTGTTCAAACTGGCCGTAGGCCTAATGGACTACGGACTCATCAAACTGCAGTTCCTCCAATCCATTCTTCTTCCGGTAGTCGTTGATCGCGGCCTTGATGGCATCTTCGGCCAGCACGGAGCAGTGGATCTTGACGGGCGGCAGGTTGAGTTCCTCCACGATGGTCATGTTATCGATCTTCACGGCTTCATCGACTGATTTTCCTTTCAGCCACTCGGTGGCGAGGGAGGAGGAGGCGATGGCCGATCCGCAACCGAAGGTTTTGAACTTAGCGTCTTTGATGATGCCGGTGGCTTCATCCACTTCGATTTGGAGGCGCATGACGTCGCCGCATTCGGGGGCACCGACCAAACCGGTTCCCACGTTATTTTTTGCCTTATCCAACGTACCCACGTTTTTGGGGTTCTGGTAGTGGTCGATTACTTTTTCGCTGTATGCCATAATGAGTAAAGTTACTTTTTTTTAAAAAATCAATGGTGGGCCCACTGAACGGTGTTCAGGTCGATGCCTTCTTTGAACATTTCCCAAAGCGGGCTCATCTCCCGGAGTTTATTGACCGTGCCGGTCACTTGTTCGACGGTAAAATCGATCTGTTCTTCGGTGGTGTAGCGCCCGAGGCCGAAGCGAAGGGAACTGTGCGCGAGGTCATCGCCGAGTCCCAGCGCCTTGAGCACATAGGAGGGCTCCAGGGAGGCGGAGGTACAGGCGGAGCCGGAGGAGAGGGCGATGTTCTTATTGAACCCCATCAGGAGTCCCTCTCCCTCTACGTATTTGAAGGAGATATTGGTGACGTGGGGCAGGCGTTGTTCCTTGTCGCCGTTCAGGTAAGATTCATCGACTTGTAAAAGGGCGTTTTCCAGTTTATCGCGCAGTTTGATGATCCGGGCGGTATCGGATTCCATTTCTTGCATGCAGATCTCGCAGGCTTTGCCGAAACCAACGATGCCGGGCACATTGAGGGTGCCGCTGCGCATGCCGCGCTCGTGTCCGCCGCCGTCGATCTGGGCGGTGACTTTGACGCGGGGATTTTTGCGTCGGACGTAGAGGGCGCCCACACCTTTGGGACCATACATTTTATGGGCCGTGAAGGCCATCAGATCGATACCGTCTTTGTTCACGTCGACCGCAATTTTTCCGACGGCTTGTACGCCGTCAGTGAAGAACAGCACGCCGTGTTTGCGGGCGATAGCGCTGATCTCGCGCACCGGCATGATGGTGCCGATCTCGTTATTGGCGTACATGATGGCGATCAGAATGGTGGTGGGCTTGATGGCCGCCTCCAGTTCCTGCAGGTCGATCAGTCCGTTCGGCTTCACGTCGAGATAGGTCACCTCCCCGCCTTCGCGTTCGATGTGTTTGCACGTATCGAGTACGGCTTTGTGTTCGATGTTACAAGTGATGATGTGATTGCCTTTGGAAGCGTACATATCGAAAACCCCCTTGATGCCGAGGTTGTCGCCCTCCGTGGCGCCGGAGGTAAAGATGATCTCTTTGGGATCGGCCCCGATCAGTTTGGCGACTTGTTCGCGGGCCTGTTCAACCCCCTCCTCGGCTTGCCATCCGAAGGGATGGTTACGGCTGGCGGCATTGCCGAAGTTTTGGGTGAAAAAGGGGATCATGGCCTCTACCACGCGCGGGTCGCAGGGGGTGGTGGCATTGTGATCCAGGTAAACGGGAAGGTTCAGCATAAGATGATTTATCGTTCGATAGAAGAACGCAAAATTACCGCAAAAGGTTGTACCGTATATGGTAATTTCGAGGGGAAATGAGAAATTTCTTTACGCGTAAGCACTTCTTAATCTGCTGACTGCCATGGAAAAGGTGGAACACATCGGGATTGCGGTCCGGTCCCTCGCCGAGGCCATCCCCCGCTACGAACAGCTGTTGGGGACGAACTGCTATAAAACCGAAGAGGTAGCCTCCGAAAAGGTCCGTACCGCCTTTTTTAGGCAGGGGGAGACCAAGATCGAGCTATTGGAATCGACCACCCCCGACGGGGTCATAGCCCAGTTCATCGAAAAACGGGGGGAAGGGTTGCATCACATCGCCTTTGCCGTGGCCGATATCCGGGCCGAAATGGAGCAAAAGAAGGCAGCCGGATTTCAGTTGCTGAACGAGGAGCCCAAGCCCGGGGCGGATGGTAAATGGGTTTGTTTCATACACCCGAAGTCGGCCGGGGGGGTGTTGGTTGAATTGTGTCAAGACTGCTAGTTCGGAGTTCAGCGTTCGGAGTTCGGAGTTATAGTTATTAGTTTTTAGTTATTAGTTGGGTTTTAACCAAGTTCTATTCTAACGCGCATTCATTTATGCCGAATCATCAATTGTTTCAGTTCACCTTGGTGGTGCGAGATTACGACGAGGCGATCGACTTCTACGTACGGAAGTTAGGTTTTACGTTGCTCGAGGATACGGTGATGAGTGAAACCAAGCGTTGGGTGGCCGTATCTCCGGGGGAGAACAGTTGTCGGCTTTTGCTGGCCAAAGCGGCCAACGAACATCAATTGACGCGGGTGGGGGATCAGACCGGGGGACGCGTATTTCTCTTCCTGCATACCGATGATATCCTATCCGACGAGCGACGGCTGAGGGAAAACGGGATACGGATCGTTCGGGATCGCTCCCACGAAGCCTTCGGCGACGTACTGGTGTTTGAGGATTTGTATGGGAATCTCTGGGACTTGATTCAGCCCAAGGGCTGAATCAGTTCGGAGTTCGGAGTTTGGAGTTTGGAGTCCGACTTCAAACGAATAACTCATCACTGAACTCCGAACGCTGAACTCCGAACTACTCTATCCCGAGTTTATGTATCGCCGCTTCCGCGGCGATGTGGGAAGCATCCTTCTTATTATACCCTTTTCCTTCGGAGATGGGTTCGCCATCGATGACGGCGGCAATGGTAAAGAGCCGACGGCCACGCTCCAGTTTTTCATGCAGGGTCACGAATTCAAGCGTTTTTCCTTGTCGGTTCACCCAACCGTATAATTTGTTTTTCAGGTTGAGGTCGATCGACTCGAGGTCGTCCATCGATAAATGCGGCTGGATCAGGTTACGCAGCACCCATTTGTCGGTGTACGTATAACCCTGATCGAGATAGATCGCCCCCACCAGGGCCTCGAGGGTATTCCCGAAGATCTGGCTGTTGCGAAGGGCCCCATCAGATCGGTTGAAGATGGCGATTTTGTTCAGTCCCATCCGCAATGCAATATCATTCAGCTGCTGTCGGTTCACCATCTTGCTGCGCATCTCCGTTAAAAATCCTTCTTCCTTGTACGGATAGCGTTTGAACAGGTACTCGGCCACGAGGGAACTTAAGATCGCATCCCCTAAAAATTCAAGGCGCTCATTGTTTTGGTCGATCGGCTCTTTGAGCGACCGATGGGTCAGCGCCAGTTCGTAGACGGAGAAGTTACGGGGACGAAATCCCAACAAGTTGCGCAAGTTCTTTCGGAAGATCCGTTGCTCGGCCGATCCGAATATCCGGTGAAGGAAATTATGATCCGCCATACTTTTTCACGATCACACACGCGTTGTGTCCGCCAAAACCGAACGTATTGCTGAGGGCCGCGCGCACGGTACGAGCCTGGGGTTTATTGAAGGTGAAATTCAGCTTGGGGTCCAGATCAGGATCGTCCGTGAAGTGGTTGATGGTGGGCGGAATGATATCGTGTATCACGGCCTGGATACTGGCAATAGCCTCGATGACACCGGCAGCCCCCAAACAGTGACCGGTCATGGATTTCGTGGCACTGATGTTGAGCTGATACGCGTGTTCCCCAAATACCTGGGTGATGGCCTTGACCTCGGCTCCATCACCAATGGGCGTAGAGGTGCCGTGGGTGTTAATGTAATCGATCTCGTCGGGACGCATACCCGCCTCCGCCAAGGCGGCAAACATCACGTTCTTGGCGCCCAACCCTTCCGGGTGCGGGGCCGTGATGTGATAGGCATCGGCCGTGGCACCGGCACCGGCTACTTCGCAATAGATCTTGGCACCGCGCGCCAAGGCACTGTCGAGTGTTTCCAGCACCAGGCAGCCGGCGGCTTCGCCCATGACGAATCCGTCGCGGTCTTTGTCGTAGGGACGGCTGGCCGTATGCGGATCATCGTTGCGTTCACTCATCGCTTTCATCGCATTGAACCCGCCAACCCCGGCTTCACTGATCACCGATTCAGCCCCGCCGGAAAGAATGATATCCGCTTTGCCCAACCGCAATAAGTTGAAAGCATCCATGATGGCGTGCGTACTACTGGCACAGGCACTGACTACGGCAAAATTGGGTCCGCGCAGATTGTGCCGCATGGAAATATGCCCGGCCGCTATGTCCAGGATCATCTTGGGAATGAAGAAAGGGTTGAAGCGTGGGGTACCATCGCCTTTGGCGAATTCGGTCACCTCATGCTGAAAGGTGATGAGTCCGCCAATTCCACTGGCAAAGACCACGCCCACCCGATCGGGATCGATGTTGTCTTTGTTCAGACCGGCATCGGCCATGGCCTGGTCGCTCACGACTAACGCGAGTTGCGTGAAACGATCGAGCTTCCGGGCTTCTTTCTTATCTAGAAATTGGGTGGGGTCGAAGTTTTTGATCTCGCAGGCAAAACGGGTCCGGAATTTACTGGCATCGAATTGGGTGATGGGACCCGCACCGGATTTACCGGCCAATAGGGCGTTCCAGTAATCGTCCAGGTTGTTACCGATCGGAGTGAGGGCACCGATACCGGTAACCACTACGCGTTTCAATTCCATAGGGGAAAGTTAGTCAGAAGATTTGGATTAAATGAAAACCGCCTTCTCAAGCCGGGCGTCCGATCAAGAAGGCGGTTAATCATGTATCAGTCGTTTCGTCGAAGGTCGGCTGACGACTCGGAGTCGAATTATTTGGAATGCTCTTCCAAATAAGTGATGGCCTGTCCAACCGTAGTGATGGTTTCAGCCTGCTCATCGGGGATGGAGATGTTGAACTCCTTTTCGAACTCCATGATGAGTTCTACGGTATCCAAAGAGTCTGCTCCCAGATCGTTGGTGAAGGAGGCTTCGTTGGTCACCTCGGCTTCATCTACACCCAGTTTATCCACGATGATCTTTTTGACTCGAGATGCGATGTCTGACATGTGTTAAGGTTTTGTTTATTGGGTGCAAAAATATAGTTTTTGATCAAAATGACAGCCTCCGGACCCTTTTTTCCGATAACAGATAAATAGTTGAAAACGAATGACTCAGATTGTTTAATGTCCGACTGAGATCATTGAACGGGGACCCGTTTCGCCGGAAAATCGTATATTGAATGTCCAGCTATTTTTTATGGCCCTCAAGATCATCGACCACGGAACCCCCGAATACCAGGAAATGGTCCGCCTCCGGCAAGACATCCTGCGTCGTCCCTTGGGCCTGCAGCTGGAACCGGCTGAGCTGGAAACGGAACAGAAGCATGTGCACATCGGAGCTTTTGAAGAGGATAGCCTGCTGGGCTGCTGCATGCTGGTTCGGGAAAACGACAAAACGGTCCGGCTTCGACAAATGGCGGTGTCGGACAAACTCCAACGAAAAGGCGTGGGCAAGGCCCTGATGAATTTTGCGGAAAACATCGCCCGGGATCAAGGATACCGAAACATGATCATGCATGCCCGTGAGCACGCCGTGGGGTTCTATGAAAAAATGGGGTACCAAGTCACCAGCCCGGCATTTACCGAAGTCACCCTGCCGCATGTGGTGATGGAGAAAATACTCTGATCAGCGA
Organism: Bacteroidota bacterium; assembly: GCA_005789565.1. Classification (GTDB taxonomy): domain Bacteria; phylum Bacteroidota; class Bacteroidia; order Chitinophagales; family Chitinophagaceae; genus JJ008. The sequence continues at coordinate 16,010 of SXXL01000006.1, read as the reverse complement.
GGCGTTTTCAGATCGCTCTCATTGACCTCCCAACTTCCCAGCTTCTCTCCCTTCGTGCCAAGAAATTCGACGGTGAGCTTGCGAAGTCCTTTCGGACCGGTAATGGAAAAGCGTCCGTAATTGTTCTTTTGATCCAGTCCAAATACCCGGAGAGGATTGTTGGCCTCGGGACCATCGAACTTGTGCGTACCCGACGTAAGCGGAGAAACGGTGATGTCGTAAAGGGGGTAAGTACCCGGACGAGTCATTTTAATGACTTCGCTGTGATGACGGTCGCCACTGATAAAGACCACGCCATTGATCTTATACTGTCGGATGAAATCCATCAGCTCTTGACGCTCAAGAGGGAAATCGTTCCATTTATCGTAGGGCGATACATCGTTCAGGGCCTGACTGCCCACCACGATAAACTTGAAAACAGCGTTGCTGTACAACAAGGCATCTTTTAACCACTCCATTTGCGGAGCACCCAGCATGCGCTTGTCGGGGTTGGGCTGACCATTGATCGAGTCACGGGTGCGGTCCTCACTTCTCCACCAGCGATCATCCACCAAAAAGAAATCAGCATCATTGTGCTGGAGCTTGGTATAGATGCCCTGCCCATTCTGCCCGGCCGATTTATTTGGAAAATAGGCATTGAACACCTGACGGCTCACTTCCTTGAGCTCGTAGCTCTTGCCACTGTTGTTGGGGCCATAGTCATGATCATCCCAAATGCCGTAATGCGGCATGGCTTTCCAGAGTGGTTGCAGAACGCCCAAGGAACGGTCGCGGCTGGCGCGGTTCCAAAGTCCCCACTCACTATAATAATCCACCTCCCGCGTATACCAGGCATCACCCAGCCAAAGCATGAAAGCAGCTTTTTCCTTTGACATGGGTTCAAAGATGCTCGAGTCTTGTCCGTAGGAACGACCGGGCCGATCATAATTCGCCTCGTTGAAATAGGAACAGGAACCTGCCAGGAAGGAAAAATCCGGCGCAGGCTTGCGCCACTGCCAAAGCTCTTTGGTGGTGAACGAACCGCCCCGATCGGTTTTCTTTCCGTTGATATAGATCGAATAATCGTAGGTAGTATTAGGCTCGAGTCCGCCTATCGTAACGGTGATGGGATTAAAATCCTTGCCCAATGCACCACGGTAAGTAGCCTGACCCGTCATCTCTTTACCGATTTGTCCGTATCGGATCGAAACGGATTTCACCTCGGGCGAAACCTCCGTCCACACCCGCACATCCCTCAATTCCACACCGGCCAACATCGGACCACTGATGACACGTGGTTGTGCCAGCAACACAACGGGAAGAAGGAGTAAGATGACAACTATTCGTTTCATGAGAGATTGTTTAGAGTTGAGGGATGAGGGTTGAGATCTCTACACTCTACTCTCTACCCTAAACCAAATTACTTCCGCATCTGCTTCGCCTCAATACTGAGGGTGGCATGAGGAACGGCGCGAAGGCGGGCCTTGTCGATCAGTTTACCAGTGACCCGACATACCCCGTAGGTTTTATTTTCGATGCGCATCAGGGCCTTTTCGAGGTGATCGATGAAGGTGATCTGGCGGCTGGCCATCTGTCCCAATTGCTCACGCTCCATGCTTACGCTGCCATCTTCCATGGTCATATACCGGGCATCTTCAAAATCGCCGCTCTCATCCTTGCGGGTGATCAATCCCTGCAAGTACGCCAACTCTTTCTTGGCCGCATCCAACTTGCGGGAAATGATCTCGCGGAACTCGGCGAGGTCGGAATCGGAATAGCGCATGGTGGGACCCGCCGGCAAACTGGGCTTCGAGTCCAACACCGAACGCGTAAAATCAGGTTCGTATTTAACGGCACTCCGAGTGGTGAGCTTGGGAAGCACCACTTTGGCCGGACGAGGAGGTTCTTTTTTTGTCACGACCGGAGCCTTGGGTTTGATGGACACCAAACTGGCCGGATCATTTTTCTTGGCTACCGGTTTCGGAGCTGGAACAACAGGCTTGGCAGGGGCAGGCGCCGGCTTGGCGACCACCGCCGCGGGTTTGGCTGTTGACTTAGTGACGGGTTTAGCGACAGGCTTGGCCGAGGCTTTAACAGCTGGTTTCACCGCCACCGGTTTGGAGACGGGCTTGACCGGAGCTTTGGCAGCCGGTTTTACCGCCACCGGTTTAGCCTTGGCCAAAGGTTTCGCCGCTTTCTTCGGTTCAGGCTTTTTTGCAACCGGCTTGGCCTTGACCACCGGTTTAGCAGCATTCTTCGGTGCAGGCTTTTTAGCAACAGGCTTGACCTTAGGCGCCGGTTTGGCAGCATTCTTCGGTGCAGTCTTTTTGGCAACAGGCTTGGCCTTGGCTACCGGTTTGGCGGTTTTCTTCGGAGTGGGTTTTTTCTTGAGGGCCATATATTAGCCTTTTTTTGTGACCGTAACAGTCAGATTTTCACCGTTTATTTCAATTTCCTGGGCTTGGGGACCAACTTCAAAATGAAGGTCGTCAGCCAGAATTTCCGCGCAAATATAGTCCTTAAAGCGTCCGAAAGACACGGTGAGCCCCGAGGGGGCAAAAAGGCTTACCTGCACCCGGTCCGTCAACTCAAATCCGCTATCCTTCCGAATCTTCTGGATCCGATTCACCAGCTCCCTTGCCTGCCCCTCCGCCACGAGTTCCGGGGTGAGGTTCAGGTCCAGCGCCACCGTGATCCGGCCCTTGGAAGCCACTGTCCATCCCGGCACATCCTCACTGGTGATCTCCGTTTCCCCCACCTGCAGGGAAAAAGGTTCTCCATCCAACGCTACAACCAGGGCACCCTTTTGTTCCAGTTCGGCGATCTGTTCTTGTGAAAACGCTGCCAGAACCGCAGAAACTGACTTCATTTTCGGTCCCAGTTTCTTTCCCAAAGCAATGAAATTGGGCTTGATCTTTTTGCGGATGAACGTGTTGTTCGGGTCGAGGTAGCTCAACTCCTTCACATTGACCTCTGCTTTGATGAGGTCGGCCACCCGCTCCAATTGTTTTTTCATGTTCGGATCCAGCACCGGGATCATCATTTTCTGCAGCGGCTGACGCACATTGATCTTGACTTTCTTACGGAGCGATAACACCAGCGAACTGGCATCCTGCGCCCATTGCATGCGCTCTTCCAATCCGGAATCGATCCGGTGCGGATCCGAGACCGGGAAATCGGCCAGGTGTACAGAATCGACCGGCTGACGATGGGTCACCGCATTCAGCTCCCGGAAAACCAGGTCGCTGAAAAAGGGAGAGATCGGCGCCATCAACCGTACCACCGTCTCCAAACATTCATAGAGCGTCTGATAGGCCGCGATCTTATCGGTGCCATAATCACCTTTCCAGAATCGACGCCGGCAAAGCCGCACATACCAATTGCTCAATTGTCCGTCCACAAAATCTTCGATGAGGCGACCGGCCTGCGTCGGCTCATACTCCTCCATGGCCGCTTGTACCTCTTTTACCAATGTATGCAACGAGGAAAGGATCCACCGATCGATCTCGGGTCTTTCCGCCAGCGGAATATCGGGTTCAGCATATTTAAATCCATCGAGGTTGGCATAGAGGACAAAAAACTGATAGGTATTGTAAAGTGTACCGAAGAATTTTCGTTGTACTTCCTGAATGCCCTCCAGATCGAATTTCAGGTTATCCCAGGGAGAGGCATTGGTCACCAAATACCAGCGGGTGGCATCTGCCCCATATTTGTCAATGGTCTGAAACGGATCCACCACATTACCCAGCCGCTTACTCATCTTGTTTCCGTTCTTGTCCAGCACCAATCCATTGCTGACCACCGTCTGATACGCTACCGAATCGAATAACAAACTGCCGATCGCGTGCAGCGTATAAAACCAGCCACGCGTTTGATCCACTCCTTCCGCAATGAAACTGGCCGGGAAGGCCGATCCGCCGTCGCTGCCATTGAGTTGGTGATAAGCAAAGAAGTTTTGTGGAGTGAGCGGACCATATGCATTCGAGCTGGTATCGGGTAGTCCCCACTGTGCATACGGCATGGCACCACTATCGAACCACACATCGATCAGGTCGGGTACGCGGTGCATGGGTTGTCCGCCCGGACTCAGCAACACGATCTCATCCACATACGGCTTGTGCAGGTCGACCACCAGCGAATCGATCGCTGCGGTCAGATCATTCATGCCCTTTTTTAAACCGCGCATCTCGACACCCGCCTCCACGGCCGCACGAATTTTTTCTTTCAACTCCATCACCGAACCGATGCAAAGCGTTTCGCTTCCGTCTTCCGTGCGCCAGATCGGGAGAGGCGTTCCCCAATAGCGGCTGCGGCTGAGGTTCCAGTCCACCATATTCTCCAGCCAATTCCCGAAACGTCCCTCTCCGGTAGAAGCCGGCTTCCAACGGATGGTCTTGTTGAGTTCCACCATCCGGTCGCGCAGGGCCGTGGTGCGGATGAACCAGGCATCCAGCGGATAGTAAAGAATAGGTTTATCGGTACGCCAGCAATGCGGATAGGCGTGTTCGTATTTTTCTACCTTGAAGGCGCGGTTCTCTTTTTTCAGCTTGACGGCGAGGTCGACGTTCACATCGACATAGTCTTTTTGATCTTTATAATTTTTGACGTAGCGACCGCTGAATTCGCCCAGCCCGTCCACGAATTTTCCCTCGCGATCAACCATCGTCAGCATCCCAATACCATATCGCTTGCCCACTTTATAGTCGTCCGCTCCGAAAGCCGGCGCGGTGTGTACGATACCGGTTCCGTCCTCGGTGGTCACAAACGAATCGGTCAGCACCCGAAACGGATTGCCCTCCACATTTTCGGGCCGGTTGGCCTCAAAGGGGAGCAGTTGTTCATATCGACACCCTTCGATATCGGATCCTTTGAATCGGTGCAGTACTTGCCAGGGTACGAGCTTATCTTTTTCCTGATAGGCACTGAAATCGCCGTCCTTTCCCTCCTCTTTGAAGTGTTTACCGAGCAAGGCCTCGGCTAAAACGACGTGTATGACTTGATGGGTATAGGGATTGATCGTTTTGACCAACACATAATCAATGTTGGCGCCTACGGTGAGACCGAGGTTGGAGGGCAAGGTCCACGGCGTGGTGGTCCAGGCCAGAAAGAAACATTCCGCCCCACCCGATCGTTCGAAGAGGAAGGCCGATCGATCGGTGGCAATGGCTTTGAACATAGCCACCACCGAAGTGTCTTTGACATCTTTATAGGTTCCGGGCTGATTGAGTTCGTGCGAACTGAGTCCGGTACCCGCCGCCGGTGAATAAGGCTGTATGCTGACACTCTGGTAGAGCAAACCTTTTTTGTAAAGTTCACTCAGCAACCACCAGAGCGTTTCAATATATCCATTTTCAAAGGTGATGTAGGGATGTTGGAGATCGACCCAGTATCCCATTTGGGTGGTGATCTGATCCCATTTGTCCTTATACCGCAACACCGCCTCGCGGCATTTGCGGTTGTATTCCTCCACGGAGATCTTCACGCCGATGTCTTCCTTGGTGATGCCGAGTTCTTTTTCGACACCGAGTTCGATGGGAAGTCCGTGCGTATCCCAACCGCCCTTGCGTTTTACCTGATGTCCCCGCATGGTCTGATAGCGACAGACCAGGTCTTTGAGCGTTCGGGAAATGACGTGATGGATACCGGGTAGTCCGTTGGCGCTGGGGGGACCTTCATAAAACACAAAGGCCGGCTTCCCGGCGCGATGCGCAATGCTTTGCTCGAAAGTTTTCTCCCGACCCCACGTTTCCAACACCTCTTTTTCCAAGGCTGGAAGATTCAATCCGGTAAACTCGCGGTACATGGGGGAGGGTGAAGGATGAAGGGTGAAGGATGAAGAGTTGAGCGTTTAGGGTTTAGAGTTTAGCACAAAAAAGGTTGGGGGTAGAAACACATTAGATGCTAAACCCTGCTCTCTAAACAATTACTGGGTGATTTGTATTCCGCTGGCCAACACCCGGATCTCTTGTTTGGGTTCTTTTATCGCGTCGATCTCGGACTGAGGTTTTTTGGCATCCTCGGCATAGTGCTTTTGCTCGGCGACGGAGACGGTCTTCAGTGTCACGGCCCCGTTGATCACCACTTGCTTACCGATGGCAGCAACCGGGAGGAAGAAACCGTAATCTTTCATTTTCACCGTGGCGGTTTCGCCGTTGGACAATTCCAACTTCAGCCAGCAACCTTTTTTGGGACAAACATCCGTTACCTTGGCAGTGACTTGTATTTCCTCCGGAATGGCAGAACCCCCTTTTAGTTTTTTGGCTACATCCTGCAAACTGACGGCTTCTTCTACTTTGAATTTAGCGCCATAGCTATCGCCTGCCAGGGCATCCCCGGCGGGGGGCTGGGCTTGCGCAAAGAGGAAGGACAGGACCAAAAAGGAGGAAAAAAGTATGCGTTTCATGTCGTGTGGTTTTCGTTATAAAATGGGAGTGCAAAGATACATCAACCCATTCTTAAATAAAACCCCGACAATTGGCAGCCCCGCAGCGGCAAGGCAGGGTACCCTCGTGGTGAGTTTCGCCATAATTACAACTCAGCTCCTCTCCTTTTCGGATCCGCCGGAGCGAGTAAAATTCAACCCGGTTTTTCAATACCCGCATGTACGTGTTGGGGGCACAGGAGTGATTGATGAAGCGTATGTCATTGGGATTGGCCGAGGCATTCAGGGCCAGGTCATTGTCCAATTCCACCAGGTTGATGACTTTCTTGTTGCGGATCAGGGCTCGGGCCTGTTTCATCGTGATGATCACTCCGCCCAGGTCTCCAATCTTGCGCCGGGCCGGAATAACGCCCTGTGCATAGGCCCCTAAACCGGCGATCCGGCTCTTGGCCACCCGCAAGGGAAAAAGAACCCGATACGGAGGCGTAGCGATCAACTCTTTTTCTTTTTCAGCTGGAACATACGGGATAGGTTGAAGCCGGCCCGGATCTCTCCTTTACCCCACTGACCGGTGGTTTCCGTGATAAAGGCGCGCTCATTCATGCCGGCCGAATTGGACACGTGCAATTGAAAAACGTGACCACCGGTTTCAATGTCCAGTCCCACCGACAACGGATTTTGATACCCATCCGGCAGCCCATTGAAAACCTGTGTATAATCCCAGGTCAGGGCCATGCGCTTATTCAGTTTGAGTCGGCCGCCTACCCCCACCCCCATGATATCATTGGCATCGGTCTGGAGTTGCACGAGGTTTTTGTGGACCACCGTGGGTGAAACCTGAAGGGTAAAGGCTTCGCTGAATTTACGACCGATGATGGCCGAAAAATAATAGGCAAGCCGGGAGGTAAAATAGTTCTCGCGGTTGGGATCGGCCCAGGGAAGTCCGTCCGCCGTCATACCCGCCACCAATGCCACGGTAACAGGTGCGCTGCCCGGTCCTTTCGATTGCCGAATGGGGGCATACTTGATGAAGCCATCCACTTCCTTCTTGAAGGTACTACGTCCGATACCCACCATCAGGTTGGGGCGCAGCCCGAAATCAAACCCCATCCGCATCGACGCCTGGTCCAATCCAAAAAAATTCTTGAGCCCCTGATCGATGTTACCGAACCGGTGCAGGATCCGAAAATCCATCGTGCCCGCATTGAGGAACTCTATCGAATGCGCATTGATAACGCGACTGGATTTGAAGGCCGCTTTGATGAATTGTTTCTTGGGCTTCTCCTCTCCCAGCAAGCCCAAGAGGTCTTCCTGCGACCAAGCCCCAGTAGAGGCAAGGGAGAAAAGAATAAGCAGCGCGGATTTTCGGATCGATCGCATGGAGATTATTTTAAGGGTTCCAGTCCGCAATTGACGGTGATCTTAGCGGTCTTGCTCACTTTATCAGAAACCAATTTCGGTACATCTATTTTGTAATCAGATAGCAGAGCCGCAAAACTGGCGGTGGCGGTTACTTTTCCTTTGGCCACGGTGATCTTGCCGGTCGTTTCCACCTCTTTTTCCACGCCGTGCATCGTCAGTTTTCCCTTCACGTTGGCGGGATAACTTCCATCCTGCGAAAGATTGATGGACGACAAGTTGCTGATGGTTCCCTTGAATAGCGCATCCGGGTATTTATCGCTCTCGACGTAGTTCTCGTTGAAATGCTCTTGCATCAGGGCCCGCTCGAAGGTGAACGCCTTCATGGCAGCCTTGAATTGGATGCCACCCGTGGCGGCATCGATCACACAGGTAACGGTACGGTTATCGGCCGTTATGTTTTCGGGCGATCCGGAGGCGGTGGCATCAAAGCTGATGGTACCGTTCTTGGTAAAATAACGTTGGGCGGAGACGGTGCCAACCAGCACCAGCAGCAGCAAGAGAGAGAAACACTTTTTCATATTGTAAGGTTTATGGTAAAAGATCATTCTTTTGGATAACAGCGATTCAATAAAAGATCGGCTCCCAGTCCCATGTCATCGGGTGAATACCCGACACAAACACCGCGCACGGTAGCGACCGAGCCGGCGGTGTACTTAGCCGTAGCGGAGGTATAGAGGCTGTCCACGACACAACGCACCGCCGACATCGCACCCTCCTCGCCCAGTACGATCGTATAAAAACCTGTCGCATCTTTTTCAAGATGGGTCACGGTACCTTTCACTTCCAGCACCTGATCGATGTATTTTTTTCCGGATTCCTCCGGGTTGGAGGCAAAGGCCTGCAGGACTTCCATCGACGATAGCTCAAAGGCCGGCCGAGTATCGGCCATCGAAGGAGCACGTCGATTGTATTCGGTGAATGCGTAGTATCCGCCAAGGGTTGCGAGCAAGAGGACGGCGGCGAGCACCCATTTGAATGTCTTGGATCGAAACATGTAATCGGTATTAATTATTCGGTGCTCCGGCCTGTATCCACTTACGGACGATGGCGATGTTGCACACGGAAAGTTTGGAACCTCCTTTGGGCATGGGGGAATAACCCGTGGCATGGCTGATAGTACCCAGGAGTTTTCCATTCTGTGCCATGGTTTTGTCGGCGGTGTAGGTGCCCATGGCTTGTCCGCCGGAGGGACTGGCCCCGCTATGACATCCATAACAACTCATTTGCAGGATCGGCACCACTTTGGTCGTATACGAGATCGTGCCGGTGGTGTCGGTACAAGGAGGCGGTGCCCCGTACAACACCTCTTCCTTATCGTAGTAGCAAGCAGTGAGTCCCACCAGCCCCGCGATCAAAACAATCAAACCGGAAGATATTTTCATGATCAATTGTTTAAGGCTCCGGCCTGGATCCATTGTTGCACTTGCTGGATCTCACAATCGGAGAGTTTAGCCGCGTTCTTGGGCATGGGGGAGAAACCGGTTTGATGGGCGATGGACCCATACAATCTTCCATTGAGCGCCCAGGTGCGGGTATTGGTATAATCGGAGAGGTTTACGCCGCCGCTTGGGCTGGCACTGCTGTGACATCCGACACATTTGCCGTCGAGCAAGGGCCGAACCGCGCCGGCATACGTGAACACCGCAGCATTGCATCGGTTCAGGCAACTGTTGTTACGTGCACCCTGATTGATCCATTTTTGAATCAAGGCTTTCTGGGCCGTGGTAAAAGCGGAACGGGGTGGCGGGGGCATCCTTTCGTTATCGGTTCGAATGATGACTTTATAGAGTTTGCTGTCGCCCGCATTGCCGGGCTTGACTTCGTCTAGTATGTTGGCATAGTTGGTCATGCGGACCCCATCGGCAGCCGTGGCGTTGTCGTGACAACCGCTCATGGCACAATTCGATTGCAACAGGGGCAATACATCATTTACAAAATACACGGTGTCGGTGCTGCAATTGGCCGAGACCGTTGCGCCACCATTGGGCAGCAGGGGCTGATGACGACAAGCGGTCATGCCCAACGACAACAACAGGGAAATAAAAACCAGTTTTCGGACGATCGGGGAAATCATGCGTTAAGGTATCGATTTTTGGGTGTAAAATCCTGAAACGTAAAAATCAGACTTTTTATTGAGCCGATTCGTCGGCGAGCTTCTTTTCCCGCCACAGCAGGTCGACGGGATTGAGTCCGGTATACTTTTTGAAGGCCGTCGAGAAATGGGAAATGGAAGAGTATCCCAACCGAACCGATACCTCGGTCACGCTCAGTTCTTTCTCATAGAGCAGGTAGCGGGCATGTTCCATGCGCTGGCTCTGATAAAAATCAAAAATGGTGGTGCCATACATCAACCGAAACCCTTTTTTCAGGTAGCATTCATTCATGGCCACCTTACGGCTCAGTTCTTTGATGGTAATGGGTTCTCCGATATGGTCCACGAGCCAGTCCCGGGCTTGCTGGATCTTTTCCCGCTCCGAGGGATATTCGAGAAAGGGAGCCGGTTCGCTCGCGGGGGGACGTTCAACCGAATCGAGCGAATGCAGGAGCAACATTTGTGCCTGCGCGTTCACAAAAATATTCTCGAGGTGATCTTGATACGAATGGTTGAGTAGACTTTGCAAAATGGTCAGTATCGCCTGATTCAGGGGAATGGACTGACGGAAAGAATCCGGGTGCTTGAAGCGCACGATGGCATCGATGATCCCGTTTGGGTTTCCACGGGGACGGGACCACTGACTCAGGTGCTTGGCCGAGTAGCGAAAGCTGATCAGGTCGACCGTATCGGTCGAGGAAAAACCGGCATCCGACTTGGCGGCTGCGCCAACAGGTGTGGCCAACCCACCCGGAGGGGGAGATACCTGACCGGTCGTGCAAAAATGGAGCTCCACATGAGAATCGGACGGCTTCCGCGGGTCGTACTGGTAGACCAGCAGGCCTTCGTCGGGCTCGGACCAGTCCCCCTGCCGGTCATACCGGCGAATGGTATATTTTACCGATCCGGGAATCCATTGTGAGCGCTCCTGAAAATACGGAAGCGGATTGCCCAGCAGACCCTGATAAGCCGGATCGATGTAAAGGGACTGAAGCATGCCGCAAAATTAGTAGTTCCCCCTCCTCCCGGGGAGGAGGGCCATTTTTTTAGGGGGATTTAACAGTTTGCAGGCACCTGAAACCGCGTTTCCCCCCGAAAAGGGTATTTTTGCCGACTCCCGGAAATGATACATCCCCATACCTACATCCACCCCAATACCAAGATCGCGCCCAACGTGAAGATCGACCCGTTTACGGTCATTCACCAGGACGTAGAGATTGGCGAAGGCACCTGGATCGGCTCGAACGTGACCATCATGGAAGGGGCCCGAATCGGAAAAAATTGCCGGATCTTTCCAGGAGCCGTGATCTCGGCCATCCCCCAAGACCTGAAGTTCCAAGGTGAATACTCCAACGTGTTCATCGGCGATGGCACCACCATCCGGGAATTCGTGACCATCAACCGGGGCACGAAGGACCGCGAAAAGACCGTGATCGGAAAGAATTGTCTCATCATGGCCTATTGTCATTTTGCACACGACTGTCTGGTGGGCGATAATTGCATCACCAGCAACAACACCCAAGTGGCCGGCCACGTTACCATCGGCGACTGGGTGATCCTGGGCGGCATGTGTGCCGTGCACCAATTCGTCAAGATCGGCCAGCACTCGTTTGTCAGTGGCGGTGCCTTGGTCAGCAAAGACGTGCCACCTTACATCAAAGCCGGACGGACACCCCTCAGCTATGCAGGGGTGAATTCGATCGGACTCAAACGCCGGGGTTTCAGCGTCGACCGCATCAACCACCTCCTCGATATCTATCGTATCCTTTACAACCGCGGATTCAACACCAGTCAGGCTGTTGAATACATCGAGGAAGACATGGCGGCCACCGATGAGCGTGACGAGATCGTGACCTTCATTCGTGAAAGTGGCCGTGGCATCATCAAACGCTTCACCAAAGGCGCCTCCGATGACGATCTCCCTGTTTGATGCCGGCAAACGATTCAATTACGATTGGATCTTTCGCCAGGTGAATTACACATTCCATGCCGGAATAAAATATGCCATCGTAGGCCCCAACGGTTCCGGCAAAAGCACACTCCTCCAAACACTGGCCGGTTACAGCTGGTTGAGTGAGGGACGCCTGCTGACCACCGATCCCGCTGGAAAATTCATACCCGACGACAAGCTGTTCGAGCACGTTGCCCTCGCCGCCCCCTACCTCGAGGTGGTGGAAGAAATGAACCTGATGGAGTTCTGGAAATTTCAATCCACCTTCTACCCGATGCTGTCGGGCTTTACCCCGGAATCGATCTGCGATCGGCTGGGACTGGGCGCGGCCAAGCACAAACAGATCCGATATTTCTCCTCCGGGATGAAGCAACGAGTGAAACTCGGACAAGCCCTGTTCTCCTCCAAGTCGATCCTGCTGCTCGATGAACCTTGTACCAACCTGGATGCGGCCGGCATTGAACGCTATCATGAATTAGTAGATGAATTGACGAGCGATAAACTAGTCGTCATCTGCAGCAACGACGAGAATGAGATCCGTTCTTGCACCACCCGGCTCGACATCCGGGATTTCAAAAAATAAAAGGTATTTATCGCTGCGAAGCGATGAGCAGGTTCAGGTCGGTGTACTTCAGATCGAACCGCTGGCTCATATAAAAATTGGTGAGGGCCCCTCGGAACAGGTAGATGCCATTGCGTAAATGGATCTTGTGCCAGAGGAGATGTTCCAAGCCCCCTTCTGCGCCCGCCTCGATCAGTAAAGGGGTCAGCACATTACTGATCGCCTGCGAAGCCGTGCGAGAGAACCCGGATGGAATATTGGGAACACAGTAATGAATGACGCCGTATTTGGTGAAGATGGGTTTTTCGTGCGACGTGATCTCGGAGGTCTCAAAACAACCGCCGCGGTCGATGCTGACATCGATGATCACCGAGCCGGTACGCATGTTGCTGACCATCTCTTCGCTCACCACCATGGGTGTACGTCCCGATTCAGAGCTCAAGGCCCCTACCGCCACTTCGCAGGTTTTGAGCTGCTTGGCCAACAACCGCGGCTCAATGACCGAGGTCCACAACCGATGTCCGATATTGTTTTGTAAACGCTTCAGCTTGTATACATCGTTGTCAAAAACTTTCACCGACGCTCCTAAGGCCAAGGCCGTGCGGGCCGCATACTCGCCCACGATACCAGCTCCGATGATGATGACTTTCGTGGGAGCAATACCGGAGATCCCTCCCAGCAATACGCCTTTGCCGTGATTGGCCGAACCCAGATATTGAGCCGCGATCAGCATCACGGCCGAGCCGGCGATCTCACTCATGCTGCGCACGATGGGATAGGAATCGCTGTCATCTTTCAAATGCTCGAACGACAGGGCGGTAATGCGCTTTTCCATCATCTTCTCCAGGATCGTTGAGGTCATACCCGGTAAATGGATCGGCGAGATGATGTGTTGATGGGGTTGTAGCAGCGGCAGGTCGGCTTCAATGATGGGAGCACTTTTGACCAGCGTCGGTGCCTGAAATACCTCCGATCGCTCGTATACGACACGGGCACCGGCGTCCGAATAATCTTTGTCGCTGAAATGCGAGGCCTCTCCGGCATTGTGCTCCACCACCACTTGGTGCCCATTGTTCACCAATAGGTTCACCGCATCAGGCGTTAGCGCCACCCGGTTCTCCTGAAAGGCGATCTCCTTGGGAATCCCCAAGGTCATACCCGCCGGTTTGGGGATCACCTCCAAGGTCTCCTCAAGCGCTTGGAGACTGATGCCGGGATCGATCTTGGGTTTCTGGTGACTCATAAAAAGGGCGAAACCAAATATACTATTTATTCAGGAGCTCGAGGCGACGCTGATCCGTATCCACCACCTGAATCTGAACCCAAACCGCCTCCGAGGGAAGGATCTCCGGAACGCGATCGGGCCATTCCACCAAACAACGCGCTCCGCTGTGCAAGGCCTCGGCAACCCCGGCCCGCTCGGCCTCTTCCGGTCCGCCCAGCCGATAAAAATCCATGTGATAAACCACCTCGTCGCCCTTTTCCATACCATAAACGTGAATGATGGGAAACGTCGGGCTGCCAAACGAACCCACCACCCCCCATTGCCGACAGATCGCCTGGATCAGGGTCGTTTTTCCAGCACCCATCTCACCCCGAAAACAAATCACCCGCTTCGAACCGATCTGCTGTAACAACCACCGGGCCGCCTCGTTAATTTGGGATAAGGTGTAGAGGTAGGTCATGATGCGAAGATATGATGAGGAGATGAGCACTTACGTGCCGACCGCCGTCACTCCTCAACTCCAAACCCTTCACCCTTCATCCTTCATCCTTCATCCTTCACCTTCTCAACTATCTTTGTGGTATGGAAAAAGTCGCCTGGCGAGTAGAGGGAATGGATTGTAACACCTGTGCCCTGCACATCCACAAATATTTGGAGAAAAAGGGCATGCAGCAGGTGAAGGTGAATTACGCTACCGGGCATGTCAGTTTTGAGAACCCCGGGGGCGTGAAAGAGGATCTGCTGGCAACCGGTATCCAGGATCTCGGGTACGAGGTGGTCGAGCACCAGCGCGAAAAGATCCGCAAACCCTGGTTCCAATCGCACTTGCAACGTTTCTGGTTCTGCTTTCCGTTCACGGCGTTGCTGATGAGCCACATGATTCCCGGCCTGCACTTGCATTGGCTGATGAATCATTGGGTGCAATTGGGACTGACCCTGCCCGTTTATCTGGTAGGCATGGGATATTTCGGGCGCAGTGCCTGGAAAAGTCTCCGCAACCGGATGCCCAATATGAATGTGCTGATCACCATTGGTGCCACAGCCGCCTTCATTTATAGTTTGTACGGGTCGCTGACCGGCCAACCTGAAAAATATCTTTTCTACGAAACCGCCGCCACCATCCTCACCCTGGTATTCCTCGGCAATTATCTCGAAGAGGCCTCGATCGGTTCCACCCAACGCGAACTCAATAAACTGGTGCGGTCACAAAAAGTGATGGCCACCATGATCGCCTTCGATGACCAACATCAGGAACAACTGTTCACCGTTGAGAATACAGCCCTGCGCGTGGGCGACCTGATCCTCATCAAATCAGGCGAACAAGTCCCGATCGACTGCAAGATCCTCTGGGGCGAAGTGCACGCCAATGAATCCATCCTCACCGGTGAAAGCGCCCCCATCCACAAAGAGAAAAAAGACTTGCTGATCGGCGGTAGCCTAATCACCGACGGCACCGTGAAAGCGCAGGTCACCGCCGTTGGCGAAGACACCATCCTGTCCAACATCATTCAACTGGTCAAACAAGCCCAAGGCGAAAAACCACCCATCCAACAACTGGCCGATCGCATCAGTGCCGTTTTCATTCCCGTCGTGCTCGGTATCGCCACCCTCACCTTCACGCTTACCTGGATCCTGCGCGGAGAATTCTCAACGGCCCTGCTCAATAGTATCGCCGTGCTGGTGATCGCTTGTCCCTGTGCGATGGGACTGGCCACACCAGCCGCGATCGCGGTGGGACTGGGCCGTGCCGCCCGCAACGGCATCCTCTTCCGAAACGCCACCAGCCTCGAACTTTTTAAAAGCATCCGAAAAGTAGTCTTCGATAAGACCGGTACACTCACCACCGGAAAATTCGAGATCGCACAATACCACGTTGAACAGGAGGAGAGGATCGAAGAAGCGGCCTTTAAACGCATCGTGTACTCCTTAGAGAAATATTCGAATCACCCCATCGCCGTTTGCATCACCCAACAATGGAAGACATCGGATGAGATCCGGTGGAAATCGATCGAAGAGGTAAAAGGCCTGGGCATGAAAGCCACCGATACGGAGGGAAGGACCTATGTAGCCGGGTCGTATAAAGCGGCGGTGGGACTGATCAGCGAAACGGACCACAACGTTTACATTTTGCGCGATGGAAAACTTTTAGGATGGATCGATGTGAAGGACCAGATCCGGCCCGAAGCTAAATCCGTAATCGAGCATCTGCATGCCCGTGGCATTGAGACGGTGTTACTGAGCGGCGACCGTCAATTCAAATGCGATGTACTGGCCAAAGAACTTGGCATCGATACCGTGATCGCCGAACAAACGCCGGAGCAAAAACTCGAAAAGATCGGAGCTTGGTCGGCCCAAACCCCCACCGCCATGGTAGGCGATGGCATCAACGATGCCCCG
>SXXL01000074.1 GCA_005789565.1 Bacteroidota bacterium | reverse complement strand
GACATCGCCGGGAAGAACCAGGCAGATAACACTTCTTTTCTAACAGCCTTGTTCATGTGTCTCGACATCATCCACCAACGGGCCGGCTATAAAGAGGCCCGTCAAAATCCGCTGCGCAGAATGAGCGGATCGATGATGCGGCATGCGAAAGATGAAGCGTTTGATGACTGATCAGCGAAAAACCGACTCGGGCACGCCTTTATTGATCTGGTAGTTGGTGTACAGGATCTCAACCCGTCCTTTTGTGGGCTTTCCGGAAGCGGTCGATTTTTTCCCGCTCCCGTCGTCGTAATCAAAGGTGATCCCTTTGGGTAGTTTATACTCTTGGCTATTGAAGGAGAAGATCACTTTATCGGCCAAACCATATTCGGCATAGGCCCCGTAGGACATTTCCAATTCAAAGGTCCCGTTCTCGCGGGTGGTGGTGCTGGAGCGACGGATCAGTCCCGCCGCAGCATCCACATATATAGTCGATAACACCACTTCCGAATTGGGATCCCGTGGCAACAACTTGATGATGCGCCAACCGGTTTTTTTGTCGATTCCGAGGTCGAGCAGATCGAAGCCAGCCGGATCGATGAAAAGCTGACTCATATCCATATTCATCGATCCTCTGGGAATGAAGGAGATACCTTTCTCGTTGAGGATGCGCAGTTGATTTGGCTTCTTGAAATAAACCTGTACGCGGGCAATGGGGGCCTTGAGAAAGATCACATTGGTTTTCATCTTACCGGTGGCCGAGTAGTTGGTCACCCGATCCAGCTTAGTCTTAACGGCTCGCACCAGATCGGCCGCGGGTTGTGCGGATACCCCGCATGTCCAGCAAAAAGAAATAAGAAATAGGATGGTTTTCATTTAGGTCAGGATGTCTTTTCGTCTGAAGATATAGATGGCCGCGCCCAGGAAAAGGACGATGTACCCGAGCAGTATGCCCAGGCTGCGAAACACGGCCGGCAGGTTCTCGATGCTGCCGCGGATGGTCGTGCCCTCGGCATCCGCCTGCACATAGAAAAATCCTTTCCAGGCCACCATGTGCGTGGTGAATAGCCAGGGCTTGACGGTGGTGTCGTAGATCGGAATGTTCATCTCGGAGAGAATGGTGAATACGATCACGACGCTCATGGTGGAGATGATGGGACCGATCGGGTTATCGGCCAGCACGCTCAGCAATAGCGAAAGGGCTGCCACCGTGGTGAGGGCAACGGCCGCAAAGCAGAAGGCTGCGAGGTAACGCCAGAACACGTCGTCCATTTGCATTTGCTCGATGCCGGTGGAGCGCAGCACCACGAGATCGTTGATACCGAACAGCAGCACACTTCCCAGCAGGGCCAGGATCGCCAACCACAGCAACAGGGAAATGACATACACCACGGCTGCGGTGAATTTGATACCGATGAGTTGGGCACGGGTGATCGGGCGCGTCAATTGAAAACGAAGGGTTCCTTGTGCGGCTTCTCCGGCGATCGCATCCCCGGCAACAAGGGCCACGAGCAGGGGCATTTGTATCAGCAGGGTATTGAGGATAACGAAGCAGATCAAGTATCCGTTCAACAAATGCGTTTTGAAGAGATCGGAAAATTCAAAGGAACCCGAAAGATTGCTCAGCAGCAGATCGACGTAGGCTTGTCCGTCGAAATACAACGCGAGCTGGATCAGCCATACGATCGCGGCCATGGCGCCGAACGCGATGTAGGTCCGCGGTCTACGGTAGATCTTATTCAGTTCAATCCACAACAGCGCCAGCATGCGGTTCGGTTTGGGTGAGTTGTAAAAAATAGTATTCGAGGGAGTGACGACTGGCCACGGCTTGTATGGCTACCCCTGTCTCGCTCAGCCGGTGCACCAAGTCGGGGATCCGGTTTTTCGGCAGGCGTATGCAGCATTGCCGATCGCTTCGCCAATCTACCGAGCAAATGAAGTCCGTTTGAGAAAAAACAGTATCGGCCAGCTGTCGATCGTTCAGTTCCAGCTCGGCGACGGTTTCAGCGGGATTGAGCAGGTCCTGCAATTTCCCTTCCATCCTTTTTTCGCCTTGATGCAAAATGAGCAGGGAATCAGCGATCAGTTCGATCTCGGAGAGCAGGTGGGAGGAGACGATGAGGGTTTTGCCTTGCTCGCGGCTGAGGCGACGGATCAGGTCGCGGATGTCGGCGATGCCTAGGGGATCCAGTCCGTTCGTTGGCTCATCCAAAATGATCAGCGAGGGATCGTGCACGAGAGCGGTAGCGATGCCCAGGCGTTGTTTCATGCCTTGGGAGAAGGTTTTCACGGGACTTTGAGATCGATCGGCCAGTCCCACGAACGCCAATTGTTCCATCAATTTTTTCCGCTCCGGGCGGAGACCACAAAGCACGGCGGCCATGCGGAGGTTTTCGTAAGCGGAGAGATAGCCGTAATGATCGGGTTTTTCGATGACGGCACCGACCTGACGAAGGATCTCGCGGCGGTGTCGAAAAAGATCCAGCCCGAACACCTCGATGGAGCCACTGCTGGGTCGGATCAGGGTCATCAGCATGCGCAAGGTGGTCGATTTACCGGCCCCGTTTTGACCGAGGAAGCCGTAGACCTGCCCCCGTTGCACCGCAAAGGAAACATCTCGCACCGCTTCGAAGGAGCCGAAGCGTTTGGAGAGGTGTTCAACGTGCACAAGTGTTTCCATGCTGGAATAACGAATCAGTGGTGAGAAAGGTTCTGGTCTGTAGACGTAAAAAAAGAGGTCGCCAAAGGCGACCTCTTCGGATTCTTTTGTTAAAAGACTTATTTGTATTGAGCCATCAGTCCCTTCGCCATTTCCACCATCTTCTTAATGCCGTCTTCGGGCAGGTTTCCTTTCTTGAACTCGGCCATTACGTCGGGGAGTTTGTTGTCCATTTCCATCAGGAAATGCTCTTCGAACTCTTTCACGCGTTTGACGGGGATGTCTTTCAGCAGTCCGTTTGTTCCGAGATAGATGATCGCAACTTGTTTTTCCACGGCGTACGGTGCGAACTGAGCTTGCTTCAGTACTTCCACGTTGCGGGCTCCTTTATCGATCACGTTCTTGGTAGCGGCATCGAGGTCGCCTCCGAATTTGGAGAAGGCTTCCAGCTCGCGGTAGAGGGCCTGATCGAGTTTGAGGGTACCGGCTACTTTCTTCATCGATTTGATCTGGGCATTTCCTCCCACGCGGCTCACGGAGATACCCACGTTGATCGCGGGGCGGATACCGGAGAGGAAGAGGTTGGTCTCAAGGAAGATCTGACCATCGGT
>SXXL01000073.1 GCA_005789565.1 Bacteroidota bacterium | reverse complement strand
GGTTGAATTGGGCACGATGTTAGCGGCGGCAGCACGGGCACGGCGAAGATCGCCTTTGGGATGCGGGGCATCCAGCGTATTTTGATCGTTGGTATACGCGTGAATGGTGGTCATGATACCGGTCTGGATACCGTATTGATCGTTCAAGACCTTGGCCATGGGCGCCAGACAGTTGGTGATACAAGAAGCACAAGAGATGATGGTCTCGCTGCCGTCGAGTATCTGATGATTCACATTGAATACTACGGTCTTGAGGTCGCCGGTAGCCGGAGCGGAAATGACCACGCGCTTGGCGCCGGCTTTCAGGTGTGCAGATGCTTTGTCCTTATCGGTGAAAAAACCCGTGCACTCCAAAACCACATCCACCCCGTGGGATGCCCAGGGAATCTGCGCCGGATCTTTCTGCGCATAGATCTTAAGTACATCGCCGTTAACAACAATGGCGTCTTCCGTTGCCTTCACCTCCGCGTCAAAACGGCCTTGCGCGCTGTCGTATTTGAGCAAATGGGCGAGCACGCTCGGACTGGTCAGGTCGTTTATGGCGACCACATCGATCCCGGGCATGTTGTAGATCTGACGATACGCCAACCGGCCAATTCGTCCGAATCCGTTGATGGCAACTTTGATGGTACTCATATTAAAGGAATTTTGCGGGGCGAAATTACGGAAAAGTTGAAGGTTGAAGGGTGGGAAAAGTTGAAAGGTGAAGGGTGAAGGGTGAATTATTCAAACTCCCAAACTTTCAAACTAATAATCCCACCGGAGGTGGGATTATTCAGTAGCCCGTACGGGATTCGAACCCGTATCACCACCGTGAAAGGGTGGTGTCCTAGCCCTTAGACGAACGGGCCGCAAAGGGGGTGCAAAGATAGGCCCGATCATTTTTTAGTCCAAAAGTTTTTACTGAACCATCTGGCACGGTTCTTGTTCTACTAGCAACATGCATGCAGAAGCCTTTGATCGGATCGTAGAGCGACGCCGATCCAACCGAAATTTTGACCCGAACGTGGCTGTTCCCGATGCCGTCATCGAACGAAGCCTGACTAGATCCATTTTGTCGCCAAACAGCAGCAACATGCAGTTGTGGGAGTTCTATTGGATCCAAACGCCGGAGCTCAAGAAAATAATGACCGAATACTGTCTTCGTCAGGGTGCGGCCCGCACGGCCAAACACCTGGTG
Source organism: Bacteroidota bacterium (assembly GCA_005789565.1). GTDB lineage: Bacteria > Bacteroidota > Bacteroidia > Chitinophagales > Chitinophagaceae > JJ008. Next base: position 6,259 of record SXXL01000073.1, on the reverse strand, counting down.
GTGTTCGTGACCCGTCAGGACCTATGGAAAAAAAGGGCCGATTGGAATTACCGGCAAATTAAGGATGCCTTGGGCGACCGCACCCCCAACACCCTGGAGAAAAGGGGACTGGACTATTATAAAAAATTGATGCCCCTGATCTATCGAAAGGACTGGCTGGGGATTGCCACGCTCTTACGCCGGTGCGTCAGCTTTTTTATGTCCCTCAAAAAACCATTTTACCGCGCCAGCGGCACGGCCGATCAACGCATCATGGTACATAAATCCTGCGCCCTCGCCGCCCAAACGTTCATGCTCTCCATTGCTGCAGAAGGATTCGACAGTTGCCCCATGGAAGGCTTCGACCGGGTGCGCGTTCGTCGCGCATTGGGTTTACCCCGGGGTGCGGAGATCAATATGATCATTGGCGTAGGCATGGGTACCCCCGAAGGCACCTGGGGCGAACGCAAACGCGTTCCCTACGAAGAGGTGGTGTTTACTCGTTGATCCGTTAGCGCCAACGACCGGGAATCCAAAGGAACCCGCCTCGGGTATTCTTCCAGCGACCGGGTGCCCAGTTTGCTCCCCGACGTATGGGTTTGACCCAACGCCCCGGTACATAAACGTATTGTCCCCGTTGCCATTGCCACTCGGGACCCACCCAAATCGCTCCTCTGAATGGCGCGCTCCCCGAAGGATGTACAGCACCACCTACGGGAAAATCCAGCCGAACGCGCACCACCTGCGCCGTGGTCACTACAGAAAAAAAGAATAATATTCCAATTGCCAGAATAACGGGTTTCATAAAAAGATTATTTGGTAATAAGATGCTAGCATGGCGCGTAGGTTTAATTATTGTCGACTGAAATCTTACCCGAACCGGGTGGCGCAGCTGGACTTCTTCCTATCTTGGTCTTCATGAACTACCAGGTCCCCTTAGCGGAACGCTTGCGCCCCCGATCGTTGGATGACATCGTGGGACAAGAACACCTCACCGGACCGGGAAAAGTGTTGCGCATCAGCCTGGAATCGAAGCGGATCCCGTCGATGATCCTCTGGGGACCGCCCGGTACCGGCAAGACCACGCTGGCCAGCACGCTCAGTGAATCCCTCCAACGACCCTTCTACACCCTCAGTGCCATCTCTTCCGGCGTCAAAGACATCCGCGAGGTGATCGAACGCTCCAAAGGTTTACCCGGCACCATCTTGTTCATTGACGAGATTCATCGCTTCAATAAATCTCAACAGGATGCCCTGCTCGGAGCCGTGGAACGAGGCTGGATCACCCTGATCGGCGCCACCACCGAGAACCCCTCCTTTGAAGTCAATGCCGCCTTGCTGAGCCGATGCCAGGTATATACCTTGAAATCACTCGAACCGGAATCGCTCGGAAAACTATTGCAGACCGCCGCACAAAAAGATGAATGGGTGGCTTCCAAAAAAGTAATTATTACAGAGCACCAAGCCCTGCTGCAACTTTCTGGCGGCGATGCCCGAAAGCTTCTAAACTTATTCGAACTCTGCCTGGAGCAATTACCCCCGGGTGGAGAACTGACGGATCAGCTGGTGATGGACACGGCGCGTCAATACATCGCTCGATACGACAAAAGCGGTGAACAGCACTACGACATCATCTCGGCCTTCATCAAATCTATCCGCGGCAGCGATCCCAACGCCGCTCTCTACTGGCTGGCCCGCATGATCGAAGGCGGCGAGTCCATTTCGTTCATCGCCCGGCGAATGATCATTCTGGCCAGCGAGGATATTGGCAATGCCAATCCCACAGCCCTCATCCTGGCCAACAACACCTTTGAGGCCGCCGAGAAGATCGGTTATCCGGAAGCCCGGATCATCCTTTCTCAATGTGCGATCTATCTGGCCAGCTCGCCCAAAAGCAATGCGGCCTACGTGGCGATCGACCAGGCACTGGACAGCGTTCGCCAGACCGGCGATGCATCGGTTCCCTTGCACTTACGAAATGCCCCCACAGCCCTGATGAAAAAGGAGGGTTATGGAAAAGATTACCAATATGCACATGCCCATCCCGGCCATTTCATTGAACAGGAGTTTTTGCCCGAAATCCTATCCGGCACTCGTTTCTATGACCCGGCGAAAAATCCCCGCGAAGAAGAAATAAGACAATGGCTGAAAAACCGGTGGGGAAACAAATACAACTATTGAGTATGCAATGGACCCTTAAGAAATTTTCAGAGCTATCCAACACCGAACTCTACGCACTGCTGCAATTGCGCAGCTTGGTGTTTGTGGTTGAACAAAATTGTGCGTACGCCGATCTGGACGATAAAGACCAGGGATCCTGGCATTTGATGGGTTGGGACCAGGATGATTTGATTGCCTATACCCGCTTGCTGCCGCCCGGCCTGGCCTTCGAGGAGTGTTCGATCGGGCGAGTCGTGACATCACCATCGGTACGAGGCCAAGGGATAGGAAGGAACCTGATGAAGCACAGCATCGAACAGTGCCGCCAACTTTTTGGCAGCGAACCCATTCAAATTGGTGCCCAACGCTACCTGGAGGCTTTCTATGGATCCCTTGGCTTTGTGGTCGTCGGTGAACCTTATCTGGAGGATGGCATCCCCCACATTCACATGATTTTACGACAATCCCCCTCGTAAATCCCCTACGTACATGCGCTTGCGGCACATGGTTTTTCTAATTTTTCATTAAAAAAAAATCGGCTACGGGTATATCCGTCTCTATTTTTGGATATAATCCAACACTGGAAAGCCAGACCCAACCAATGAAAAACCAAAACACAGGTAGACGACTGCTGAGCCTCGTTTTGGGTTTACTCCTCTCCATCCTCACCGGTCAAGCACAGTATGCCGGGGGGAATGGTAAGATCGAAGTTGGTCTTGGTGTTGGTCCCATGTTCGCCTTAACGGATCTGGGCGGGGCTGTTGGCATTGGCCGTAGTTTCCTGAAAGACCTCAATGCCGAGCGTGCCAAATTCAGTACGGCCGCTTTTTTGTCCTACCACCCCACCGAATGGCTCAGTGTACGAGTGGGCGCCACGGTTGGCGGGGTAGCCGCCGACGATACGGACGCTCCGAATACCGGTGGCGCCGAGACGTATCGGTTTGAACGCAACCTGCACTTCCGCTCCAAACTGCAGGAAGCACATGCCGCCCTAGAATTTTATCCATTCACCTTCTTCAATCGGGAAGCAGCACTGAGCGGCCAACTTCGACCCTATTTAGTGGGCGGCGTGGGACTGTTCCATTTCAACCCGGAGGTGAAAGACATCGATGGCAACTGGGTGAAAACCCATCCGCTCCGGTTAGAGGGACAAGGTTTCGCCGAATATCCCAAAAGCAAGCCTTATGAACTCACGCAGATCAATCTCATGAGTGGCGTGGGCTTCAAATACTACTTAAATAATTCACTGTACGTGGGCACGGAAGTGCTCTACCGCAAGCTCATGACCGATTACCTGGATGATGCCAGTCAGAATTATTACGTCGACCCGATCTATTTCGACACATATTTACCAGCTGAACAAGCCCAACAAGCGCGACGCCTGTATTACCGGGGCACCTATTCGTATGCCACGACCCGGCCGTACACCGAACTGGACGGACGGGGCGATCCCACCCAGAACGACAGCTATTTCACCACCACCATCCGGCTGGGCTGGAGATTGGGTGCCCTCCGAGGCGGTGGTGGAAGAACCCCTCGCAGCATGCGCTGCCCGGTGTTCTAATCATTGTTTTCACTTCAATTCAGCTCGTAAAAAAGGAGCGGTCAAACTCGCCGCTACCCGTTGCACCTGCTCCGGTGTACCCGCCGCAACGATGCAGCCACCGCCGTCACCTCCTTCGGGACCAATATCGATGATGTGATCGGCAACCTTGATGACATCCATATTGTGTTCGATCACCAACACCGAGTTGCCCCGATCGACCAGCCGGCCCAATACCTCCAATAATTTTCGGATATCCTCAAAATGTAAGCCCGTGGTGGGCTCGTCCAATATATAAATGGTGCGACCCGTATCGCGCTTCGCGAGCTCTGTTGATAGTTTGATCCGCTGTGCCTCGCCCCCACTTAACGTAACGGCCGATTGTCCCAACGTGATGTATCCCAAGCCTACATCCTGCAATACTTTGATCTTTCGATACAAATAGGGAACTGCCTGGAAAAAATCCACCGCCTCGTCTACGGTCATATCCAAGACATCCGAGATCGACTTCCCTTTGAATCGGATCTCCAAGGTCTCCCGGTTATACCGACGACCATTGCATTTCTCGCAATGCACATACACATCCGGTAAGAAATTCATCTCGATCACCCGCATCCCGCCACCTTCACAAACGGGACAACGACCGGTCTTGACATTGAAGGAAAACCGACCGGCATTGTACCCGCGGATCTTCGACTCCGGCAGGGCCGCAAACAAATTCCGGATCTCCGTAAAAAAACCACAATAGGTAGCCGGATTGCTGCGGGGTGTGCGACCAATCGGAGCCTGATCGATGTCGATCACCTTATCGATCGCCTCCAATCCCTTGACCGAACGATACGGTAAGGGCTGCTTTCGCGAACCATACGCATGGGTGGCGAGAATCGGATACAAGGTCTCGTTGATCAAGGTGGACTTTCCACTACCACTCACCCCGGTTACCACCACCAAACAGCCCAAGGGAAGTTTCAGATCCACCGATCGTAAATTATGGCCACTCGCCCCGAACAACTCTAAATATTGTCCGTTGCCCGGTCTTCGTTCCGAGGGAATCTCGATCCGAAGTTTCCCGCTTAAGAAAGCGGCGGTATTCGATTTTCCCTTGACCAACGCCTCCGGTTTGCCTTCTGCCACGATGCGTCCGCCATGCAAGCCCGCACCCGGACCCAGATCGATCAGATGATCGGCCGCCATCATGATGTCGCGGTCATGCTCGACCACGATCACCGAGTTGCCCAGATCCCGCAACCGCTTGAGGGCCTCGATCAATCGCTGGTTATCTCGTTGATGTAACCCGATCGAAGGCTCATCCAAAATATAAGTGATGCCCTGCAGCTGCGAACCGATCTGGGTAGCGAGTCGGATCCGCTGTGACTCGCCGCCGCTCAGCGTACGCGTAGGCCGACTCAAACTCAAATACGATAAACCCACGTTCAACATGAATTGCAACCTATCCCGGATCTCCTTGAGAATATCCTTGGCAATGGCTTGTTGCTTTTTATCCAGATACAATTCGATTCCATCGAACCAGGCCGCCAGGTTGTCCAGGTTCAGAGCCGATAACTCGGAAATGGTGCGTCCATTCACCCGAAACCAATTGCTCTCTTTTTTCAAACGGGTGCCGTTGCAGTCAGGGCAAGGCTGCTCAGCCATATAACCCTCGGCCCACTCGCGTATGTTCTCGCTATAGGGATTCACATACCAGCGGTGCAGCAAATTGATCACGCCCTCAAACGGTGCATCGGGATCGAATTTCATTTCGGCCGCATCGACCTCATTCATCTCGCCCGCTTCGTTTCCGTACAGAAGAATGTTCAATTGTTTTTGGGTCAGCTCCCCCACGGGCGTTTTGAGGGAAATTTTATTTTTTTTTGCAAGGTCCTGCGCCTGCCGGTAAACCCAAGCCTCCCGCTCTTCCCCCAGCGGTGCAATTCCGCCCTCCTGAATACTCAGCGTCGAATCGGGCATCACCAGTTCCAAATTGACACGGTGCTGTGTACCGAGTCCTTTGCAAAGCGGGCAGGCCCCGTAAGGCGAATTGAATGAAAACGCATTGGGCGACGGCTCCTCGTAACTGATGCCGGTATCGGCACACATCAAACTCCTGGAATATTGGATCAATTGCTTTTCCTCTACCAACAGAAACATCAACCCCTTTCCCAGTTTCATGGTTTGATGGACACTTTGACTCAACCGCCCCATCAAATCATCCGTCAGCTTCAGGCGATCGACCACTAATTCGATATCATGAATGGAATACCGATCCACTTGCATTTTCGGAACCAGGTCCTTCACCACCCCATCCACCCGCATCTTCAAAAAACCCTTTTTCCGCCACTCCTCAAAGAGTTCCCGGTAGTGCCCCTTTCTTCCCCGAACCAAGGGAGCCAGTAGTTCGATTTTTTTTCCAGAGTATTTCTCCTGTATGTTGGCCACGATCTCCTCCTCACTCCATTTGACCATGGGTTTACCGGTCTGGTAGGAAAAGGCCGTACCGATGCGCGCATATAATAAGCGGACCAGTTGCTGCTTGTTGAAATGGTAAACGTTTTGATTCTTCATCTTCAGGTTTATGAT
>SXXL01000072.1 GCA_005789565.1 Bacteroidota bacterium | reverse complement strand
GGCGATCGGACTCGTGCTGCCAGAACTGAAAGGCAAATTAGACGGAGGTGCACAACGGGTGCCGACCATTACCGGATCCCTCACCGAGCTGACGTCCATCCTTTCCAAAAAAGTAACCGCCGAGGAGGTCAATGCAGCCATGAAGGCCGCTGCCAATGAATCGTTCGGATATACCGAAGAGGAGCTGGTCAGTACCGACATCATTGGTATTCGTTACGGGTCGCTCTTCGATGCCACCCAAACCAAAGTGATCACCTCGGGGGAGGCGCAGTTGGTCAAGACCGTCAGCTGGTACGACAACGAGATGAGTTATGTCAGCCAGCTGGTGCGCACCGTCAACTACTTCGCCAAGCTGATCAAATAATTGAATAGGATCTTTCGCCCGACTTTGGTCGGGCTTTTTTATTCTCAACCTTTTTATCAAATGAGTCGTTTCGAACAACATTCCTTCCAGGGACAACGAGCCCTGATCCGGGTCGATTTCAACGTGCCCCTCGATGCACAGTTTCAGATCACTGATGATACGCGTATGCGGGCGGCATTGCCTACCATTCAAAAAGTTCTTTCCGATGGTGGATCGGTGATCTTGATGAGTCACCTGGGTCGGCCGAAAGATGGTCCCACCCCCAAATTTTCCTTGCAGCATTTGGTAGCGCATTTGAGTCAGCTCGTGGGTCGGCCAGTTCAATTCGCAGACGATTGCATCGGTGCTGCGGCGCAGGCGGCGGCTTCTACCCTGCAGCCGGGTAGTGTATTGTTACTCGAGAATCTTCGTTTTTATAAAGAGGAAGAAAAAGGGGATCCGGCATTTGCGGAGAAATTATCCGCCTTGGGCGATGTGTGGATCAACGATGCCTTTGGAACGGCCCATCGTGCACATGCTTCCACGGCAGTGATCGCATCCTATTTCCCGAAGGCGAATCGCTTTTTTGGATTGTTGATGGAAGCGGAAGTGAAAAGTGCCGAGCGGGTCTTGCATCAGTCGGAGAAACCCTTTGTGGCCATCATTGGTGGGGCGAAAGTGAGTGACAAGATCCTGATCATCGAGAACCTGTTGGATCGGGCTACCGATATCATTATCGGGGGTGGGATGGCTTACACGTTTTGGAAGGCGCAAGGAAAATCGATCGGGAACTCGCTTTGTGAGGAGGATCGTTTGGCCTTGGCGTTGGAGCTTCTGAGAAAAGCGGAGGCCAAGGGGGTGAAGATCCATTTGCCGGCCGATAGTACGCTGGCGGATAAGTTCGCGGTCGATGCCCAGACGAAGAATGGGGACAGTGGTGCGATCGAACCGGGTTGGATGGGATTGGATATCGGGGTCAGGGCCCGAGCAGATTTTCGGCAGGTGATCCTTCGAAGCAAGACGATCCTCTGGAATGGCCCGATGGGCGTATTTGAGATGGAAAAGTTTCAGTCCGGCACCCGCGCCATGGCCGAAGCGGTGGCCGAGGCCACGCAAGGGGGAGCATTCTCGTTGATAGGTGGGGGCGATTCGGTGGCGGCGGTGAACCAGTTCGGGTTTGCCGAGAAGGTCAGCTATGTATCGACCGGGGGCGGGGCTATGCTCGAGTACTTTGAGGGGAAGGTGTTGCCGGGGATCGCAGCGGTCACGGCCTAGCGGGGTTGTTAATTTTTCTCCCCGTTGGTCAGATACAGACGGGGGCGTCTCCGAATCAAGTAATTTTACCTTCTAAAAATTTACCATTATGAATTTTGGAAATCGTACCGGACTGATCATTGCAGGGGTGCTCGCCTTGTTGTTCTTCTGGGGCTGCAACGCATACAATGGCATGGCTACTGCTGAAAAATCGATCCAGGGAAAGTGGGGGGATGTAGAAGTGCAGTTCAACCGAAAGGCCAAAATGTATACCGATATCGTCAACGCCATCAAAGGCGCTGCCAAGAACGAGGATACGACCTTGATCCGGATCGTGCAGATGCGTTCCCGGATACCAGACATCAAGCCTGATCCGAACAATCCCGGTCAGCTGGCGGAGGTTGGTCAGCAATATGCCAACCTGGGTCGTTCTATTATGAATATCAATTTTGAAAATTACCCGGTGCTCAAGACGCAGGATATGTTCCGCGATTTGCAGGCACAGATCGAGGGTACGGAGAATCGTATCTCCACGGCCATCCGTGATTGGAATAAGGAGATCACCGATTACAACACGCGCATCGTTCGTTTCCCGACCAAGATCTTGGCGGCTTTGTTTGGTTTCAAGGAGAAAGAGAATTACAAAGCACCGGAGGGTTCCAATGACGTGAAAATCGATTTCGGAAGCTGATCGTGTTAGCCGGTTTATTTAGAAAGTCTGGTCCCTGGATCGACCCGGCCGTCAGTGCCCGGGTGGAGGCGGCCGTTCGGTTAGCCGAGCAGCAAACCAGCGGCGAGATCCGGGTATTTACCGAACGCAGGTGTTCCTTTGTAGATGCGGTGGACCGGGCAGCGGAGTTATTTGCGCAGCTGGGGATGCATCAGACCCAACAGCGCAATGGAGTTTTGATCTATTGGGCTGTGTTGGATAAACAGGTGGCGGTTTTCGCCGATCGGGGTATTCATGAGCAACTGGGGGCGGCTTATTGGAATGAGCGGGTGGAACGCATGTTGCCGCTTTTCCGTTCGGCGGATCCCGGGGCGGCCTTGGAGGACTGTATCCGGGCGGTGGGTGAGGCGTTGAAAAAACATTTTCCATACGATCCGGGCAGCGACCGAAACGAATTGTCCGATTCTATGATGATCGGCCGATGAGACGTACCCTACTGATATCATTTCTGTTGTGGATCGGATTGAGTGTTTCCGCCCAGGTGGAGGAGTATATACCGAAGCCATCCACCCCGTCCCGTTTGGTCAACGATCTCACCAAAACTGGTTTTTTGACTGAGTCGCAGCGGGATGCTTTGGAGAAAAAATTGGTGGCCTTTGATGATTCGACCTCGAACCAGATCGCGGTGGTGATCGTGGAGACCTTGGAGGGTTATTCGGCCAATGAATATGCCACGGCCTTGGGTCGTGCTTGGGGTGTGGGGGGTAAGGAGAAGAACAACGGGGTGGTGGTGTTGATTTCCACGGGTGGGGGCGATGGTCAGCGCGACGCCTACATTGCCACGGGCTATGGACTGGAAGGTGCGATCCCCGATGCCACGGCCCGGGCCATCACCGATATAGAGCTGATTGCGAACTTGAAAAAGGGGGAACCGTATCGGGCGTTGGATCGGACTACGGATGCGTTGATGAAGGCGGCGGCAGGCGAGTATGTGATCCCCCGAAAATACAAGCGTCAACAGGAGGTGGGATCTTGGTTGGGGTGGGTGACGATTCTGTTTATTTTCTTGATACTGATACTGGGAAGAAGGGGCGGTGGTGGTCGTGGGGGTGGTATGATGTGGGGTGGTCCGGTTACCTGGGGTGGCGGTGGTTGGTCGGGCGGAGGTGGTGGCTGGTCGGGTGGTGGCGGCGGCTTTGGTGGCTTTGGGGGAGGAAGTTTTGGCGGGGGTGGTGCGGGTGGAAAGTGGTAGCGGGAGGGGAACGGTTACCTTTGCGGTCATGACAAGATATTTCCTGGAGGTGGCATATCGGGGGACGGCATACAGCGGATTTCAGACGCAAGAGAATGCCATCACCATTCAGTCGGAGTTGGAGCGTTGTTTGGCTGTTTTGCACCGGTTTTCATTTTCCTTGACGGGTTCATCGCGCACGGATGCCGGGGTACATGCCCGGCAGAATTTTTTTCATTTCGATAGTGAGCGGGATTTGCATCCGCAGTTGTTGTACAAGTTGAATGCGATCTTGCCGGCCGAGGTGGTGGTCAGGAATGTATATCGGGTGTCGGCCGAAGCGCATTGTCGCTTCGATGCGGTATCGCGTCAATATGGCTATCGGATCTATTCCCGAAAGGATCCATTCCTGATGGATCGATCTTATTATTTCCCCTACACGTTGAATCTGCATCGGATGCAGAAGGCTGCGACAGTGTTGATGGGGTATTCGGATTTCACTTCTTTTTCGAAGCGCAACACACAGGTCAAGAGTTTTGAGTGCCGCCTGGAGCAAAGTGAGTGGGTGCGAGAGGGAGAGGAGTGGGTGTATCGGGTGAGGGCGAACCGGTTCTTACGGGGGATGGTCAGGGCCCTCACTTCCACTATGCTGCTGGTAGGCCGCGAAAAGATCGATCTCCCTGAATTCCAGAATATTATAGAATCAAAAAACTGTGAACTGGCCAGCTTCGCCGTCCCGGCCCACGGACTCTTTCTGGAGGAGGTAATATACCCCGACAGTCTACTAAAGAACTGTAGTTCATTATCTTAAGAGTATGGTTTGGGTAGTTTGAAAAGTTTAAAAGGCAGTTCTCAAACTCCTCAAACTCCTCAAACTTTTCAAACTTTCTTGGCT
>SXXL01000071.1 GCA_005789565.1 Bacteroidota bacterium | reverse complement strand
AATACACCGCCGTTGGTGATGGTGAAGGTTCCGCCCGTGAGTTCTTCTTGGGTGAGTTTGCTATCGCGTGCCTTGGCCGCAAGTTCCCCTACTTTCTTTTCGATGTCGGCCATGCTCAGGCTTTCCACGTTTCGAATGACGGGCACGGTGAGTCCGCGGGGCGTGCTGACCGCGATACTGATATCGGCATAATCGTGATAGATCACTTGATCCCCATCGATGAAGGCATTGACGGAGGGCCACTCGGAAAGGGCGATGGCACAGGCTTTGGCAAAAAAGGACATGAAGCCCAGTCCCACCCCATGCACTTCCTTGAATTTATCCTTGTTCGCATTTCGAATGGATAGGATGGCGGACATATCGGCCTCATTGAACGTGGTGAGCATGGCCGTGGTGTTCTTGGCATCGACCAAGCGGCGCGAGATGGTCTTGCGCAGGTTGCTCATTTTTTCGGCACGCACTTCCCGGGTATTGAGCTCGGCACCCTTGAAAGCAACTTTTCCGGGTTGTGCGAGGGCGGCCAGTACATCTTCTTTTAAGATCTTTCCTTGCGGGCCGGAGGGCTTTACGGTTTTGGGATCCACTTTCTTATCGGCCAGCATGGCGGAAGCCACGGGAGAGGCTTTCAGATCGGTGGCGGGTGCTACCGTGGGGGCGGGCGGTGGGGTGGGCGCTTTAATTTCTTTGGGTGGCGTGGGTGTTTCCGAACGGGCGGGTTTGGGGGCGGACTCATCGATACGAGCCAGCAGATCGCCAATGTTGAGCGTATCCCCTTCTTTGGCCAGTTGTTCGAGGGTACCGGCTTTTTCAGCATTGACCTCAAAGGTTGCTTTTTCGCTTTCCAATTCGGCGATGACCTCGTCGCGCTCCACATAACTGCCCGCGGGTTTTACCCATTTGAGCAGGGTCACTTCCGTGATGGATTCACCAATGGTGGGGACTTTGATGTCGGTCATAGCCAATCGAATTTAGTTAAATACTAAAAGCCATTTGAATGATCTCTGATTGTTCTTGCAGATGTACTTTTTGATACCCGGTTGCCGTGGAGGCCGAAGCCTGCCGGCTGATGACACCGAAGGGAAAACTCTTGAGGTTCATTTGCAGGAAGGAGGCGGCGCCCATATTCATCGGTTCTTCCTGTACCCAGAACCAGGTAGCTTTTGCATATTTCTTTTGCAAGGCATCGAGCTGTTTTTGGGGGAAGGGATAGAGTTGTTCTACCCGCACCAGTGCAAGGTCGTCTCGTTGATCTTTTATTTTTCGTTCCATCAGATCGAAATAGATCTTTCCGGAGCAGAACAAAACTTTTTTGATCGAGGCGGGATTGGCCGCTGTATCGTCGATGACTTCTTGAAAACCGCCTTGGGTGAAGGCATCCAGTGCCGAGTAACTCGCCGGCAATCGAAGATTCGCCTTGGGGGCGAAGTTGACCATCGGCTTACGGAAGGGCCAGGCGAGCTGGCGACGAAGGGCGTGGAAGAAATTAGCGGCGGTGGTTATGTTTGTGACGATGATGTTGAGTTCGGCCGACAGTTGCAGGAAGCGTTCGAGGCGGGCGCTGCTGTGTTCGGGACCTTGCCCCTCGTACCCATGTGGCAAGAGCAGGGTTACGCCATTCATTCGATTCCACTTTTGTTCGCCGGCCGCGATGAACTGATCGATCATCGTTTGAGCACCGTTGGCGAAATCACCGAATTGTGCTTCCCAGATCACCAGTGACAGCGGATCGGCCAAGGCATAGCCGTATTCAAAACCGAGGACGGCGTATTCGCTGAGCAGTGAATTATAGATCTGAAAGGTTCCTTTTGTCTCGGGGATTTGTGAGAGGCGGCAATAGCTTTCCGCAGTTTTCTCATCGCGCAGGATGGCGTGTCGGTGAGAGAAGGTGCCACGGGACACATCTTGCCCGCTGATACGAACCGATTTCCCTTCGGTGAGCAGGGTGCCGTAGGCAAGCAGTTCGGCAGTGGCCCAATCGATCTTCTTATCGGTTTCGTAGAGTTTGATCTTATCCTGCAGAAGCTTTTCCACTTTGCGGAGTGGCTGAAAGCCCGTCGGCCATTTCATGAGGGCTTGGAAGACGGATTGAAGCAGCGCCGGCGACACGGCCGTAGCGGGGGAACGGTCGAAGTCCACCAACGCAGCGCGTCGCATCTTTTTCCACTCCAACTCGGGTGGTTGGTATTGATATGGGAGTGGGTGTTGTTTGACTTCATCGAGACGTTCCTGGAGGTCGGACCAGAATTTCTTTTCCATTTCCTTGGCCAGGTCTTGCACGGCGGCGTCGCCACCGGCCATCAATTTTTGAACATAGACCTCGCGGGGATTGGGGTGTTTCTCAATGAGGGAATAGAGTTGGGGCTGTGTGAATTTGGGATCATCGCCTTCATTGTGTCCGTGTCGGCGATAGCACAGCAGGTCGATGAAAATATCGCTCTGAAATTTTTGACGGTATTTGACGGCGATCTCCAGGGATTTCAAAACAGCTTCGGCATCGTCGCCGTTCACGTGCAGGACGGGGGCCAGTACGGTAGCGGCCAGGGAGGTGCAGTAATCGCTGGAGCGGGCATCGTCGAAATCGGTGGTGAATCCGATTTGGTTATTGATGACCAGGTGGATGGTTCCGCCTACGGAGTATCCTTTGAGGGCGCTCATTTGCAGTACTTCGTAGACCACGCCTTGTCCCGCCACGGATGCATCGCCGTGGATGAGCACGGGAAGTACTTTATCGTATTGGGGTTGATGGCGGAGATCGGATTTCGCGCGGGCGAAGCCGGCAACCACGGGGTTTACGGCTTCCAGGTGCGAGGGGTTCGGCATGAGTTTGACGTGAATGGAATGTCCGTCGGGTGTTTGGAGCTCGCTGCCGTAGCCCATGTGATATTTTACATCGCCGCTGCCCATGGTTTGATCGAGCTGTACGGTGCCTTCAAATTCGCTGAAGATCTGTTCATAGGTCTTGCCCAATACATTGGCGAGTACATTGAGTCGGCCGCGGTGGGCCATACCGATCACGACTTCCTGTACCTGTTCGGCGGCAGCGGTATTGATCAGGGTGTCGAGGGCCACGATGGTATTCTCTCCCCCTTCGAGGGAGAACCGTTTTTGTCCCACGTACTTCGTATGCAGGAATTTCTCCAAGATCACACCTTGGTTGAGCTTCTCCAGAATGCGGCGCTTTTTCTCCAGGGGCGTGGGTTGCCACATTTCTTTTTCGACGGCTTCGAGGATCCACTGAAGACGATCGGGGTGACGCATGTAACTGAACTCGGCGCCGATGGGACCGGCATATATCTGATGGAGTTTGGCCAGGATGTCTTGGAGGGTGGCCGGACCAAGGCCGATCCACTTGCCGGCTTGGAACACCGTGTTCAGGTCCGCCTCGGACAGTCCGGCGTGCGCCAGTGACAATCGCGCTTCGCGGTCTTTGCGCGGGCGGATCGGATTGGTTGCGGCAATTAGGTGTCCTTTTTTTCGGTAGCCTTCGATGAGTTGATAAACGGCCCACTCTTTGTCGAGGTTGGAGGTAGCGGTGGTCGTATCCGGCGTGGCAATGGTCGCCGGTGCGGCAGCACCCTGACTAACGGCAAAATCAAATCCTTGGAAGAATTTGACCAAGTCTGGGTCGACCGAAGCGGGGTCTTGTAAATAACTCCGGTAAAGGTTCTCGACGTAACCGGGGTGCGAGTTCGTGATGTAGGAAAAATCCTTCATGGAAGACGGAGATTGGGTTGGCCGACAAGCCGGCTGAAAACCGTTGCAAATATCGGACGAAAAAACCTAAAACGACCTTCAAAATGAGGGAATTAGGGAGGTCCGCTTTGCGGACCGACCGCCGTCCGCAGACCGCAGTCCGCGGTCATTTGACACTGAGAATTCGACATAAGACATAGCACGGCGGTCAGCGGACAGTTGACGGCGGACTCCGCGCAGCGGTCAGCGGTCAGCGGACGGCGGACGGCCGACTATTCTAAACACCGGATACCGCATAAACCCCGGCTCGGCCCAGGGAGAGTTTTGGTAAATAAAATCCAACTGTGCCCGACCACTCTTGGCAAACTCAGGATCGGCCGCTTTACGACCGGCTAATTTTCGCTGTAAAACGGTATCTGTTTTCAAGTAGGCTGCAGCCATATCCTCAAAGGCATAGGCCGAATAGCCCTCTTTCTGCCCGAGGATCGGATCGAAGAAGTTCCAGGTAAAATAAGAATCCTCTGCCTGTGGCTCCAGGACTTCCATCAAAAATCTATCGGCCACTTGTCCGGTCGGGATCAACCAATCTCCCTTCCTGAAATTCAGCCGTTGCATGCCTGTTTCCACCTTTACTTCTGTGTTTGCATGATGACCTTCGTAGGGACGTGCGGAGGACTTATACGATGCGATACGATAGACCTCACACTCGATCGTTGTATCCTGAACCAATCGACGCATTTGCACCCGATTGGCCTCCAATCGCTCTGCAACGCGGTGCCAGCCTTGTGGCAATACGTAATAGGCAGGTTTGGTAATGACTCTTTCCGCCCGGTAGTAGGTTTGTACCGGCACCATTTTCTCAAAAGTTTTTTCACGGTCATAATACAGGCGGTCTACCCCCGATATTTCACTGGATTTATACCCGGCCTGATATCCTTTGAACAAAAAAGAATCCGCCCGCGATTTGTCGACCGACCAACCCACGGGCATTCCCGGCGAGGACCGGACCTCTTCGCGTTGTTGTTCCCGGATCCGTCGGATCTCCTCGGCATGTTGGGTCGTGAATGCGATGAAACTCTGCATCAGGGCGAGGGTAGCCTTCACCCGTTCGGGATAGGATTTCAACATGTGCGTCTCCGGCACGAAGGAGAAGCATTGCCAGAGGGCTGCGTAGCCGCTGCTGTACCGGGGACCATCCCAATACATCGACCAGCCACCCTCGGGTTTATCGCCCCAACTGTTTACATACGGAACCAGATCATATCCTTTCTCCTTCATGTGTGTGTAGATCGCGGGCTCAAATTTCTCTCGCAAATATGCTCCCATGGTGCCGCCCAATTTATCGTACTGTGTGGTGAGTAAGGTCATTACATGTTGGTAGTCGGCTCCGTTGCTGACGTGGTTGTCGATGAATACGTCCGGATCGAGGTCGCGGAACAATCGTATGAAGGACAAGGCCTCTTTACTGTCGCATTTGATGAAATCGCGGTTCAAGTCCAGGTTCTGAGAATTACCCCGGGAACCGAAGGAGGCGGGACCATTTTGATCGGGCCGATAATTTTCGCTGCGGTTGATGGCTCCGCCAATATTGTAAACCGGAATGATGGCTAGGACAACATTATTGGGCAGATCGATCTTGCGTGTTACGATATCGCGTGCCAGTAACATGCTGGCATCGATGCCGTCGGGTTCGCCCGGATGGATGCCGTTGTTGATCAGTATGATTCGCTTGCCTGATCTTTTGATACTAGACCAATCCGTCTTTCCATCGGCGGATACTACCACCAGGTGCAGGGGAAATCCGGCATCTGATTCCCCGCGTGTCTCCATCCGCACTTGTCCGGTCATCGCATCCAACTTCTTCCACCAATCGATGATGCGCGGATAGGTGGGCGTTTGTGTGCCGTTCGAGCTTTCAAATACTGTTTTCAGCGAGCTGACTTGGGCGGTGGCCGGGTGCCAACCATTCCAGGCGAGCCAGAGGAGCAGGATGGCGAAGCGCATAGGTTTCTTTGATTCAAAGAAACAAAAAAGGCACCGTAGCGGTGCCTTTGTATGGGAAATAGATGAGATCTTATTTGGCGGCGTTGGCCTTCTTGGTCAGTTTACTTTTCAGGTTGGCGGCCTTGTTCTTGTGGATGACGCCGCGCTTGGCCAATTTATCGATCATGCTGGCGACGGAAGGAAGGCTGTCCTTCATTTCTTTGCTACCGGACGCTTTGAGGTCGCGGATCGCGTTGCGCGTGGTCTTGGAGTAATATTTGTTGCGGTCCCGACGCTTGGCAGCTTGGCGGGCATCTTTTTTGGTAGCGCTGTGATTAGCCATGAAATCGTTTTTAAGGAGGGCGAAGGTACGTTATATGTTT
>SXXL01000070.1 GCA_005789565.1 Bacteroidota bacterium | reverse complement strand
CAGGCAATCATCTGTGGTAAAGTTTGGAAGTTGATCGTCCTTGTGCCAAAGCCAATGCACGGCTTGTTGCAGGTCGACCGAAAGCGCATCGAACATATCCCGATCACAGTTAGAGCCGGGGAAAACAACCACACCAAATTTCATGCCGGTGATTTAGGGCCCAAAGATAACCGTTCCGGGTTAGCTGAACCGATCGCCATACTGCACCCAGAGGACAGCCAGGAGTTCCAGCCAAAAGAATACCAACGGCACGATGCGCAGGCTGGCATAAAAAAAGAAACAGGCCTGAAAGGCTGCCGTGGGCAGTAGGATGGCCGTGTATCCGGGACCATATTGCCCCGGTAGCAGGAACGGGAGCGACAAGGAAATCAAGAGCCAGATCGTCCAGTGCGTCCACCCCTTTCGCACCGGGATCAACATCTTTCGAAGATTGGATTGTACCTGTCCCATTCCCACCAGGGTGGGAATGATCATCAACATCCCAAAGGCCACCAACCAACGGGCTTCGCCGATCTGTGGGTAGTGGAATGAAAGGGCGGGGAATACCCGATACCAATCGACGAGTCCATTCCAGTATTTCCAGATCATCAAAAAATAATAAGGGGTCAGCAGCCCGATCAGCACCACCCAAAACTCCGGCCAGCGAAACGGCCGCATCACCCAGATACCGATGAGTCCCCACAGCACGAACGGAAAGGCCGTGGGTTCCAGCAAGGGGATCAGTCCCCATACCAAACACCGATTATAGACCGCCCCCCTCGATTGGGGTGATTGATACAAGGTGAATTGGCCATGAAAGACCCACAGAACCAGGCAGAGTACCATTGACCAGGAACTGAAATCATTCCACTGCGGAAAAAAAGAGCTGAGGGTGAGATACGAAAGTGCCGGCAGGTAATTGGGCGCACCCATCATCTTGTGCTGGTTGATCAGACCATTCAACTGAAGGGCCTGCAGAAGGTTGAATGACAAGCCTAAAAACCGCAGGGTCCAGGAAAATGTTCGGCCGTCGGCAAAAAATTCGAATATCGGTCTGAAGAGGTGACCACCTACGGGCGTGTTGGCTACCGACTGGGGGGCGGATAAATAGATCCATTTGACTGCCACGGCATACAGCAACAGGGCCAGCCAGAGTATGGGATTGCGTTGTTTGAATAGACCGATCAAGGGGTAGGCCGATCGATTACGGTGTGTAGTCGATCTTGGCGAAACAAAGATAATTCCGATAGATACACGGAAGTATAACTTGTCGGGCGCTGACCTGTTTGGCGAAACGCGGCATCAAGTCATAACCCCGGTCCAAATTCCGTAGGGTGGGATTTCGGCTGAACATACCGCCGGTGCCCAGCGTAAAGTCTTGCATCAGATTCAAACGTCGCTCCATCATATTCATGATAAAGTGTAGCTGCCCACCCATGATGAAGGTGTGGAAAGAAAGCAGGTCGTCGGACTCATCGTTGAACTGGCTTTTGTTGATGACGGCATTCCATTCCGGCTGGCCATCTCGGCTAAAGGAAAGCACGGCGATGTTGTCGGCGTGGTAACGAACCTGACTTTGTCCCACCGGTCGGTTGTTGAAAAAATATCGGTTGAAATAGGGATTGTAATAATAGAAGTCCGACACGCCCGGAAAAAAATA
The DNA here is from genome assembly GCA_005789565.1 of Bacteroidota bacterium. GTDB lineage: Bacteria > Bacteroidota > Bacteroidia > Chitinophagales > Chitinophagaceae > JJ008. The sequence goes on along the minus strand of SXXL01000070.1, from coordinate 15,016 downwards.
GGGTGAGCCGTAGAGGTAATCCCACCGGTTCCAGCTGTTGAAACGCGACGTGGTGTAGTATCGTTCGGTTCCGATCACCCAACCACCGTCTTTTCGAACGGAAAGCTGTCGGATGAAATGATCGTTGAACGCCGTGCGCAGACCCGCATCCCCTTTGGCTTCCTGGCGGAGGGCGGGGGGAAAACTGTAGTAGGTCGGACGGGGATCGGCCAGAGCCGCCTTGTCCCAAACACAGAAATACAAACCATCGACATGACCCCGTCGCTCGCTATAGGCCAATGAAGCGAGCAGGATCCGCCCGTTCACATTGTCGATTCGTAGTTGCACATCGTCCAGCCAAAGCTGATTGAGGATCAATGGGCCGATCGTAGGCTGGTCCGATTCGGCGTCTTTGTAGTGCAATACCACCTGGTCGATACTCTCGTTGGCCGATCGGTGCATCTTCAGGAATGCCAGGTTGCCGGTATTGTCGATCGTGAAATTACCGAGGGACTCTTCCCGCTCTTCCATGGGAATGACCAGGTCGGACCGTCGAAGCAACTGCATTTGGTCGTTGTATAACAAGGTGCTTAACCGGAACCATTGCCGGTTGCGGCTATTGACCTTGAAGACCATGATCCGTTTGCGGTCCTCACTCACCAACGTAGTATACACGGTTTGCGGCGAGGCGGTCCGCACCATACTGGTGTCAAGTTCGATGGGCTCCCCGATCCGGCGACCCAAGGCATCTACCTGAGCGGCGAGGCAATAGACGATGTTTCGCTTCTGGTGCTGATAGATCATCCAGGCCGTTTGCGGATAGGCCACAAAATCGATGTTGATCAGCTGGTCGTTGATGGGGAGGTGTTCCTGCTCCACTTTTTCGACCTGCACCATGTCGTTGTCCAATACCGAGATCCAGTGCTGGTTACGAACGTTCTTGTAGATCAAAAAATGCGGGCCCACCTTACCAATGATCTCAAAATTCATGCGGCGGCTGTCGGACCGGTCCGGCTCGGCATAAACCAGTTTCTGGGCCATCCCCGGCCGGACGACCAAAACCCATCCCAAAAAAAACAGGAACAAACGATGGTGGTACGCGCCTTTCATAGGAAACAAAATTAGACAAACCCGGGGGTCCTTTTGTGAAGGGTGGGTTAAAAGCATATAAACTCGTTTTGGTCCGTATGCTGGTTTTGTCCATAACTTTGTTCCCGATTTAATGTTCATGACACGGATCACCTTTTGTCCAACCGGTAGCCGGCCCCAGTCCAATTTCCTTTTGTGAAAACCTCCACTCAAAACGTCTCGGCAGCCGGACTGTTGATCGCCCTGGGAATTATCTACGGGGATATCGGAACCTCTCCGCTCTACGTATTCAATGCCATCATTTCGGATCGGGTCATCAGTGAGGAACTGATCCTGGGTACACTGTCCTGCATCATCTGGACCCTGACCTTACAAACCACCCTCAAGTATGTGGTGCTCGTGTTGCGGGCCGACAACCGCGGAGAGGGCGGCACCTTTGCGCTCTATGCCCTGGTGCGCCGCCGAAAAAAATGGCTGGTCATTCCCGCCATGGTGGGAGGTGCTTCCTTGCTGGCAGATGGCATCATCACGCCTCCGATCTCCATCACGTCGGCGGTCGAGGGACTGAAAGAGTTGCCCAACCTGGGCATCGAAGACGGCAGCAACACCGTGGTCATCATTGTTCTGTCCATTCTCACCGCTTTCTTTTTCATGCAACAGTTCGGGACGGCCTCCATTGGCAGCTTGTTTGGTCCCATCATGTTCCTCTGGTTCACCATGCTGCTGATCCTCGGATTGGTTCATGTATTCGACGACCTCTCGATCTTCCGCGCGGTGAGTCCACACTACGCCATCGAATTCCTGCGAACCTATCCCGGCGGCTTTTGGTTGCTGGGAGCTGTGTTTCTCTGCACCACCGGGGCCGAGGCACTGTACAGCGACCTGGGCCATTGCGGGCGAGGTAATATCCGCAACTCCTGGCTCTATGTCAAGACCTGTTTGCTCATCCACTATTTCGGGCAAGGGGCTAACCTGTTGACCAACCGAACGGGCCTGACCATCACCCCGGAAGTTAAAAGCACCCTGGCCATCAATGCCTTTTACGACATGATGCCTCAGTGGTTCATCATTCCCGGTGTGGTGATCGCCACCAGTGCCGCCATCATCGCCAGCCAAGCCATGGTATCGGGTGCCTTTACCCTGATCAGTGAGGCCATGCGGCTGAACCTATGGCCAAAACTGCGCATCCAATATCCTTCGGAGGCCAGGGGACAACTCTTCATTCCTACCATCAACCTGCTGATGTTCATCGGTTGCGTATCGGTGGTGCTGTATTTCCGCAGATCCTCCGACATGGAGGCCGCGTACGGACTGGCGATCATCGTCACCATGCTCGCCACCACGATCCTGTTTGCCAACTACCTGGTCCTGCACCGCGTCAAATCAAGTTGGATCTACCTCTTCCTGATCGGCTATCTCTTTGTTGAGGTCGGCTACCTGATCGCCCTGATGGTGAAATTCATGCACGGCGGATACATCACCCTCATCATCGGATTGATCGTATTTGCGGTGATGTACGTCTGGTATCGAGCCCGCAAAATCAAGAACCGATACATTGAATTCGTTCGGCTGGAAGACTATATCACGAAGATCCAGGAACTGAGCAACGACAAGACGGTTCCCAAGTATGCCACCCACTTGGTATACATGACCAGTGCCAACAACCCCAAGGAGATCGAGCACAAGGTCATCTACTCCATTCTCAATAAAAAACCCAAACGGGCCGATATTTATTGGCTCGTGCACATCGATACGGTCGACAACCCCTACACCTGCGAATACCATGTGGAGCATATCATCCCCAACGACATCATCCGCATCGATTTCCGTCTTGGTTTTCGGATGCAACCCCGCATCAACCTGATGTTCCGAAAAGTAGTGGAGGATCTGGTGGCGAACAAGGAAGTGAACATCATCAGTCGTTACGAAAGCCTGGCCAGCAACCAGGTGGTGGGCGATTTTCAATTCATTGTGTTGGAAAAATACCTGAGTCAGGACAATGAACTCCCCTTCTTCGAGCGGGTGATCATGAAATTCCACTTCTGGCTGAAAGACCACTCGCTCTCCGAGGAAAAAGGATTTGGCCTGGACCTGGCCAATGTGACCGTGGAAAAGTTTCCGCTGGTCGTGGCCCCCGTCACCTCCCTGAAACTCACCCGGATCAATTAATCGCCCCGCCGGGTGAATTGACGTAATTTTCCTCCATGGAGATCCTGCTGTACATCTTGGGAAGCATCGTTTTTCTTTCCTTGCTGGCTTATCTGTTGCAGGAGAAATTCCTCTTCAAACCCGAAAAACTCAGCGCCGATTTCATCTTTAAATACGACGCCCCGTTTCAGGAGTATTTTTTTGACGTTGCTCCCGGCGTACGCATCAACGGACTTCATTTTTTTCGGAAAGATCCCAAAGGACTGGTCCTCTATTTTCACGGCAATTCCCGAAGCATCAAAGGCTGGGCCAAGCACGCCCGAGATTTTTATCGATACGATTACGATGTGGTGTTGGTCGACTACCGCGGTTTTGGCAAAAGCACCGGTAAGCGAAGCGAGGCGGATATGTTAAGCGATATGCAATTCGTGTATGACCGACTCAAAGAAAAATACCAAGAGGATCATCTCATCGTGTACGGCCGCAGCCTGGGGAGCGGCTTTGCCGCCAAGCTCGCGGCCGACAACCAACCCCGCTACCTCATCCTGGATGCCCCCTACCTGAATTTCATCAAAGTGATCGAACGATTTTTACCCATGCTACCCATTCGCTGGGTACTTCGATTTCACCTGCGAACCGATAAATGGCTTCGACAGGTTCGCTGCCACACCTACCTGCTGCACGGCACACAAGATCGACTCATTTCCATTCACCACAGCGAAGCCCTGCAACGGATCAGCCCCAATCGCATCACCCTGATCCGCATTGAGGGTGGCGGACACAACAATCTTCCGCGATTCGACAAATACCACAATTTCATTCGCGATATTCTCAAGTACTGAACAACACGCCATGGTCAAGAAACGTCTGCTACGCTGGCTACGATGGATTGCCGTGATCTATGTGTGCATCGGTGTACTCTTTTATTTTTTTCAAGATCAACTCCTCTTTCATCCCGAACGAGTCCATCCCGGCAACCGCTACCAGATCCCCTATGCACACCGCGACGTGTCAGTCCCCATTAATACCAACGACACCCTCCACCTAATCGAGTTCTTGCCTGATACCGGTACAACTTTTCGAGGCATCATCCTGTATTTCCATGGTAACCGAAAACACATCGGTTATTATGCCGATCAAACCCCGCCCATGACCGATGCCGGCTATCGCGTGCTGATGATCGATTACCCGGGCTATGGCAAGAGCAGCGGAAAACTCACGGAGCAGACGCTCTACGATTGGTCGGAGATCGTTTATCGCATCGCGCACAAACAAGTGGCGGCCGACAGCATCCTCATCCATGGGAAAAGTTTGGGGACGGGCGTGGCGGCCCGACTCGCCGCCGATCGCGCCTGCAATGGACTGATCCTCGAAACACCTTATTACGACCTGCCTTCCGTGGCCGCCCGATTCCTGCCCATCTATCCCACGCACGGGTTGATGCATTACACGTTCCCTTTACACGAGTATCTGAAAAGGGTGCGCGCCCCGGTTTTCATCTTACATGGTACCGACGACGAAGTGATCAGTATAAAACAAGCGTTGCGGCTGCGCCCCGTTCTGAAAGCCGAGGATAAAATGCTGGTGGTGCCGGGCGGTAAACACAACGGACTGATCCAATACCCGGCCGTTCGAAAAGCATTGGACTCGATCTGGGTGCGATAATGAATTCGCTCAGGATTTCTCTTGCAAGCGGACGCCTGCTGCCGTCACTTCCAACCGCACGGGAACGCCATATTTCAAGGCATAGTTGCGGCCCGTATGGCTGACCGGAAAATCATAACAAACCGGAATTTCATACGGTGCCGCGATGGCTTGTAAGATCTCGGACACATCCTGTCCAAAGGGTCGATCGGTATCCCGGCAGTCGGTAAATCCGCCAAAGATCAAGCCCCCGATCTTTTCCAATTGTCCGCTTCGTTTCAACTGCCGCAACATCCGGTCGATGTTGTAAAGCTGCTCCCCTATATCCTCCAAAAAAAGAATGGCTCCGGTCATGTCCGGGAACGAAGGCGTACCGATCAAATGCGTAAACAAGGCCAGATTACCGCCCAGTAAGGGTCCCACCGCCTCCCCCATCTTATTCCGAAGATCGGGCAACACCGAATAGTCCATCCTACGCCCACGGATGAGCTCCCGTATCGAAGGCAAATAGATATTGTCATCCGGATAATCAGCAAAAGCGCCGGCCATCGGGGCATGCAACGAAGTAACGCCATAGCGGGTATAGAGATGTGCCAACAGCACCGTGATGTCGCTGTACCCGGCGATCCACTTGGGATCTTTCAGAAAGCGTGTAAAGTCGAGTTGGTCAATGATGCGCGACATCCCATAACCGCCTCTTCCAAATAAAATGAGTCGGATCGCGTCGTCATCCAGCAGGCGCTGCAGGTCGGCTGCCCGTTCGTGGTCGGTGCCGGAAAAATAGTTGGTCGAGGTGCTGGACAAGGTTTCTCCGAGCACGGTAGCATAGCCCCATGCCTTCAATTGTTCCACACAAGCATCGGTTCGTTCTTTGGGCATGAAGCCGGCCGGACACATGATGCCCACCGTTTCACCGGGTTTTAGGGGCGCGGGCTGAATGATCATGCGTTAAAGGTATCCGAATTCAGGTATTTTTGCACCCAACGATGCAAAACCCAAAGCGATACCTGATCACGGCGGCCCTGCCTTACGCCAACGGGTTGAAACACGTAGGACACCTGGCCGGCGCCTATATCCCGGCCGATATTTACGCCCGATACCTGCGGGCACAGGAACGAGACGTGGTTTTTGTCTGCGGCAGTGATGAGCATGGTACGGCCATTCCGATACAGGCCCGTAAAGAAGGTACCACCCCGCAAGCCATCATCGATAAGTACCACGCGGCCATGCAACAGGATTTTGCCGACCTCGACATTCAATTTGATATCTATCACCGAACGAGTGCCCCGTTGCACCACGAGACCGCCTCGGCCTTCTTTACCCAATTGGAAAAAGCCGGGGACTTGGAAACGAAAGAAACGGAACAATTCTACGATCCGGAAGCAAAGAGTTTTCTGGCCGATCGATATATCAAGGGAACCTGCCCCGCATGCCAAAGCGACCGGGCCTTTGGCGATCAATGCGAAAGCTGCGGTCGATCGCTGAGTCCGGAAGAACTCATTCGTCCCGTCAGCACCCTCAGCGGCGCCACGCCCATCCTGAAAAAAACCACCCACTGGTATCTTCCGCTCGGAAAACACGAGGACTTTCTCCGAAAATGGATCCTCGAAAACCATGGAGCCGATTGGCGACCGGCGGTAGTTGGACAATGCAAAGGATGGATCGAAGGCGGACTGCAATCGCGCGCCGTTACGCGCGACCTCGATTGGGGCGTGAAAGTACCTCTGCCCCAAGCCAACGGAAAAGTGCTGTACGTTTGGTTCGATGCCCCCATCGGCTATATCAGCGCCACTAAACAATGGGCCCTCGATCACGGAAAGGACTGGGGACCTTATTGGAAGGATGCCGAGACCAAACTCGTACACTTCATCGGAAAGGATAACATCGTTTTTCATTGCATCATCTTCCCTGTAATGCTGAAACTGGGCGGATACATCTTGCCCGACAACGTACCCTCCAATGAATTCCTGAACCTGGAGGGCGATAAAATGAGTACCAGTCGCAACTGGAAACTCGACATGCGCGAGTATATAAACGATTTCGTGAAAAAGGAGAACGGCGGGGGACAAGCCGTGGACATGCTTCGGTATTATTTGACGCAGATCGCGCCGGAGACCAAAGACAGTGAATTCACCTGGAAAGGATTTCAGGATGCCGTGAACAGCGAACTGGTGGCGGTGTTGGGAAATTTCGTGAACCGCACCTGGGTGCTGATGCACAAACTCTGCAAAGGAAAAGTGCCGCCTTATCATACCGGTGTAGCCGATGAATACGATCAACGCCTGATCGAACAGATCCAAACCAGTACTCAAATCGTCACCCAACACCTCGAGCAGTATCAATTTAGAGATGCCCTGTTTGCCGTCGTTGACCTGGCTCGCCACGGCAACCAATACATGCAGCGAAAAGAACCTTGGATCCTGGCCAAGCGTCTGGAACAGGAACCCGAAGCGCAGAAAGCGATCGACAATTGCCTGCACCTCTGTTTGCAACTGTGTGCCAACCTGGCCATACTCGGCAATCCCTTTTTGCCCAACACCAGCAAAACATTATGCCACATGATGAAAGTGGTTGACCGGATGCTGGAGTGGAAACATGCCGGTCGGATCGACCTGCTGAAAGTTGGTTATTCCCTGCGCGAACCACAGCTATTATTCCGAAAGATCGAGGACACCGAGATCGATATTCAATTGGAGAAGCTAAAATCGAATATTATGCCCCCCGATTCACCCGCCCCCACCCCTTCCGAACAGCCCCTGGGGAAACCCCCGATTCAGTTCGATGATTTTGCCAAAGTAGAATTGAAGGTGGGCACTATCGTGGCTGCGGAAAAAGTAGAGAAGGCCGATAAATTATTGAAGTTGTCGGTTGACTTGGGCAGCGAAACCCGCACCATCGTCAGCGGGATCGCGCTGCACTATGCACCGGAAGACATCATAGGGAAACAAGTCACGGTGGTGACCAACCTGGCCCCCCGCAAAATGCGTGGCATCGAGAGTAACGGAATGATCCTGATGGCCGAGGACCCTGTCGGTAAACTGCATTTTGTAAATCCCGACACCCCCATTCAGCCCGGATCAGGCATCAGTTAAAGTGCCCGCATTGACCTAACTTCGTCGGCACCTGCTGAATTGTTGCCAGCTATGTCTACCCGCCGTATCAAACAAGTTGCCATTCTCGGAAGCGGCGTCATGGGGTCTCGCATTGCTTGTCACCTGGCGGGTGCCGGTTATCCGGTGTTGTTGCTGGACCTGCTTCCCAAAGATTTACCGGAGAATGCACGAAAAGATCAACGCGATCGTATCGCTCGCGAAGCCTTACAAGCCGCTGTGAAATCCAACCCCTCTCCCGTCTACGAAGCATCGGTCGTGAATCGTATCACCGTGGGAAATTTTTCAGATGACTTACCGAAGATCAAGGACTGCGATTGGGTGATCGAAGTGGTGGTGGAACGACTGGATATCAAACAACAACTTTTTACCGAAGTAGAGAAATACCGAAAACCCGGAACGCTCATCAGCTCCAATACCTCCGGCATTCCGATCCGCCTGATGGCCGAAGGCCGAAGCGAGGATTTCCGGAAACATTTTTGCGGCACGCATTTTTTCAACCCTCCCCGATACCTGCGCCTGCTGGAGATCATCCCCACACCGGAGACCGATCCTGCGATCATTGATTTCCTGATGGAATTCGGGGATCGTTTCCTGGGTAAGACAACCGTGCTGTGTAAAGACACCCCTGCCTTCATCGCCAATCGGATCGGAGTGTTCGGGATGATGGCCATCATGCAGGTGCAGGCTAAATTGGGACTCACCGTGGATGAGATCGATGCGTTGACCGGTCCCATCATCGGTCGACCTCGCTCCGCAACGTTTCGTACGGCCGATGTGGTGGGACTTGACACTTTGGTACGCGTTGCAAAAGGGGTAGCCGATAATTGTCCCCTCGACGAAGCCCGTGAACAATTCAACATCCCCGCCTGGCTCCAAAAGATGGTGGAGAATAATTGGCTGGGGGATAAAACGGGACAGGGTTTTTTCAAAAAGATCAAAGGCCCTGCCGGTGAAAAAGAGATCCTCACCCTGGATCTGCAAACACTGGAATACAAACCGAGACAAAAAGCCAAGTTCGCCAGCGTAGAGGCCGCCAAACCACTGGATGCCTTGACCGACCGGTTAAAAATGCTGGTCGCCGCTCCCGACAAGGCCGGAGAATTCTATCGACATTTTCATTACGGACTCTTCTCCTACATCTCGCATCGCATTCCGGAGATCAGTGACGAACTTCACCGGGTAGACGATGCCCTGATGGCCGGATTTGGTTGGGAGATCGGTGCTTTTGAGAGTTGGGACACGTTAGGCGTAGCCCGCTCCATGGATGCCATGGAAAAAAATGGCTATTCCGTCGCCCCTTGGGTAAAAGAGATGATCGAAGCCGGTCACCAAAGCTTTTATAAGATCGAGGGCGGAAAACGTTTTTGCTACGATCCAGCCACCAAAATATATCAACTGCTTCCCGGGGGCGATGCCTACATCCTGCCCAGCCACCGCCGCGAGCAAACGATCTGGAAAAACACTAGCTGCCGACTGGTAGACTTGGGCGATTCCGTCTTGGCCCTCCAGTGGAATACCAAGATGGGGAGTATTGCCGGCGATGTGTTGAGTGGCATTCAAACCTCGATCGACATAGCGGAGCAGTCCGGCAAGGGACTCGTCATCGCCAACGAAGGATTGAATTTTTCCGTCGGCGCCAACGTGGGTATGATCTTTTTATTGGCCATCGAGCAAGAGTTCGACGAATTGGATCTCGCGATCCGATATTTTCAGAATACTATGATGCGGGTGCGGTACTCCGGCATACCGGTGGTGGTTGCTCCGCATGGCATGACCCTGGGCGGTGCTTGTGAAATGAGTTTACATGCGGATGCTTGTTGCCCGGCTGCCGAAACCTACATAGGACTGGTGGAGTTGGGCGTTGGCGTGATTCCCGGTGGTGGTGGTACGAAAGAATTTGTATTGCGTGCCGCTGATGAGATGCACCCCGACGAACCGGAGACCATCACCTTGAAGAATCGTTTCTTATCCATTGCCACCGCCAAAGTGGCCACCTCTGCTCAGGAGGGATTTAACCTGGGTGTGTTTAGAAAGGGGTTGGACCAAGTGGTGATGAATCAAAGTCGACGCGTCTCAGAGGCGAAGAACATGGCCATCAAACTATTATCGCAGGGTTATGTAGCACCGATCCCCCGCAACGACATCAAGGTACTGGGTCGCTCCGGACTGGGCGCCCTTTATGCCGGCATACATGGTATGCACACGGCGGGCTATGCCACGGAGCACGATGCATGGATCGCCCAAAAACTGGCCTATGTGATGTGTGGTGGCGACCTCAGTGAGCCCACACTGGTGAGTGAGCAGTATCTGCTCGACCTGGAACGCGAAGCCTTTCTTTCGCTCTGTGGCGAACGCAAAACACTGGAGCGCATCCAAAGCGTGATGAAAGGCGGAAAGCCAATTCGCAACTGACGATCAGTGCAGCAGATCGCGTAGCGCGTCTTCGATATTCGGAAAAGAAAATTCAAATCCGGCGTCTTGCATTTTTTGAGTGCTCATCGTAGTACTCTTCAAGATCTCGATACTCATTTCTCCCAGCATCCAATTCAATATAAAGGTTGGTACCGGCACAGGAAGAAAAGGTTGGCGATTCACCCGGGCCAGGCAAAGCATTAAGTTCCGGTTGGATACAGGAGTCGGCGCCGCAGCATTATAAACACCGGATATTTTTTCATTTTTCAGCGACCAATCGATCATGGACACCAGGTCTTGAATGTGTATCCAACTGATCATTTGTTGGCCATTGCCCAAAATGGGACAGATCCCGAAACGCACGGGCTTGCGAAACTCTGCCAAAGCACCCCCTTTTGTGCTCAATACGATCCCGATCCGCAAAGAAATCAGCCGAATGCCTTGTTCCCGTATCGGATGTAAACTTTCTTCCCATAGTTTACAAGTGGATCCGAGGAAATCAGGATGTACCGGGTCCGTCTCCTGAAAAGGAATTGCATTGGGGATTGCCGGATCGGGTCCATACCAGCCTTGTGCCGAAGCACCGATGACCGCTTTGATCTGATGCGGAATGCTCGCCAAGGAATGGGATAAGAATCGTCCCGATACAACCCGGCTGTCAACGATCTCTTTTTTTCGTTTTGGGGTCCATCTTTTCTCCGCCACGTTGGCCCCGGCCAGGTGAATGACATAATCAGCTTGGCGGATGGCATCCTCATCGATGCGGCCTTTATATGGATCCCAATGACGATACGAGAGCAAGGGAGAGGCGGATGTGAAGGAATCGGGATCACGGGTCAGGATGATCACGTGCTGTCCGGTTCGGATCAGCTGTTCGCAGAGTGCTGATCCGACCATGCCTGTGCCTCCGGTGATCAAGTAGTTTGCCATGATATAAAAACGGAAAAGAGATGGAATGGTTCGGAGCGAATTCGTTTAACTTTGAGTTCGTGTCTTCCGTTCTGCAAATAAACAACATTCAAAAGTCTTACGGCTCGGTGCGCGCCCTGAATGGGGTGAGTCTGCAGGTGCCGGAGGGATCCGTTTACGGGATCTTAGGCCCCAACGGCAGCGGCAAAACAACCTTGCTGGGGATTTTGATGTCGGTACTACGGGCTCAACACGGCAGTTTTGACTGGTTCGACGGACGATACGGCGACGGATACCGAAAAAAGATCGGCTGTCTGCTCGAAACCCCCAATTTTTATCAGTACTTATCGGGCGAGGAGAATCTGCGCATCACGGTCTCGATCAGTGAACGAGGTGATGAAGCCGATATCGAACGGGTGTTGAAATTAGTTGGGCTCTACGAACGCCGCAAGCATCGTTTCGCGACCTATAGTTTAGGCATGAAACAACGCCTGGCGATCGGAGCAGCCTTGTTGGGCAATCCGGGGGTATTGGTGTTGGATGAACCCACCAACGGACTCGACCCCGTTGGCATTGCCGAGATCCGCGACCTGATCCGATCGCTCCGTCAGGCCGGACACACCATTGTCATTGCCAGTCATTTACTGGATGAGGTAGAAAAGGTCTGCACCCATGTGGCCATCCTCAAAAAAGGGAATGTGCTGACCGATGGTCCGGTCACGGATGTTTTGATGGACGAGGATGTGGTGGAATTGGACGCGACCGATCGCGAAGGATTACGATCCTTTTTGTTGACGCAGTCCCTGACCCTCGAAACCGACAAAGAAACCGGATGGATCCGACTGCGCTTTCCAAAGGGGCAGGCCAAGCTGGAGGAATTGAACCGAACCTGCATGCAACAGGGGATCGCCCTAACGCATCTTTCTTTACGGCGGAAAAAACTGGAAACCCGCTTTTTTGAATTGACCAATGATTGAGGCATGAAAATTGCTCCGCTACTATATACTGAATGGTTGAAGGTCCGACGCTATTGGGCCTTCTGGGGAATTTTCGCGTTGGTTCTGATCGCCTATCCGGGCATCAGCTACCTGTTCTATACCGGGTATCAGGATATTCGAAGCAGCAACAATAAGATGGATGCCATGCTCAAGCTGATGGTGGGCTCCCCCTTCGGCTTCCCGGAAGTGTGGCATACCCTGGCGTACATCGCGTCGTTTTTGGTATTCATCCCCGGGGTATTGGTGATCATGCTGATCACCAATGAATATCAATATCGGACGCAGCGACAAAATATTTTGGATGGCTGGAAACGGGATGAATTTCTTTGGGCCAAATTCTGGGTCGTCGCTGCGCTCAGCATTTTACTGACCATCGTGTATGCGCTGGTCGTACTGGTGACCGGCTTTGTCAATCCCGACATGGCCCTGGCGGGAATAGAAGTAAAATCCTATTACATCGGATTATTCGCCCTGATCACCTTCAATCAGCTGACGATTGCCTTTTTATTTGGCTTCTTGCTTAAAAGAGCACTCCTGGCCCTGGGGTTTTTCCTGTTTTATTTCCTGATACCTGAAAACATCCTGATCCAGCTGTCCCGCTGGCGCTGGCACACCGGTAACTGGTATCACTATTTACCTATGGAGGCATCAGACCGACTCATCCCACCGCCCCCGTATTTGGGTGAGATCACAAACCCGGCCGACTACAAACAAATGCTGCAAGCGATTCCGGAACACATCTTGATTTCGGTCGCCTACACCGGCCTGTTTTGGCTATTCTGCTTCTGGTGGCTTCGTCGAAGGGATCTTACCTAAAAAATCCTCCCGCCGAAGCGGGAGGAACAACTAAAAACAGGGTGCCCATCGGGCTTGCTACACAAACCCTGATCAGTCGGGTCGTTTACCGTCCAAGAACGTATTGATGGTACTGAGCTGGACTTGATTCTTCTCATCCGAGCGAACCTCATAATTGCTGTAAAAATTCTCAACCGTGTTGGAGCTATTATACAACTCCATGTTTCGGCGGATATAGGCCGGAACGGTTTCAAATTCATTATTCGCATCGGCGGCATTGAAATTGAACGACAGGCTGCGCAGCTTTTGCAAACGTTCGGCGGCCCGGCGTTGTTGCTCGGCCTCTTCGTCCATTACAGCCGCCACAGTCGATACCATGGGCTGGCTGTTTTCGATGACCGGCAATGGCTCGGGTGTCTCCTCGACCGGATGCTCCACCAAGTGCATTTGCAACTCGAGCAGTTCCTCCTCTTCCCGAACCAAGTTTACCACCGGGGTTTCCATGATCGACTCAGGCAGTACAGGCTCGGTTACTACCGGAGCAGGTGCGGGCGTCTCCACGGGTGCCGGGGGAATTTGCTGCGTCGGCATCGCATAAATATTGGCCGGCCGGGACAAGTACCCGCCGGAATGTACACTGCCCGATACAGGCGTTTCCGCATAGGCCTGCATGAAAACTGCATCCGTTGGTGTAATGGCATCCAGCGAGGGGGGCACTTCGCTTATCGAAGCAGCAGGCGTTTCCTCCAACTGCCAGTGAATAACAGCGGGTTCCTGTAACGGCTCAACGATCGGTGTCGGCGTTTCTTCCTCTACAACCAGCACGGGCATCAAATGCTCCGGCGTAGCAGGGGGCGCTTCTTCCACGATCGGTAGGGGTAGCGAAGCGATGGGCTCCTCCACCAGCGGTGCGGGCGCAGGGGCAACCGTCACAATGGGTGATGGTGTAACTTCTTGCTCGGGCTGTCCCAACACCATCACGATCTTCTCCTCCTTGGCTTTTTCGGCACGAGCCAGCGGCTGTACGAACGTGGTGGGATGTTCGATGCCGGATGCGATCACGGTAATTCCAAGTTTATCGCCTAAACTCGAATCAAATCCGAGTCCCATGATAACATCAGTGTCCTCCCCGGCTTGTTGGGTCAGGTATTGCTGGATGGTCTCTACTTCATCTACGGTATGCTCGTGCTCACCGGGTGCAGAAGTGATGTTGATGAGCAACCACTTGGCGCCGTGAATATTATTATCATTCAACAGCGGAGAATTGAGTGCCTGTTCGATGGCGTTCAGGGCGCGATCTTCTCCGGCAACCTCGGCATGTCCCAAAATAGCGCGACGGCCGTTGCGCATCACGGTGCAGACATCCGCGAAATCGACGTTGATCTGTCCGGTGCTGCTGATCACATCCGTGATACAACGAGCCGCGGTGGCCAGTACGTTATCGGCCCGCTCAAAAGCCTCCCGCATTTTCAGGTTGCCATATTGATGGCGAAGCTTATCGTTGTTGATGACGATCAGCGTATCGACATGTTCCTGCAAATTCCTGATGCCCTCCTCGGCTTGCTGCAACCGCTTCTTTCCTTCATAGGAAAAAGGAGTGGTAACAATACCCACTGTCAGGATACCGAGATCCTTGCAGATCTTGGCGATGATGGGAGCACCACCGGTACCAGTACCACCGCCCATGCCAGCGGTGATGAAGGCCATTTTGGTGTTGACCTCCAGGATTCGCTTGATCTCTTCGAGTGATTCTTCCGTGGCCTGTCGACCAATGTTAGGATTGGCACCGGCACCCAGACCCTGTGTCAGGTGTGGTCCCAGCTGGATGCGATTGGGAATAGGACTTTCACTTAAGGCCTGTGCATCGGTATTGCAGATGATGAAATTCACGCCATCGACGTGTTGATTGAACATGAAGTTCGCGGCATT
>SXXL01000069.1 GCA_005789565.1 Bacteroidota bacterium | reverse complement strand
TTCTACCTCATTCACGCCGTACTAAGACTGTTTACATTTTATTTCCGGCAAGAATAACTACGGACAACCCCACCCGCCGATCCGAGCCCATAATTTTTGAAAGGCCGATACGTCCCAACCCCTGAACCTTCCGCGTTGGATCAACAAACTGTTATCGTCCGGATGCGATAAATAATAATAAAATACAAAAGGAGCCCCCGGATCGTTCCAACCCTGCCGCTGCCCAAACCGAAGATCACTGAAGATCAATCCCTCCTTCCCCTGCTCCACCACATAATACCCCTGCGAAAACCGGATCAAATGCTGCAAAGGCTCGTGACCAAATAACGGATACAACAAAGAATCCCGGCGGGGAACAAAATGAAAAGACATCGAGTCGCATCGATCGTACAACGAACGATGCGCCAGGTAGGCACCATCGGAACGGTTCACCACCGCATACCAAAGCCAGGTATTCAAGGGCGTGGGCGTAGTGATATAGGCCGAATCAGACCAATTTCGTTTTCGGATCTCACGCTGCACGACCGCATCGATCTGATATTTGTTGATGCCGGCATACGACAAGTACAGGATGCTACTGATCAATCCCAGCCGACTCACCCACAAGCGCCACGGATGCTGTCTTCTCAAAATGATCAAGAGCATTAGGGCAATGCCGGGCCCAACCGAAAAAAATGGATCCGCTACGAACAACCAATTAAAAGACACCCGAAGATGCGAAAAAGGCTCGAACCATCCGGTGCCATATACATTGAAGCCATCCAACAACAAATGCAGAAAAACCAACACCCCAAAAAATCCGTACGCTTTTCGCTTCACCGGATAAACGCCCGGATGCAAGCGGGCATGGGCCTGCACCAGTAAATACGTGGCGATACCGGCAAACAAAATGGAATGCGTAAAGCCTCGATGTGCCAGCAGATCCTCGGCCGGATCGTTCCATAGGCCTGCAATGAAATCCACATCCGGCAAGCTATGGGCCAAAGCACCCCACAACATGGCCCGTCGACCCAGTTGCCGACCGGCCATCCACTCGCCGGCACAGGCCCCAATGGCAATATGGGTCAAGGAATCCACGAACCTTAAAGATAAGCGGGCCTCCCGAATCAGCAACTGATCTTGCTCCCCGCCGACCCCGTATCTTTGAGTCAGAAGTCTCACCATGGATCTTGCTTTCCAACAAAACGAGGATCGATACCGCCAGCTGCTGAGCGACCTGCGTCAGCGGCTGGACAAGATCCATCTCGGCGGCGGTGCCGCTGCCCAAGAAAAACAACGGCAAAAAAACAAGCTGCCGGCCCGTGAACGCATTGAATGCCTCATCGATCCCGGTACGGGTTTTTTAGAGATCGGCGCCCTGGCTGGCTATGAAATGTTCCCCGAACACGGAGGCTGCCCGGCCGGTGGTACCATCGGCGGCATCGGAATCGTTAGCGGTCGCCGCTGCATGATCGTCGCCAACGATGCCACGGTCAAAGCCGGTGCCTGGTTCCCCATCACCGGAAAAAAGAATCTGCGTCTCCAAGAGATCGCAATGGAAAATTATCTGCCGATTATTTACTTGGTCGACAGCGCCGGCATCTACCTACCCCTGCAAGAAGATATTTTCGCAGACAAAGAACATTTCGGAAGAGTCTTTCGCAATAACGCCCGTATGAGTGCGATGGGCATTCCGCAACTCGCAGCCGTACTCGGCCCCTGCGTGGCCGGCGGCGCCTACCTGCCCATCATGAGTGATGAAACCTATATGGTGGAAGGAAACGGATCGATCTATTTAGCCGGACCATATCTGGTCAAAGCCGCCATCGGCGAAACGGTGGAACACGAAAAATTAGGCGGGGCCGATACCCATACGGCCATCTCCGGCATAGCCGACCGAAAATTTGCCACCGAAAAAGAATGTCTGCAACATATCCGCGAAACGATCGGACGGTTGGGCCATTCTCCCAAAGCCGGCTTCGACCGCGTAGCCTCGAAAGCTCCCTCCAAACCCATTGAAGAAATTCACGGATTGTTTCCGACCGACGGGAAGCCCTATGACATGGCCACCATCCTGGAGCGTTTGGTGGATGAAGGATCTTATTTGCCCTTCAAACCGGAATACGGACAAACCATCCTCTGCGGCTATGCCCGCATCGAAGGCTGGTCGGTGGGCATCGTCGCCAACCAACGCAAACTGGTTAAAACCCGTCAGGGCGAACAACAAATGGGCGGCGTGATCTATAACGACAGCGCCGACAAAGCCGCCCGCTTCATTTTGAATTGCAATCAAAAAAAGATCCCCCTGCTGTTTCTGCAAGACGTAACCGGATTCATGGTGGGCAGCCGCAGCGAACACAGCGGCATCATCAAGGATGGTGCTAAAATGGTGAACGCCGTGGCCAACTCGGTGGTTCCCAAATTCACGATCATCGTGGGTAACTCGTTCGGAGCGGGCAATTACGCGATGTGCGGCAAAGCCTATGATCCGCGCTTGATCCTGGCCTGGCCAACCGCCAAGATCGCTGTGATGAGCGGCGACTCGGCCGCGAAAACATTGCTGCAAATTGAAACCGCCACGCAGAAGGCCAAAGGAAAAACCATAACCGAGGCAGAGGAAAAAGAATTGGGAGATCGGATCCGAAGCAAATACGAGGCACAGACCTCCCCTTACTATGGCGCGGCCCGACTTTGGGTGGATGCCATCATCGATCCGGTCGACACGCGCAAATGGATCGCCGCGGGTATTCAGGCGGCCGATGGAAATCCGCATATCCCAGAATTCAAAACCGGTGTGTTTCAGGTATAGATGTCCGATGCCGTAACCATATACACCGACGGTTCGGCCAGGGGCAATCCGGGCCCGGGCGGATACGGCGCCATTCTGCTGTTCGGCGATCATCGAAAAGAATTGGCGCAAGGCTATCGACGCACCACCAACAATCGGATGGAACTCCTGGCGGTGATCGCTGCCCTGCAAGCCCTCACACGCAAGGGACTTCGCTTAACCATCTACTCCGATAGCCAATACGTCGTCAAGGCTGTGGAGGAAAAATGGCTGGACAAATGGATTCGCACCAATTTCAAAGGCGGTAAAAAGAATCGCGACCTCTGGGAAGAATATCATGCCCTTGCTCAACACCATCATATAAGATTTCACTGGGTCAAAGGCCATGCCGAAAATCAGCTGAACAACCGATGCGACGAACTCGCCACGCAAGCCGCGGATAGTGCCACGCACAAATTGTTAGTAGACGAGGCCTACGAGTCCGGCATCAATGACTGATCAGAATAATTAAGCCGCTACCGGCTTTGCCAGTTGGGGGATCACCCAACGACGATACGTGAGCACGATCATCGGCAACAGTACGAGTGTGGCCATTAAGGAGTTCCGATAGAAGGGAATGGCCAAGGTATAGCACTGCATCAAACCGTTCCAATCTTTAGAATAGACAGCCTCTCCGGCTTGCATCCAAACAAAAAAGTTGGAGACGATGAAATAGAGGGTTGGTCCGGCCACCGCAGCCAACACCACTCGGGTGCGGGAACGAGCACCGATCCAGGCCGCGATCAAGGGCAAGGTCAAGAGGAGTAGATAATTCTTCCACTGACCGGCGTAAAATCCGGCATAGGGAAACAGATTTTGCTCGTAGAGGAATTGGATGGCCGCGTCGCTAATAAACAAACAGGCCAGGGGCAGGAGAAACATCCGGTCGCGCTCCCTCGCCATCAGTCCGCTGAACAACGCCAGCGCGATCACGGGAGAGATACCCGAGAGTTCTACGTGCGGTCCGATAAAAAATTTAGCCGCCAGTGTCAGGGCCACCGCCAGAAAATAGAACAGGATGTATTTGTGGATATTTTTCATGAATGCTCCCGGTTGGATGGAACAAAAATAGTCCAAACCGCGCAACGAAATCCGGTAATTATCAACGGTTGTGGATAGGTGAATTGTTTAGGCAAAATTCCCCTTCTGGGAGGAGGCGATAAACACCAAACAAGGGGTTTGGGCCTGTAAGACTACCGACGATCCGGCGGACAGATAGGCTGCCAAATCCGGCTGTCCGAGCGTAAAGACCTGTTCTTCCCCTTCCACTTGCAGCTGACCCTCTGTGACCAACAGCATCCCGGAACGGTCGGCTGGGTAGTGGATCGACTGTCCCGCTTTCAAGTAAACCGCATCGATACTGAAATCGCTCACCGGGGCCGGGTAATGTCTTTTACCGGTTTCATCCGTGGTTGGCTCCAAGATCCGGGGCACCACGGGCTCGGGCTTTACGTGTCGAAGCAATTCGGGCACATCGATGTGCTTAGGGGTGAGTCCGCCGCGCAACACATTATCCGAATTGGCCATGATCTCCACGTTTTGTCCCTCTAAATACGCATGCGGCACCCCCGCTCCCTGAAAGATCCCCTGCCCTTTTTCGAGGTGTACGAGATTGAATAAAAAAACTGAGAAGATGCCCCGATCGATCTTATCCGGTTGAGAAAAGGTTTGATGTGCCCGGGCCGCCCAGAAGCATGGATCGGTTTTTGGCAACCTTCCGGCTTGATATGCTTCCAGCATGGCCCGAAGTGGTTCCTCCAACAATCGGTTCACTGCCGTCGGGGGTAACTCCATCACCCATCGGTATAACCCGGCGTATCCGTTTTTTTCCCACTGCTCTTGCAAAGGTGCTAAGAAAGGGTGCTTGGAGAAGATCTCCTGCAGGGAGGCAGGATCTCGAAATCCGTGCAATAACCAAAACTCACTGAGGGCTACCATCAGCTCGGGCTTGTGGTTGGCATCCTTATAATTTCGGATGGGCGAATCCAGTGGGATGCCTTGTTGATTTTCCCGTTCGAAATCCGCCTGTGCCATGGCCCGGGTAGGATGAACCTGAATGGATAGCATGTCGCGCACATCCAGGATCTTCAACAAGTAGGAAAGCGCGGGTTCGTGTTGGCGAAGCGGCAAGGATGTACCGTCGGGGGAGATCAATTCGGCGGGACCTTGTGCATGGATCCCCAACCAATATTCGGCAAAGGGCCGATGGTCGGGGTTGGATAATCCCAACAACCGGGGGAGGAAGTCCCTGCCACCCCAATCGTAATGCTTAACCTGACCTTTTAACCGATAAATACCGGGCATAATACGCAGCGATGATTGTTTTTATCCCTTGGCTGAATGCCAGCATCCGGGGAGTATTGCATAAAGATAATCAATGGCCGAGCATCAGGATTTTGGCATTTGGGGGGAATCGCTGGCGGCCGATTGGCTGGAGGCCAATGGCTTTGAGATCCTGCATCGGAATTGGCGAATGGGCAAACTGGAGATCGACCTGATCGCCCGCAAAGGAAAATACCTGCACATCATCGAAGTAAAAACCCGTCACGGAAACGAATACGGCTGGCCCGAGGAAAGTGTATCGGTCAAAAAATTTCGGCACTTACAAGTCGCGGCCGGGGTATTTCTACGGGCACATCCGCAATACCAATGGCTGCGGTACGACCTGCTGGCCATTACGCGTCAACGCAACGGGGCGATCGATTTTTTCTTTCGGGAGGATCTCTATTTCACGCGCTGAGGGAATCCTGTAACCGGCGAACCAATTCAAAAGTAGCCGGGCATAGGTCGATGTTCTGATGATGTACGTGTCCGTAATCCGCAAAACGCTTTTTCAGGTGTGGAAATCCGGCGCAATCAGCGGGCCGCACCGAATAGATGCGGCATTTATTGTCCGACAGGTTCAGGAAGGGACAGGGTGTGGAGCGGTTGAGCCAGTCGCGGTCGCCTCCCCGCTCTTGCCGCAGGTATTTTTTCTGAAAAGCGCCCACGGTCATCCCCAGGTAACGGGCGATCCGGCGCTGGTCTGTATTCGTGTACGTCGGGGTCATGGTCCGGCAGCAATTCGCACAAGAAAGACAATCCACCTTCTTCCAAACTGCTGGTTCCAACGAGCGGAGGCGGGCATCGAGACCACGGGGTGGGTTCTTCGACAACCGGGTCAGAAACCGGCGAAGGGAGAGACGATGGTCGCGAAAAAGAGGACGATACGACTGCAGTTGATGGGATATGGATCTTTTCATGGGTCACGAAGATAGAAGGCTTCTATATATGAAAGGCATTTCTTAGATTTGGATACAACACGTTTTCTATGCGACTGCTTCTGCTGCTGCTGGTTGGTTTGCTGGGACTGACCATCACCCAATGTGGCTCCAACCAATCCCCCGCCCCCCTCTGTGATACGACCTGCTTAAAGGATACGATCCGATTTGCCGGCGATCATTCCACCCTTCCCGTGGTGCTGATTGCCCCCAGCGATTGCCGGCCCGACACCCTGCTGTGGACCTACCAAGGCATGGGCGTTAACCGAAAGATCGGGCTGAACACCATCCTCTCCCAACCCATCCCCATCCAGGGCAGCCATGCCCGTTGTTTGTTTGACGGAAATAAAAAAGCCTGGCTGCTCTTCAACGATTGCGCAACCGGAAGAGGCTATCAGATCAAACTTCCATATGATAAACGAGAGAGCTTATCGGTGCGCAGCAGCGGCATCAATTCGATCGACCCGAAATTCAACATCGACCCGCAACTCATCGCGTACACCGATCGCGGTAACATTTATGTTGAGCACGTTTCCAAAGGCACGACGGCTATGATGACCTTTCGGGAGGAAGTACCCATCGATTATGACCGGATTCACGATCACATCGATTCAGTGAGCGTCACCCCAAAAAAGATCTGGGTCCGACTCAAGATCCAAGGAGAATGGAAAACGCTGGAAAAAGAGATTGATCTGGAGACCATCGACAAGTAAGCCGGCATGTGGGATACCTACAAACGCGGCTTCCAGGCTTATCTACAATTGGAAAAATCGCTGGCCGACCATACCGTGGCCGCCTACGGAAGAGATCTCGAACACCTGACCCGCTACCTCGAAGGTGCCGGATATAGCGGAGGTCCTGATACGATCGGATTGCGACAACTGCAGGACTTTGCCCGACAAGTAGCGGAACTGGGCATGAGTGCAGCCTCCCAATCTCGGATCCTCTCTGGCATCCGAACGTTTTACAAATACTGCGTGACCGAGGGGATTGTTAGAGAAGACCCGACCCTGCTACTGGAAACCCCCAAGCAAAAAAGAGCCCTGCCCGATGTGTTGAGCTTTGAGGAGATCGAACGCCTGATCGACTCGATCGACCTCAGCAAACCCGAAGGCACCCGAAACAAAGCCATGTTGGAAACGCTCTACAGCTGCGGACTTCGAGTAACGGAACTGATCGGACTTCGGCTCTCGCAATTGTACCTGGACCTGGGGTTCATTCGCGTGATCGGAAAAGGAGATAAAGAACGACTCATCCCCATCGGCAGCAGCGCCATCCAATACCTCGAACTCTACCGAGATACCGTGCGACGTCAGCTCGCCATCCAAAAAGGCCATGAAGATTTTATCTTCCTGAACAAACGAGGCAAACAGCTCTCCCGAGTCATGGTCTTTTACATCATCAAATCGCTGGCCCAAACGTCCGGCATCCAAAAAACCATCTCCCCACACACCTTCCGACATTCTTTTGCCACCCACCTGATCGAGGGCGGTGCCGATCTGCGCGCGGTACAAGAAATGCTCGGGCATGCCAGCATCACCACCACGGAGATCTACACGCACCTCGACCGGCAATTCCTCCGAGATACGCTTTCCAAATACCATCCGGCTTTCTCCCTGTGAAGCGGCTCCTGCCCTGCTGCCAAACACAAGGCAAATCATTATATTTATAAGTGGCCTTTTTGAAAAACATAGAGACCTCTCGACTGCCCGATGCCGACCTGGTGATCCTGTATAAGGAAAGCGGCGATCTGACGATCCTGGGCGAGCTCTATCAACGTTATATGGATTTGATCTACGGGGTTTGCCTAAAATACCTCAAAGACCCGGAACAAGCCAAAGACAGCGTGATGGCCATATTCGAAGAACTGACCCTCAAACTTCGAAAACACGAGGTGACCCATTTCAAGGCCTGGCTGCACCAACTGGCCCGAAACCACTGCCTCATGTACCTGCGCAGCCCCCGTAACAAAAATTCCCTCCCCCTGCCTGAAGAACTTATGCATTCGGCCGAAACCGAGCATCTGAATGCCGTGATGGAAAAAGAACAACACCTGCAACAAATGTCGCGCTGCCTCGAAACCCTCGCCCCCGAACAACGACAGACCGTGGAGGCCTTTTACCTGCAGGAGAAATCCTATCAGGAAATCTCCGAATCCACCGGAATGGACTGGAATCGGGTCCGCAGCCTGATCCAAAATGGAAGACGAAACCTGCGAAACTGCATGAATAAATTAATTTCAATTGGATAACATATAACAATGAAAACCAGCAAATGGAACCGGTTGATAAAATAAAATATGATGGTGCTTACCTGGAGCGCTACCGCAAAGGCGAGCTCTCTTCGGCGGAGGCCCATGCATTGGAGAAGGCTTCGCTGGGCGACCCGTTACTAGCCGAAGCCCTGGAAGGTTTTCATCAGTCAACCCGCAGTTCAGAACCCGAATTGCGGTTCCTAAAAGAATGGGTAAACGAACGGGGGGAAGAAAACCAGTCTACCATTCGGTATATACCCAAGAAAAGATCCTTCGCCCCGTTGCTGCAGGTAGCCGCCGTATTCTTACTATTGATCGGTGCAGCCTGGATGGCCTATATCTTTTGGATGAATCCGGCCCAACCGGTACTGGCCGATAACCGAAACAACACCCCTCCCCCGGTTCAATCAGCTCCCCTCAATGAATCGCCCCCTTTAGTGGCCAACCAAACACCACCACCACCACCCCCACCCCCACCACCCCCACCCCC
>SXXL01000068.1 GCA_005789565.1 Bacteroidota bacterium | reverse complement strand
CTTTGAGGATCGATGATTTCTCTTTGGGGAGATCAAAATGGATCATATGCTTTGTTTTGTTGGGGGACGAGCCCCGATGGGTTAGTATTGGTTATGAATTAGCGTCCGTTGAATTTGGCATCCTCTTCCTCGCGGAACAGTTCAATGATCTTGTCGCGGAACTTATCCCAGAAGCCGGCCAATCCTCTCCGGTTGGTAATATTCACTCCCTCGATCTCGCTGACTGCCGGCTCGGGCAAGGGCGCCATTACCTCCTCTTGAACCAACTCTGGTTCCATCCGCAGGTAGTTCGCGGAGAATTCCTGACGGTTATTTTCAAAATCATCGAGACCTTTCAAGATCAGACCGATACAGGTTGAGTAGGTGGGCTTGGAGAGATCTTCGGCATGACCCGCGGCCAGGTGCTCGTTCGGCAAGCCGATGCGGGCATTCAGTCCCGTTACATACTCGGTCAACTGAATCAGGTGCTCCAGTTGCGAACCGCCTCCGGTCAGCACCACGCCACCGTTCAGGGCTTTGTTATCCAGTCCCACTTGCTTAAGGTGATAGGTGACAAAATCCAGGATCTCGCTCATGCGGGCCTGGATGATATTGGCCAGGTTCTTCACACTGATCTCCTTGGCCGGCATGCCGCGCAATCCGGGGATGGTGATGAAGGCATTGGACTTAGCCTCATTGGCCAAGGCACAACCGAATTTTACTTTCAAGAGTTCGGCTTGTGATTTCAATACGCCCAGTCCGGTTTTGATATCGTTGGTAATGTTCTCTCCGGCGAAGGGAATAACGGCCGTGTGCTTTAAGATCCCTTCGTAGAAAACAGCCAGGTCAGTGGTACCGCCGCCGATGTCGACGATGGCCACCCCGGCTTCCAGGTCTTCTTGTCCCATGACCGCAGCTGCCGAGGCCAGGGGTTGAAGCACCAGGTCCTTAGTTTGCAGGTTAGCTTTTCCAACACTGCGATTGATGTTGCGAATAGCGTTCTTGTCGCCGGTGATGATGTGAAAGTTCGCACCGATCTTTACGCCGCCATAACCGATGGGGTTGGCGATGTTAGGGTGATTGTCGACCGTGAATTCCTGCGGGATCACGTCGATGATCTGATCGCCTGCCGGGATATAGGTCTTGTACTGATCGGCGATCAGTTGATCGATCTCGGATTGTACGATCTCGTCTTCGGTACGCTGGCGAACGATGTCGCCCCGGGTTTGCAAACTTTTGATGTGGTGACCGGCCACGCCCACATAGACTTCCTCTACCTGGAGGTTGGGGTTGGAGGCCAGACAATTGTCCATGGCCGTACGAATGGCCTTGATGGTCTCATCAATGTTGAGTACTTGTCCGTGTTTAACGCCGTTGGAATTGGCGCGGCCAAATCCGAGGATCTCGAGTTTGCCAAACTCGTTCCTGCGGCCGGCGATCACCGCGATCTTGGTGGTGCCGATGTCGAGGCCGACGATGATGGGTCTTTTCTGTTTCATGATCGTTGTTTTTAGTTGGGGTTTATGTAGCGCGTTTAATAGGTTTAATGAGTGTTGTGGTGGTATCGGCTTTCATGCCGGCATCGATCAGTTTCTCCACTTGCTTGCGTAATTGCGCAGAATCGGGCCGAGCAGAAAAACGGGTTCGGCTGGCCACGACTTGTCCGCTGTACCGAACATCGATACGAGCATAGCGATCCAAACCTTGGGGCCGAAGCACTTGCTGATAGAACAACCACAGCCGACGGAAAGCGGCAGCCGGATCTGTCGCCGTACCGAATTGCACGCGGTGGTTACCGGCTACCGGAATCATTTCGAACTGACCTTTTTCATCGAGGTCGAAGTGACCCACTTGAGCTGACCAGAATGAATCAGCTTGAATATATCGGGCGAGGGAAACAATTCGGACCGCTTGCAGGCTGTCGGGGCGGTTGCCCGTCCACCGAACACCATTAAAAACCGGACAGTCAACCGCGACCTGATCGGAGAGCGGAAGAAGTTGTGCAGCACTGTCGAGATAATAGCTGGCACCCCCTTCCAAAAAGATCCGGGCTACCGGCACTTGCTCTTCGATACGGACCTGCAGACGAGACGTATTGTCGAAATAAACCTGTGCGTCCGAAACACCTACAAACGTTTCCAGCGAATCCTCAATGGCCTGCAGTGGAAACTGCGCAGTGGTCTGACCTACTATCTTTCCACCGGCCCGTAGACGGATCAATTTCTCGATCTCAACGGTCTTCACAAAAACGAACGAATCCTGGTCGTTACGAGCAATTGCATATCCTTTGCACACGGCCGCCCCTTGTTTATCCCAAGCAGCCTTCAGCAGAAAGCCCATGCCCGTTGCGATGCCGATCCATAGCAGCACAAAGAGCACTCGTTGAAAGGTGATGGCACGTATCATGACTTCGGCAAACGGTTTAGGATGACAGGATAGAGCTGATCGATGTCGCCGGCACCGGCAGTGACCAAAACCTTGGGCTGGGTGGAGCTTTGACACCATTGTTGCACCACCCAATCCGAGAAATTTTCTTTACTCCACACCGTGAACCCCTCGGGATGTGTGTTGGAACGAATCATAGCAGCGGAAACACCTTCGATGGGCCATTCGCGCGCCGGATAGATAGGAAGTAGATACGCTTCGTCGGCCAGCGAGAGCACCGCTCCGAAATCCAAGGCCAGGTCACGCGTGCGCGTATACAGATGTGGCTGGAAGACCAAACTCAAGTGATGGGATGGATAGAGATCCCGAACCCCTTGAACCAGGGCTCGCAATTCTTCGGGATGATGCGCATAATCATCGATCCAATGAAGTGCCGGTGTGCGGTAGATGGTTTCAAATCTTCTTTTCACGCCGCGAAAACAAGCCAGGGAGGAACGGATGCCCTCGGGCGCAATACCCAGGCGGTGGGAAACAGCTGCTGCGCCTACCGCATTCTCGACATTGTGAAGTCCGCCAACGGGCAACGTACAATCCTGGATCACACCATCCGGCGTGTGCAGGTCGAATCGATAGCCGTCGGATGCCACGGTGAGAGAACTGACATAATAATCGGCGGTAGCGGACTGTAAGGCATAACTAAACCGGCTGGGTGCCGCCAAGTCTGCTGCTCGCTTAAGCGATTGGTGGTAGATCAGCTCACCCTGATCGGAGAGCAGCCGGGTGAAATCAATATAGGCTTCTTCCATCGCCTCCGCGGTACCATAGATATCCAAGTGATCCGGATCCATGGCCGTGATCAGGGCCAGGTCGGGTTGCAAGCGTAAAAAGCTGCGGTCGTATTCATCGGCTTCGATCACGGAGAGGTTGCGGGTAGCGGACCAGGTATTGGTCTCGTAATTCACCGAGATGCCGCCCAAAAAGGCCTGACAACCGTATCCGCTATGCCGCAGGATATGGGCAATGAGGGTTGACGTGGTAGTTTTCCCGTGTGTACCGGCAACACATACATTGTAGGTACCGTCGGTCAGCGACTGGAGAACCTCGCTGCGTTTTTTCATCGGTTTGCCCAACCCCTGACAATACCGATAGATCTTCAGATCGGTGGGAACGGCCGGGGTAAATACGACCAGTTGAAGATCCGAAGGAATCCAACGCACCTCATCGGTATAATGTACTTCGATACCGAATGCCTCCAGCGAGCGAGTAAGATCGGTTTCAGCCTTATCGTATCCGCTAACCGAATAGCCCGCCATCTTCAAATAACGAGCCAGGGCACTCATCCCGATCCCCCCGATGCCGAGGAAGTAAATAAACCCGTCCGCTTTCCCTGCAAGGGGAAACTGGAAAGGTTGATTTCGGTTGGGTGTCTTTCTCATGTTCGGTGATCGGTTTTCCGCTATCGGTTTGATTCGTTGTTTTTTATTTTTTCCAAGATCTCGGTGGCGATGCGCCGGTCGGCATCGCGGACACCCCGCCGATAACTTCGTTCGCTCATTTGCAGTCGACGGGGTTCGTCGCGGACCAACTCCAGGATCCGATCGATCAATTCACTGGCAACGGCTGCGTCGCGCACCAACAGGGCCGCACCTGCCTCCACCAATTGCTTCGCATTGGCGGTCTGATGATCTTCGGCTGCCAACGGATAAGGAACCAGGATAGACGGTTTGCCAACTACTTCCAGCTCAGCCACGCTCATGGCACCAGCGCGGCTCACCACCAGGTCAGCTGCCGCATAGGCTTTATCCATTTCCCGAATGAACTCGGTTCGATGGATCATGGACAGCGCCTCCTCGGGAATCGGATGCAGGGCGGACCCGGATCGACCGGTCTGCCAGATGATCTGAATACCAGCCTTCACCAATTTCTCCCAACCGACTTGCAATGCCTCATTCATGGAGCGGGCACCCAGGCTGCCGCCGATGACCAAGAGGGTTGGTTTATCCGGATGCAACCCGAAGTACGATAAGGCCGTTGTCCGTTCGATCGTTGCTTGCAGAATATTGGCTCGAACAGGATTGCCGGTGAACACCATTTTGTTGGCCGGAAAGAATTTGTCCATTCCGTGCATCCCCACAAAAATTTGCGTCGCGCGTTTGGCCAACAACTGATTGCTTTTGCCCGCATAGGAATTGGCCTCATGCAGGAACGTGGGGATCTGCTGCGTCTGAGCGTAGCGCAAGACAGGATAGCTGGAGTAGCCACCTACCCCGATGACGGCTGTGGGACGAAAACGTCGAAAGATCGAACGCACTTGAAAAAAGCTACGCAGTAATTTGATCGGCAGGGTAAAGTTTTTCAGCAGGTTGTTTCGGTCAAACCCAACGATATCGAGTCCCTCGATCTCAAACCCGGCCTGCGGTACTTTTTCCATTTCCATTTTTCCTTTGGCACCGACAAATCTGAATAGCGCGGTCGGCTCCATTTTCCGAATGGCTACCGCGATCGAGAGGGCCGGGAAAATATGCCCGCCGGTGCCTCCACCTGCTATGATGAAACGCAAACTCATGCGGGGATGGGTTCAGGGGTGGAGGAAGACGGCCCTTCTTGTTGTTCCACATGCCGGGCCACACTTAATATGATACCGATCGAAATACAGGTGAAGATGAAACTGGTTCCACCCATGCTCACCAGCGGTAGTGTAACGCCGGTGACCGGAAAAAGATTTACCGTCACGGCCATGTTGGCCATGGCTTGTATCGCAAGGGTGAAACTGAGTCCGAGTGCCAGGAACGCACCGAAGGCATACGGACAGCGCTTGAAAATGCGAATGCATCGATAGAGAAATACCAGGTACACAAACAGGATAAAAGCACCCCCGGCGATCCCGTATTCCTCGATGATGATGGCGTAGATAAAATCATTGTAGGCTTGCGGCAGAAAATCACGGGTGGTACTACGGCCGGGGCCCACGCCCAGCAATCCGCCCTTAGAGATCGCGATCTTGGCCTGGTTGACCTGATAGGCATCGTCGTTCACATCATTGCTTCCGTAGATGAAGTTCTCCACGCGCTTTACCCAGGTACTGACCCGTCCGGTCAACGCCGATCCCGAGGTTGCCACCGCTTCGGACTCTGTGGCAACGGAGGCTTTTCGGTCGTGTTGGGCAATAGCGGCCAGGATGAGCATCACGAGGGGTATGAGGGCAATGCCCACCGTGGCCAGCAAATGTTTGAGGCTGGCTCTTCCTATGAACAACAGCAGCAAGCAACTGGCCCCCAGCAACAAGGCGGTTGACAGGTTGGCCGGGGCGATGAGTCCGCAGATCAACAACACGGGCAGGATCAGGGGCAAGTATCCCTTGAACAAATGCTTGATCTGGTCCTGTCGCTTGCTGATTCCCCTGGACAGGTACATGAACAACGCCAGTTTGGCGAAATCAGAGGACTGCAACGTCATGTTGATGATGGGCAGTTTGATCCACCGACTACCTTCATTCATCTTCACCCCGAAGAACAGGGTGTAGATGAGCAGCGGAATGGACAGCAGAAACGCGATCTGGGCAATGCGGGAATAGTACTTGTAATTCACCCGGTGGGCGAAATAGACCATGGCGATCCCGAAAATGATAAAGCCCACTTGCTTGATCAGGTATGCCTCGGTGTTCCCCTTGTATTTTTTATAGGCCAGCAACCCCGTGGAGCTATACACCGCCAGCAAAGACACCAGGGTCAGCAGCACCACCAATCCCCAAATGACCTGATCGCCTTTCGTGTTTTGCACGATTTGGCTGGCGTCGAACATCGACCGGCGTGTGGGCTGTGTTTGGATGATTTCGGAGTTTTCCATCTCAGAGGTTTCGAACGGCTTGTTTGAATTGACGACCGCGGTCTTCAAAATCAGTGAACAGATCAAAGCTGGCGCACGCGGGACTCAGCAGTACGGCATCGCCTTTATCGGCCAACTGAAAGGCAGCCTGCACCGCTTCCTCCGCCGATTGGGCATCGACCATCGCCGATATGATATCCTTAAAAGCCTCGTGTATTTTTTGATTATCCGTACCCAAACAGACAATAGCCTTCACTTTTTCCTGGACCAACTCGCGAATCAACTCGTAATCGTTGCCTTTGTCGACCCCGCCCAGGATCAGCACGGTAGGCCTTGTCATACTTTCCAACGCATACCAAACGGAGTTCACGTTGGTGGCCTTGCTGTCGTTGATGAACAGCACGCCCCGCACGGTGGCCACGGGCTCCAGGCGGTGTTCCACCCCTTGGAAATCCATGACCGCCTCGCGGATCTTTTCTTTTCGGATATCAATGGTGGCGGCGGCGACGCAGGCAGCCATGGTGTTGTATTGATTGTGTTTCCCTTTGAGGGCAAAATCAAATACACTCATGGTCATGTAGTCCTGACTGGTGCGCACGTACAGGTCGCCGTCCTTGATGAAGGCGCCGTGGGGTAGTTCTCTTTTCATGGTAATGGGTCGTTCACCAGACCGTTCACTAGTAACTGAGACAGGGGCGCTTGTGTCGTAAGCAACGGGTGCTTGCTGGCCAAACTGTTGCTCAAGTTGTCCACTAGTGACTGAGACAGTGGCGCTTGTGCCGTAAGCAACGGGTGCTTGTTGGCCAAACTGTTGCTCAAGTTGTCCACTAGTGACTGAGACAGGGGCGCTT
>SXXL01000067.1 GCA_005789565.1 Bacteroidota bacterium | reverse complement strand
TCAAACCGATGGCACGGTCACACACCTAGTTTGTACCGCCGGCACTGGTGGTACCATCACTGGCACTGCGCGGTACCTCAAAGAGAAAAATCCGAATATTCAAATCTGGGCCATTGATGTCTATGGTTCCTTGCTAACCAAATATTTCCGGACCGGGGAGATCGATATGAATGAAGTGCACCCATACATCAGCGAAGGTTTCGGGGAAGATTTCGTACCCGGCAACTATGATATGAGCGTGATCGATCATTTTGAACAAGTGACCGATAAAGACGGTGCCGTTATGGCACGGCGACTGGCCAAGGAAGAGGGACTTTTCTGCGGATACAGCGCCGGTAGTTGCTTGCAGGGACTGATGCAGCTCAAAGAACGATTAAAACCCACCGACGTGGTCGTGTGTATCCTTCACGACCATGGCTCGCGTTACGTGGCCAAGATCTACAATGATCAATGGATGCGTGATCGCGGATTTTTGGAGGTAAAAACCGTCCGCGAGGTCGTCAGTGCACGGGGCCCCCAAAAGCTTCTCACTTTACTGGCCACCGACCCCATTTCCGAAGCCATACACTTGATGCGTAAATATGACATCGAGCACATTCCCATATTTTCTGACTCGACACCCATCGGATCGATCAGCGAAAGCGGGCTGTTTCAAAAATTGATCGACAATCCCGGCTTACCCCAAGAAAGCATTGGCAAACACCTGGAGCCTTCTTTTCCGATCGTGCAGCTCGACATGGCCCTGGAGAAATTGAGTCGCAGCATCAACAAGGATATGGGAGCCGTGTTGACCCGGGATGAAGCTGGTCAGTATCACATCGTCACCAAGTATGATATCATTCAGTCCGTCGGCAACTGATCCGAATCGGTTTTCGACGCACGACCGCCCATCATTTCGCCTACAGAAATCAATATATTCGCGAAACGAAAAAAATCAAACCAATGAGTAAGTATCCAGCCGGCGTGTTACACGGCGACGCCCTTCGGGCCCTGTATCAAGATGCTAAGAACAACCAATTTGCCCTGCCAGCCGTGAACACCATTGGTCACTCCAGTATCAACGCTACGCTGGAAACGGCCGCCAAGGTCAACTCACCCGTCATCATACAATTCTCCAACGGCGGGGCACAATACATTGCCGGCAAAGGCATGCCCAATGATAAACTACAGGCCAATATCCAAGGTGGCATCTCCGGGGCGCTGCACATTCACCAAGTAGCCAAATACTATGGTGTTCCGGTGGTGATTCACACCGATCATGCTGCCAAGAAGTGGCTGCCCTGGATCAGCGCACTCCTGGATGCGGGAGAAAAGTTCCATCAAGAGAAAGGCATTCCGCTCTTTAGTTCACACATGTTGGATCTGAGTGAGGAGCCCATCGAGGAGAACATCGCTGAGTGCGAACATTTTTTCAAACGCATGAAGCCCCTGGGTATGAGCATTGAGATCGAACTGGGCGTTACCGGCGGTGAGGAAGATGGGGTGGATAACACGGATGTTGAAAATTCCAAGCTCTACACACAGCCCTCCGAAGTAGCATATGCGTACGAGAAGCTCTCCGCGATCGGAGATCTGTTCACCGTAGCCGCTGCTTTTGGTAATGTACATGGTGTGTACAAGCCCGGGAATGTGGAACTACGACCGGTGATCCTGCAGAACAGTCAGGTACACATTCAGGAGAAATTTAAAACCGCTGCAAAGCCGGTCTATTTTGTTTTCCACGGTGGCAGTGGCTCCCCCCAAGATCAGATCCGGGAAGCCATTGGGTATGGCGCCATCAAGATGAACATCGATACCGACCTGCAGTGGGCCTTTTGGGAGGGCGTAATGAATTATTACAAGGCACACGAGAAGTACCTGCAGGGCCAATTGGGGAACCCGGAGGGCGAGGATAAGCCCAATAAAAAATACTACGATCCGCGGGTATGGCTTCGCAAAGGTGAGGATACCTTCTCCAAACGCTTGGAGCAGGCCTTCATCGACCTCAATTGTGTGGGACGAAATGCCTGATCCTCGGAAATTATCATTTTGAGGCCGTATTTCGGTACCGGATCATGTCTTCGGTGACTTGCAAGGTCTCTTCCAGATAAATGTCCTGCTCCAACGATTTCATCCAGGATTTGTAACGGTCTTGTTTGGCTTTATCGTTTTCCCACTTTTCCAGATCACCGGGTAAGGCCGAAAGTTGGAGGGCTTGATTCAATTTGGATAGCTGGTCGTTTTGCTTGACGGTCTGTTGAATTTTTCGTTGTAAAGCCTGATACCGAAGCAGGTCCAATGGATACTCCTCCTCCCGTACTTTCGAGATCCAGTTAGCGTTATCCCGTATGGTCTGAAAGCGGGTATTCAAGGCCATGCGTGCCGTGTGTGCGCGTCGCAGCATCTCCAAGTCGGATGCCGGACCCCAGGGTTGAAAGGCGACCCGACTGATCTCATCCCAACCCAAGGCATCCTCATTATCCTTTTCCCGGATCTTTAGATTTTCAAGATTATCCGGCAAGATGATGTCGGAGCTGACGCCTTTCAGTTGTGTGGAGCCGCCATTGATGCGATAAAATTTTTGTAGTGTCAGCTTGAGTGTGCCCAGTTCCGAATTGGACATGAAAAAGCCACTGTTGGGGTCCAAGCCCACGTTGCGTTGCACGGTTCCTTTTCCATAAGTGGACGTACTGCCGATCACTACGCCCCGACGATAATCCTGAATGGCCGCAGCAAAGATCTCGGAGGCAGAGGCACTGAACTCGTTGACCATGACGGTTAGCGGACCATCATACAAAACGCCCTTATCCTTATCGCGCAGGATAGTGGGACGACCTGCTCGGTCCATAACTTGAACCACCGGTCCATCTTCGATGAATAGTCCCACCATCTGCACCACATCGTACAGCGAACCGCCGCCGTTGTTTCGGAGGTCCATCACCAACCCATCGATCTTTTGTTCTTTGAGCTTTTTGATCTCTTTGGCAACATCCACAAAACACCGGGCACCGTCTGGACGCTCGAAATCGGCATAGAATTCAGGTAAGAATATGTACCCGATCTTTTGTCCGTTGCGGTTTACGAGAGCGCTGCGGGCAAAGGATTCGTCCTGCACGATCTCGTCTCGTATCAACGAGACGATCTTCACACTTCCATCGGGTTTACGCAGCGTCAGGCGCACCTCCGTGCCTTGTTTGCCCCGGATTAATTTAACGGCATCGGGAACCAGGTAGCCCGTCAGATCAACGGGTTCTTCCTGACCTTGGGCCACCTTGAGGATGATGTCGCCTGCCTGGATCTGGCGGGATTTGTAGGCCGGACTTCCGGTGACCACGCTGGTGATCTTGATGTTTCCTTCGTCGTATTGCAGGGAGGCACCAATCCCGTAGAAGCGTCCGCTCATCTCTTCATCGAAATATCGCTTATCTACCGGGGGAAAAAATTCGGTGTGGGGATCCATCGTATTGGTGATGGTGTTCACAAACAGGTTGAACTGGTCATCGACCGAGAATTTATTGCGGTAGCGATCAAAGATCCGATCCATCAACCGGCGAACCCGATCCCGGGCATCCTTTTCCAGCTCCGAGTCGGATTTGACCACAAAATCCGGCAGATTACGGTTCTTCTCCCGCTGCTCGAGCCCTTCGTAGTAACGCTCCAACACTTGATACTTGAGTTGCTTTCGCCAACGTTCCCGGCGCACCTGTTCATTGGGCGACCAGGGTTGTTTGTCGTCGTCCAACAGTATCGATTCGTTGGTTTCAAATTCAAAGGGCTTTTCCAACAGCTCCCGCGTGAGCTTGGCCACCTCCTCCATACGTTCCTGAAATCGCTTTCCGGCAGCCAGGAAGAAACGAACCGGGTCGCCCAGCAATTCATTGTCGATCTGCGTGGCAAAGGGACTCAATTGCTCGATGTCGGCCTGCAAGAAATAGGTTTTGTCGCCATCCAATTCTCCGAGGTACTTATCGAAGATCTTGCTGGAAAAAGCATCGTCGATGGTCTGTGGCTGGTAATGCTCCTCCTCCAATATGCGGGCGATGCGGTGAAGCACGTCCTCGTATTTTCCCGGCGGGGTATTTTTTTTGACAGAACCCAAACTGGATAAGGTCAGGAAAAGGGCCAGTACCAGTAGGCCCAGAACAACCGGAAGTCGCTTCATGGAGAATAGATATTTTAGGATGGATGACACGCGGTAAAATTAGCTGAAATTCAGCCGCTCCCCCTTGCCATGAGCTCTTTAACAGCATTTTATGGTCAGGTTGTTGGACTGTTTTTTCCTTATCTTTGCATTCGTAAATATGGTGGTTGTAGCTCAGCTGGTTAGAGCATCAGATTGTGGTTCTGAGGGTCGCCGGTTCGAACCCGGTCATCCACCCCTTTTAAATCCCGTTCTGGTTTCCAAAGACCTGGACGGGATTCCTAATTTTTAGATATGACCTGGATTCTTACCGCACTGGCAGGTGCGCTGACTGGCGGTGTTTGCTTTTTGCTGTTGGTTTTCCTAACCCGCTTTCCTCACCGGCCAATTCGGATCGGATCGCTGGTCTGGTCTGGCTGGCTGGCCGCGTTCACCAACCATCAGCTACCTAAGCAACTCATCGCATTGGTCATGGGGCTTCGTCTGCAAGAACAGATCCGGGATTTTTTACTGGCCAACTCCACACGCGAGGCAGCCGAGCGTTGGATCCGATCTCAGTTATCGCATTACCTGATCAATACACTTCCGGAAAAATGGCCGATGATCAGTCTGATGATCGGAGAAAAGACACAGGATAAAGTTCTCCAGGCCGTCACAGATCATGTTCAGTCCAACTGGTCCCCCTCTATCCAACAGTTATGCTCTACACAGCTCTCCGAACAACAAGTGCAGGATCGTCTGGTCACGCTGATGCAATTGGACAAACCGGACATTTGGACGGAAATCCTTTGGAAATCCCTAAAAAAAGCCCTTCCCCGCCTCTTTGTGTACATATTGTTGCTCAGCTCCCTGCTGGCCCTGATAGGAAAGGTCTTTTATATAATTCTGTTGAACCTCTGAACATTCAATCCCTTTTGATGTTAGACACCAGCTTACCATCATGACAAAATACCGCTCCCCACTCCTACTCGTGCTGAGTTGGACCTTATTGCTCCAATTCACAGCACTGGCACAGCCCCCCGGCGGACGTCCGACTCAAGGTCGTCCCGGAACCATCTACGGAAAGATCGTTGAAAGCAAATCGGGCAAGCCGATCGAGCTGGCATCGGTTCAACTGTTGTCCCGGGCCGATACCACCAATAAAAACCTTAAGCCTAACATCGTGGCGGGCGCCATCACCCGATCCAACGGAGAGTTCCGCTTCGAAAACATTGCCGTGAACCGCCCCTATGAACTGGTGGTCAGTGTCATTGGATACGATGCCTATCGTCAGCCGTTGGACCTGTCCGCCAAATCGTTTGATGCCTCGATGGAAAGGGACCTGGGTAATATTCGCATACAGATCCAGGAAAAACAACTGGAAAATGTGACCGTCACCAGCACCGGCTCCGGACTCAAACTCGGTATTGACCGGAAAATTTTCTCGGTCGACAAAAATTTGGTAGCTACCGGGGGCACGGCCATTGATGTAGTACGAAACATCCCCTCCCTGACGGTCGATCTTGATGGCAACCTGACCATGCGAAACAATGCACCCCAACTCTTCGTGGACGGCCGACCCACCAACCTGACCCTCGAGCAGTTGCCTGCCGATGCCATTGAATCGATCGAGCTGATCACCAACCCTTCCGCCAAATACGATGCCTCAGGCGGTACGGCGGGAATCCTCAACATCATCCTGAAAAAGAACAAACGGGTAGGTTACAATGGAAGCCTGCGAACCAATATCGACTCCCGTGCCCGGATCGGAGGCGGCGCCGACCTCAACCTTCGTCAAAACAAACTCAACTTTTTTTTCAACGCGAATTACAACCAACGTAAATCCATCAGTACCGGCACCACCGAGCGATTGACCCTGGTGGGTACCCCGCTAACAGATCTCTATCAACTCGACACCAGTACCTCGATCGGCCGACATGCCTTTCTGCGCTCGGGTATCGACTGGTTCATCGATAACCGCAATACCTTCTCCCTGACGCTCAATATGGGTCAAGGACGATTCAGACCCGAAACAGAAAGTTCCATTTGGATCGACTCGCTGCACGCCAATCGTCCCATCACCACTTCCTTCAACGAGCGTTTGGCCAATAACAAGGGGGCGTTTGACAATCGGGGACTCACCCTGGGCTTCAAACACCTGTATCCCCGCGCCGGACAAGAATGGACAGCCGACCTGACCTACAACGGCATGACCAGCGAGAACACCAATTCGATCCAAACGAATTTCTATAATTCCTTCAATGCCCCGCTGCTTTACAGCAACCGACAACTTCAGTTGGGTTCAGGTCGCAACAATAATCTGGTGATCCAATCCGATTACGTCCTGCCCCTCTCCGACAAGGAGAAATGGGAAGCAGGCTTACGAGCACAGATCCGTCAGGTCGATAACCGAAATGATTTCTTTTTGCTGTCCGGAAGCGGCGGTCAAATTTACTTGCCCGACCTGTCGGTCAACTACAAAAGCGATGACCGCGTCTATGCCGCATACACCACCTACACCAGTACGCTGGGTGGCTGGAACTATCAATTGGGACTTCGGGTTGAAAGTTCTGATTACAGCGGTGAATTACCCGACAAGGGGCAATCCTTCGACATCCGCTTTCCGGTCAGCTTATTCCCCAGTTTATTCCTAAGCCGGAAAGCCGAAAAAGAGCAAGAGATCCAGCTCAATTATACCCGTAAGATCAATCGTCCGAATTTCTGGCAGTTGTATCCATTCACCGATTATTCCGATTCGCTGAATATCAGCCGAGGCAATCCGAACCTTCGACCGGAGTTCACGAATTCGCTGGAATTCTCCTACCAAAAAACCTTTACCAACAAAGACAACTTGATCGCCTCCCTGTTTTACAAGCGAACAGAAGGTCTGATCACTCGTTTCCAAGACCGGGAGATCCTGCCCACAAACGGGAAAGACATCTTGGTCAATACGTTCATTAACGCCCAGTCGAGTTACCTCGCCGGATTAGAGTTGATCTCTAAAAACAAGATCACCCGCACCTGGGAGTTGACCACCAACCTGAATCTTTTCCAATCCGGCATCGAACTAGCCGATCCCAATCAGGCCGTAGCCGATCCGATCCCCAGCTGGCAGTTAAAAATGAATCATACCATCAAGATAGGCAAACGAATGACCCTTCAACTCAACACGGAGTACCTGTCCAAGACCGTATTACCTCCCAGTGGCTCCGGCCGAGGCGGCTGGGGTGGTGGCGGGGGTGGTATGTGGGGACAAACGGCCAGCACCGCACAAGGATATTCCTTGCCTAACTATTTCTTGGATGCCGGCTACCGAATCGACCTGGGAAAGACCCGACAAACCAGTTTATCCTTGAACTGGAGTGATGTGTTTCGTACCCGGCGTCAACAATCCACCACCTCTTCCGAATTCTTTGTACAAGAAGTATTCCGTCGAAGAGATCCCCGCCTGCTGCGGATCAATTTCAATTGGCGATTCGGTAAGGTGGATGCCAGTTTGTTCAAACGGAAGAACAATAAAGGCGGAAGTGAGGGTATGGAAGGCATGAGCATGTAAACGATCCATGATGAACGGCCATCAACCTTTGATCTATTTAGCCGTCACCAACTGTCTCACGTACGATCAACGCATGAGCCGGATCTGCCTGACCTTGCACGAAGCCGGCTATCGGGTAGTTCTGATTGGTATCCGACGAACCGATCCCCTGCCCGCCAGGCCCTACCGACAAGTTCGTCTGACCAGCTGGTTCCCAAAAGGAAAACTTTTTTACCTCGAAAATCACTTTCGGCTGTTCTGTTATCTGATCCTGAAAAAAGCCGACCTGATGGTGGCCAATGACCTGGATACCGCGCTGCCGGTTTGGCTCGTATCCCGTCTGCGGGGCATCCCCCGATTGATGGATGCACATGAATACTTTACGGAGATGAAAGAAGTACGAACGCGTCCCCGTATTCAAAAAATTTGGTCGGCCTTAGCTCAATTCTTGATCCCTCGTTTTCCTGCCGGCTATACCGTAGGAACGGAATTGGTGGAACGCTTCAAAGCTCAATACGGTGTGTCCTATGCCTTGGTGCGGAACCTTCCGGTGAAACAACCCACCTTGGCACGAGCAGAAGAACATCAACCTTTCCTACTCTATCAGGGTGCCGTAAATCATGGAAGAGGGTTTGAGCTATTGATCCCGGCCATGCGAGCGATCCCCTATCCGTTGGTCATTTGCGGCGATGGCAATTTTATGCAGGAAGTGCGGGAGATGATCCAACGCGAAGGTGTGGCGGATAAAGTACAACTGACTGGCATGCTTCCGCCCGATGCATTAAGGGAATGGGCCTTGCGAGCCACCTTGGGCATTTTTTTACCCGACGAGGAAGGAATGAACCAATTCCTGGCATTACCCAATAAATTCCTGGATAGTATAGAAGCCGGATTACCACAGATCAGCCGCCGCTTTCCAGAGTATGAGAGAATCAATAGAGAGTTTCCAGTGGCTATCTTGTTAGACCAAGTGGATATTAAAACGGTTGCCGAAACGGTGAATCAATTGTTCGCAGACCGAGCACAAAGAATAACTATGACCGAAGCGTGTCGAAAGGCTCGGGAAATTTACTGTTGGGAGAAGGAGAAATCAACGCTGTTGTCGGTTTATCACCAAATACTGGCAGCATGAGTCGACGATTGCATTTGATCTGTCTTCGCGCACCCTGGCCTGATGATACCGGTGGCGCCCGCGACATGCTGGACCGCCTGAAAGTACTCCACCAGGCAGGAATTCTCATTCAATTACATTTTTTTACTGAAGGAAACACCGAAAAAGCCATTCAAGCACTTCAGCCATTTTGCGAAAAGGTTTGGGCCTACCCGAAGAAGCTTTCTCTGAGAAATCTATGGAAAGGGCAACCCTATATCCTAGCCTGCCGTGCATCGGATACCATCCTTAGCCGGCTCTCAGCCGATGAGGATCCGATACTCTTTGACGGCATTCACACTACAGAGCACGTGCATTCCCTTCCGATGACCGGTCGAAAAATGGTCGTTCGCATGCACAACGATGAAGTGCGTTACTATCGTGAGTTGGCCCGATCGACCCGAAACCCGCTCAAACGTTTTTATTTTTTTTGGGAAGCGACCCGGATCAACCGCTGGATGAAAAAATTGCCGCGCGGACTGTCCCTGGGCAGTATACAGCAGCAGGAACAAGTCACCTTACAGGCTACCTATCCGCACGTGGAGACGTTTTTGTTACCCCCGGTGATCCCCTCAAACGTCTTTTCACAAACTGGAACGGGAGGGTATTGTCTTTATCACGGCGATCTGTCCGTGCCAGCCAACGAACGAGCCGCCATTTGGTTGCTGAAGCGTGTGTTTGCCAAACTGAAATTACCATTGGTGATTGCGGGAAAATCGCCCTCTGCCAAATTGGAGCAACTGGTACACTTTTATCAGCACGCCTGTCTGGTCGCGAACCCGACCCGCTCTGAATTGATCGATCTGATCGGCAAGGCACAGATCAACGTCCTGCCTTCCAGAACCCGTAGCGGGATCAAATTAAAGATTTTTGATGCCTTGCAATACGGACGTCACTGTGTGATCAATTCGGAAATGAGTGCATCGTCGCCGTGGACCGATTCCTGTGACGTAGTCACGGACGCTACGGAGATGGCGGAGGCCATCCAAACGAACTTTGTCAAGCCCTTTACTCAGCAAATGGTCGAGAAGCGTCAGGACAGATTACTGTACTGGAAAGCACGATTGGATCCGGTAGCGGAACTCATCAAACGTTTATGGTAGCGTTGTCGGTGATGCCGGCATTTTCCGTGCGGATCATCCGTGCCGGATATTTCTGTACCACTATATAATCGTGTGTGGCCATAACCACTGCGGTCTGATAATCTTGTGCAATTTGAAACAACAACCGCATGATCTCATCAGAAGTTTCCGGGTCAAGGTTGCCGGTCGGCTCATCGGCCAGGATCAATTTAGGTGAATTGAGCAGGGCCCGGGCGATGTCGACCCGCTGCTGCTCTCCTCCACTGAGTTCAAATGGCATTTTGAATCCTTTGGATTTCAATCCGACCTTATCCAGCACATCGGCGATCTTTTCCTGGATGAGCTTTTCATCGGTCCAACCCGTTGCCCGCAGTACAAAGCGCAGATTATCGGTGACGTTTCGGTCGGTCAGCAATTGGAAATCCTGAAAGACCACGCCCAGGTTACGTCGTAAGTAAGGCACTTTTTTCCAGTCCAGTTCCCGCAGGTTATAACCAGCCACCCTTCCTTCTCCCGAGGTCAACGGTAATTCGCCGTATAATGTTTTGAGCAAACTGGATTTACCGGTTCCGGTTTTTCCTACGAGGTACACGAATTCCCCGGGGTAAATGCTTAGATTGACATTATTCAGGATGAGATTGGATCCCTGGTAGATATTGGCTTGTCGGATCTGGATAATGGGTTCTGCCATACGATGGGTTGTCTTTCGAAGGTATTGAAATTTATGAAGGGTACTGGATGGCCGCTTGACCCGGGCGTTCGATCCGAACGAAAGAGGATGTGGCGTCGGTGACTCGTCCGATGACCTGTGCCGCTACCCCCATTTCCTGGGCAAGTTGAATGAGCAGGGGGGCCGTTTCAGCATCGGTGTAGATCTCTAGCCGTGTGCCCATATT
Source organism: Bacteroidota bacterium (assembly GCA_005789565.1). Classification (GTDB taxonomy): domain Bacteria; phylum Bacteroidota; class Bacteroidia; order Chitinophagales; family Chitinophagaceae; genus JJ008. The sequence goes on along the minus strand of SXXL01000067.1, from coordinate 15,580 downwards.
GAAGACTTGATACATTTCCCTATCGTCGGCACCGCTGGCGGTCTGGATCATCTGGAAGATGGAAGGGGGTGTAAACAGATTATCCTTGAGGATACCTAACGGACGCGGCAGGTATTTGAGGCATTTGGATTGACCGCCCCCGGAGCAATGGATGAGTCCGTGTACACGATCGAAATATGTCTCCAAGATGGCCTTAAGAACCGGTGCGAAGGTTCGGGTGGGACTTAATAACAGCTGCCCGATATTCAATTTCTCCTGACCGGGTACCGGGTCGGTGAGCCGATAAGGGCCGGTGTATACCACCGATGGATCCATGGAAGACTCGTAGGTCTCCGGATAGGCTTGGGCATAATGCTTTGATAACAGGTCGTGGCGCGCACTGGTCAGTCCGTTGCTACCGATCCCGCTGTTGTAGCGATCCTCGTAAGTGGATTGTCCAAAACTGGCCAGTCCCACGATCACATCCCCCGCCTGTATTTTCTCATTGGTGATGATACGATTGCTGGGCCAGCGGGCCGTGAGGGTACCGTTGACAGCGATGGTCCGCACCAGATCGCCGACATCCGCCGTTTCTCCTCCCAGGTAAGTAACCCGAATACCCTGCTCTTCCATCTGCTCGAAAAACATTCGGGAGCCTTCGATGAGGGCGGAGATCACCTCCCCGGGAATACGATGTTTATTCCGATCGATAGTGGACGAAAAAACGAAACGGCCAGTGATGCCAACACAGAGCAGGTCGTCCAGGTTCATCACGATCGCGTCTTGCGCGATCCCTTTCCAAACGGACAGATCGCCGGTCTCCTTCCAGTACAAATAGGCCAGAATACTTTTGGTGCCGGCACCATCGGCATGCGACAGATTCACCCAATCAGCGGTTCCGGCCAGATAATCGGGGTAAATTTTGCAAAACGCATGGGGGAAAAGACCCGGATCCAAGCGCTGTACGGCCTGATGAACCTCCTCTTTTTGCGCTGAAACACCGCGTTGGTTGTACCGGGACATGAACGTCGTTTGATTGCGGGTAAAATTACTGAATTCCCCTCCTATTTTCAGGGCCGTGGCAGTGTATCTTTGCGCGCCATGCAGATACATCGATCCCTTGATACCTTGCCATCCTTTCGTCGGGCGGTGATCACGGTCGGCACTTTTGATGGCGTGCACACCGGACATCGTCAGGTGCTGGAACAACTCCGGGCGGAGGCAAAACGAGTGGACGGGGAGAGTGTGTTGATCACTTTCCACCCCCATCCGCGAAGTGTGGTGTCATCCCCGATCCTGGGCATCCGATTGATCAATACCTTGTCGGAGCGGATCGAATTGCTGCGGGGAAGCGGCATCGATCACCTGGTGGTCGTGCCTTTCACCGAACTATTCGCCAACCTATCCGCAGAGCAGTACGTGGAGGATTTCTTGGTTGGCCGATTCAAACCGCACACGCTGGTGATCGGATACGATCATCGTTTTGGCCGGGACCGAGACGGCAACTTTCAATTCCTGAAAGAACGTACATCCACCCACGGATACGAATTAAAAGAAATACCCGCCCATTTGCTGGAGGCCAATGTCATCAGCTCCTCGCGCATCCGGGAAGCCTTGCTTCATCATCATATTGAGACGGCCAATCAATTGCTCGGCTATACTTTTTTCTTTACCGGCACTGTCGTTCACGGAAACAAGATCGGTCGTACCCTGGGTTATCCGACAGCCAACCTTCAGTTTCCGCCAGAGGACAAGCTCATTCCCGGCAATGGGATCTATGCGGTTTTTGCCCAGCCGATTGGCTACGATCGACCCTATCGCGGCATGATGAGCATCGGTTTTCGTCCCACCGTAGGAGGCACCCAACGCGTGGTAGAAGTGAATTTATTTGATTTTGATGCCGACATCTACGACCGAACCCTCACCGTGTACGTGCTTCATTATCTCCGAGCTGAAGTTAAATTCGACGGATTGCCGGCGCTGGTGGAGCAGATGCATGTGGACAAGCAAAACAGTCTTCGCTTGCTGCCTACGTCCCTGCCGAACGAATGATCTTGACCACGAGTTCCTTCAGCAGCTCTCCGTCCGGCGTGCCCGAATCCCCCACCCCCACCGATCGCAGGTTGTATTCATGTAACAAGAACAGGATCTGTTCCAGGCCATTGTATCCATACTGTTGGGCGGCTGCCTGGTAATCTTTTACGGCAAAGGGCGGCACGCCCAAAACCGCAGCTAAATTTCCGCCACCAGCCCCAAACACCATGATGCACTTACTAAAAAAGGCATAAAGGGTAGGGAGTACCAGTTGGATCGGGGCCGCTTTTGGATTGGATTCAAAATATTGGATGATCTGAATGGCTTTTGGGAGTTGTCGGTTGGCCAGCGCACGTTGCAACTCAAAAGGATTGTAATCACGGCTGATGCCCACGTATCGCTCAATATGCTCCTCTTGGATTTGGTTGGGAGCGGGCACGTTGAGGAGTAGTTTTTCCAGTTCGTTGGCCATTCGGCTCAGGTCGTCGCCCACGTGTTCGATGAGCAACGACAAAGCTCTCTCTTGCATCGTCCGCCGGTTTGCTTTGAGCCATTGTTCGGCCCACCCATGCAATTCATTCGCATAAAGCTTCCGGGTGGTGAGCACCACACCCTTTTCTTTTACCAGCTTGGTGAATCGTTTGCGTGCATCCAATTTTTTATCCTTGTATCCCACGACCCAGATGGTCGTAGCCATGGGTTGCTCTAAATACGCCTCCATTTTATCAAGATCCCGCATGGCTTGTGCCTCCCGCAGGACAACCACTTGACGCTCGGAAAACATCGGATAGCGACGGCAGGCGTTCATCAGATCGGCCCATTGACAATCGCGTCCATAGAAAACCGTCAGATTGAAATCTCGTTGCTCAGGTGTCAACAGGCGTTCACCGGCCTGCGACAATAACTGTTCGATGAAATACTCTTCCTCACCCTCGAGCCAATAAACAGGTGCGGTCTTTCCTGATGACCACTGTTGTAGAATATCCTCGGGTTTCATAATGGCTAAGATACAGCCTTTCAGGTAGTTATGATTTCTACTCGTGCCAGGCTCCCGGTTAATACCGTTAAATTATAAATATATCAGAAGTTAAAATGATCAAAAACACCCTTGTGAGGCCCCCCGGCTTTGTGGATTTATGATGTACTTTGCGTTTCACTTAAAAATACATGTATATGATGAATCAATCTGGTAGTCAACCCGAAACAGGAAGCGCCAAACAAAAAAATTGGATCATAGCCCTGCTGGCCATCGCGTTAGTAGGATCCTGGGTCTATCTGCTGATGGACCAACAGGAAAAGAAAGGTACCATCCAGCAACAACAAGCCGACATCTCGAACCTGGATGCCGCTAAATGGCGCTTGCAAACCGCCTTTGATGAGAGTTTAGTAAGACTAGACTCGATCGGGAACGTCAGTGATTCCTTGCAAGAAAAAGTTGGCAGCCTGCAAACGGACATTGCGTCGAAGAAATCTGAGATTCGTCGGATTCTGAATGACCGTAACGCCAAACAAGCCGATCTTGCTAAGGCCCAGAAACTAATCGCCGACCTCAATGAACGTATCCTGAACCTGGATACAGAGGTAGCCCGGCTGACCGGCGAGAATAAACGTTTACAGATCGACAATGCCCAATTGCAAGAGGATAAGGAGGAACTCGAAAGGGACCTCAGCAAGACCCGGGGAGAAAAGGAAGTGTTGACCGCAACGGTGGACAAAGGATCTACATTCGTAGCATCCAACATTCAGGTTAAAGCCGTTGATGAGCGTAAGAGCGGTCGGGAGAAAACGACCTCCAAGGCCAAACGTGTTGATAAACTGGTGGTTAGTTTCGACGTCGAAAACCGGATCGCGCAATCTGGCCCGACGATGGTTCATTTGATCGTAACCGGACCCGATGGCAACGTGGTAACAACCGGAGAGGATAATTCCTTTGATACCCGGGAGGAAGGGAAACGCACCTGTACAGCCAAAGTGGAAGTAAACTACACGCAAGGAGCGAAACAAAATGTACAGTATCCCCTTCGTGGTTCATTTGGTACCGGCACGTACAAAATGGAGATATACCAAAATGGATTCAAGATCGGAGAAGCGGAAAGACCGCTGAATTGATCCGCTGGCTCCCAATTAAAAAGGCCCTTCCAACTGGAAGGGCCTTTTTTTATGCAACCTAAGATTGCTTAGAACAGATTATATCCGTAGCTCACGTAGTAAAGACCTCCGACATAAGGAGAGCCAAAACCGGTGCGCTGATACTTGTTCATGATGTTGGTACCACCGACCCGGAACGTACTCTTCGTGTTCTTGGGGTTGTACGTAACCTGTGCATCCAACCAGCCAAAGCTGGGGAGGGTTCCGGTGATGAAGGTTCCTTCGTAGTAATTCTCATCCTGCCACTTGTACACAACGTTGAATCCAACGTTCTTGTATACGTTGTCGTTGCGGATACCCAGGTTGAATCGATAGCGGGGAGCGTTAAAGTATGTCACAACCGTGGGGTCTACATCGCGCAATTCATCGGAGAAGACGTTTCCATAGAGAACATAGTTCTTAACCCACTGATACTGCAGGCTCAGACCCCAACCCACGGAACGTACCGCATCTGTCGAATTCTGGGTATACGATACGTTGTTGGTGGTGAAGGGTGAATACAATTCAGCATTGGCACCTGCACGGGATTGGGCAACAGCTACGCCCACGAGGAAATCCTCATACAAGCTGCTGTACACATAGGCATCCACCAGCATTTTCTTGCCAATGATACCCTTGTAACCCAATTCGTAAGATTTGACCGTCTCTGGCTTGACCGCACTGTAAGACGCACGAACCAATCGGCTGGAATCGGCTAAGGATCCGGCACGATAAGCCAATACGCTGGCAGCCGTGTAGCCTGGACGGGTGGAATTCAAGCGGTAGTAATCTTGGAACTGAGGCAAACAACCAATGAGCGCACCGGAACCGGTAACCAAGCTGATATATTGGTTTTGGTTGGTCGGGAAACGGTAGGCTGTCTGATAAGAAAGGCGGATGAAATTCTCGGGCAACACTTTCAACACCGCGGATACCCGGGGCGTGAACTTACCCTCAAAGTTGGTTTGCTTATCGTAGCGTCCGGAAGCGGTCAGGGTAAGGGCATCCTTGAAGAGTTTCTTCTTCAATTGCATGTACCCGCCATATTCGTTGACGCGGAGACGCTGTACGGTATCGGCAAAAATGGTTCCTTGAGAGTTCATGACCCACTGCTTCCAGCTGGCTCCAGCGATCACTTCGATCGCATCCGAAAAACGGAAGATATCGGAGATGTTGAACTGTCCGTCCGAGGCATACAAATCTGATTTATCCAGGAACAAGGCCCCGCCACGAGGATCGCGGATGGCTCGGCTTTTAATAGTATTGGCCGCATTGTTAAAGGCAGCTGTACCGGGAATAAAGCGACCGGCATCGGCAGCGGAGCGGGCAGCTTGGTGTAATACGAAATCGCTGGCCAGTCCACCATTCAGACGACGACCCTCCGAGAAGGTTCCGATGTATTGGGGGAACCAAATTCCGCTGGGCTTGTGTGTTTCATTCAAGAAAGCTCCCAAGGCACTGGTGTTATACGAATTTCCGGCATTCTCCTGTGTAGTATACCCACGAACGTACCAGTTTTTATGGCGCAGCTCCAATTTGTGCTGAGCCATCTTGAGGTTTTTCAAAGAATAGCGATCGGCTCCGGTATAGACGGTCGTACCGGTTCCGAAATAAGTATTGAAAGAAGCTTCCAGTTTATCGCTGAGTTTATAATGCACACCACCGGTCAATTTTACATTGATCGTTCCATAGTCCACGAGGTCTTGCTCATTATACCCGGTACGAGAAACGCTGGCGCGGTTGAAATAGTTGTTGCGAAGACCGATATAGAACGGCATCATATTCTGCACCGCTTGCTGACCGGAAGCTCCCAAGAAAGCAAGGTTACCGATGAATGCACCGATCTGAGCATTACTCGGATACATCGGATTGCCGATCAGGGTAAAGTACCCGTTGGCGGCTGTGACCACATCGAACAATCCACCCGTGCCCTGCAAGAGCGCCCGACGGGTCTGCTCTTGTACGAAATAAGAAAAGGCGTTCATGTCGGCACTGGTTTCATCACCGTACACGTTGATGCCGTTATAGTTCGGGTCGCTGATACGATTTCCATCGGCTACCGTGCTCAGGATCCCGATCTGGCGTTTGTTGCGATAGTCTTCTGCTTCCCAATCGGCTCCACGAACCAACTGAGCCGACATTTTGATACCAAGCTTGTTCTTGTATACTTTGGCATAACGAACAGCCCAGTCGTAAAACGGAGAGGCGGAGCGCTGACGACCATCGGCGTGCATCAAACCTTGTTTGATGTTGTAGCTGAGGCCCTGAAACTTGAACGGGCTTTTTGTGGTGATCAGCACCGTTCCGTTCATACCCCCGGAACCATAAAGTGCGGAGGAGGCCCCGGACAGGATCTCTACGTTATCAACATCCAGATCTACCGGACCAGCCACGCTACCCACGGAAAAGTTCAGTCCGGGTGCCTGGTTGTCCATACCGTCGATCAATTGGTTCAAACGTGTATTACCACTGCTGACGAAACCACGTGTGGTGATGGTGCGGAAGGTTAAGCTGGCAGTGTGTACATCCACACCCTTCAGGTTACCGAGCGCCTCGTAATAGTTTGGAGCAGCGACCGCTCGAAGGGCCGTGTTGCTCAGTCGCTCCACGGTCACCGGAGATTCCAGGATACGGGTAGCGGTACGCGTGGCGGCCACGACTACCTCCTGTCCCAGTTTGGTGCTGGCTTTGAAATCGACGCTTACCGGCGCGGCGACGCTGGTCACATTGACCTCCTGATCTTCGAAACCAATAGAGCTGAACACCAGTGTCACAGGCAGTTTAGCCACTTTCAGGCTAAAGGCTCCATCCGAGTTGGTGTAGGTACCCTGACTGGTTCCTTTCACGGACACAGAAACGGCCGGAACAACTTCTTTGGTGGAGCCGTTTCGTACGGTTCCGGAAACGGTAACTGCCTGAGCATTAGCCAGAACAGAAAAACAAACCGTCAAGACCAAGGAAGCTAAATAACGGTAGCTTATTCTCATAAAAAGGGAGTTTTGGTTTTTGAAATTTGTGGGAAAATTAGGCATTGTGAGGGGAATCGGGAAATTTTATTTTACCCCCCAAGGAGAATATGTTGAAATCTTGACCACCAATCAGTTGGAGGCATTTTGGAGCGGGTTATATCTTCGACCCAATGCGTGTCTTTTCAATTCCGGGCCAAACCGCTTTTTATCAAGGAAAAGTAAGGGATGTATACACCATTGAGGATCGACTGTTGGTGATGCTGGCCAGCGATCGCATTTCGGCTTTCGACGTGATCCTCCCCCGCCCCATCCCTTTTAAAGGTCAGGTTCTCAATCAGATAGCTTCTTACATGCTGGAAGCCACCCGATCCATCTGCCCCAATTGGCTGATCGAGTCGCCCGCCCCCCAGGTCTCTATCGGCTTTAAATGCATCCCGATCCCGATCGAGATGGTGGTCAGAGGAAACCTCACCGGTCACGCTTGGCGTACCTATCGCTCGGGCGAACGCAAACTCTGCGGTGTTGAGATGGCAGCGGGACTAAGAGAAAATGATTTTTTTCCTACCCCGATCATCACTCCCAGTACCAAAGCAGCCGTCGGGCACGACGAAGACATCAGCGCTGCGGAGATCCTGCAACGCGGGTTGGTCACCCCGGAGCAATGGGATCTATTGTGCCGTTATGCCTTGGCGCTTTTTGAAAAAGGAAAGGAAATGGCCGCCCAGCAGGGGTTGATCCTCGCCGATACCAAATATGAATTCGGACTGCTGAACGGACGGATCACCTTGATGGATGAGGTACACACCCCCGACAGCTCGCGTTACTTTTATGCGGAGGGCTTCCACGAGAGGCAAGAGCGGGGAGAAAAACAAAAACAACTGAGCAAGGAGTTTGTCCGCGAATGGCTCATTGCCCATGATTTCATGGGAAAAGAAGGACAAACCGTGCCAGCGATGACGGATGAATGGATCCAGACCATCTCAAACCGATACATCGAGCTGTATGAAAAATTGATCGGGAAGCCCTTCCAGCCCATGCCACAGACCGACGAGGAGACGCAACAGAAGATCGAGCAGTCTCTACTGCGGCTCGGCTCCGTCTCCTCGAGATAAACGGCTGATTCGTTGCCGGGACTTATTAAAAATATGTTGCCCCCGGTCGATCCCCTGCCGGATCTTTTTTCTTTCCGCTTCCGGTAGATGCAACTGTTGTTGACAGGTAGCGGAACAACATTTTTCCAAGTTGTTGGAACAGGATTCACATTGAATAAAAAGGAGGTGACAAGCATCGTTGGCACAATTCACATGCGTATCCGCCGGCTCGCCGCAGAGGTGACAAACCGCCAATACATCGTCTGTGATCCGCTCACCCAACCGGTCGTCAAACACAAAATTCTTTCCGATAAAAAAATTGGGCAACCCTTTTTCCCGCACCTGATTCACATAATGAATAATGCCACCTTCCAGGTGATACACGTTTTGAAAACCATGATGCAATAAAAAGGCGGAGGCTTTTTCGCACCGAATGCCCCCCGTACAATACATCACGATGTTTTGCTCTTTTTTCTCTGATAATAAGGACACCGCCAGGGGCAACTGCTCCCGAAAAGTATCGGAGGGCACTTCCATCGCCCCGCGGAATCGCCCTACTTCGTACTCATAGTAATTGCGCATGTCTACCAGTATCGTATTGGGATCGGAGGCGAGTTGATTGAACGACTCCGCGGATAGGTATTTTCCGGTTTGATCGATCTTGAAGGTGGGGTCTTCGATGCCATCGGCCACGATCTTCTTACGCACCTTCACATCCAGTACGAAAAAAGATTTCCCATCGTCTTGCACGGCGATATTCAGCCGTAGTTGCTGCAGCCCGGGCATGGAGTCCAGTACGATCCGGAAACGTTCCAGGTTTTCGGTGGGCACGCTGACCTGCGCATTGATGCCCTCAGCCGCAACGTAGATCCTTCCCAGTACGCCGATCGGACGCAGCAGTCGATATAATTCATCACGAAAAAAATCAGGGTTGTCCAGTTGTAGATACCGATAAAACGAGATCGTGGTACGGGGCGTTGGGTCGGCAAGAACTTTTTGCTTGAGCTCCTTGCGCGACACCCGGTTGTGTAAAGGGGTCATCGTGTTGAATTTTAATCCTTGTCCAGAATCCCAATGGCAGGTTGGGCAAAATTCTAAACCGATGCAAAGATAATGACCTTAATGCGTCTGCTTGGGCAGCAAGGAACGAAGGTACTTACCCGACAGACTGGCCAAGCCCGCGATCAATCCGCCAACCAAGGCCGTCAGCAAATGGAGAAAGATGACTTTTCCGCCAACCGGCAGTACCCAAGCCATTCGGGCAGTGAGCAATCCCCCGTTGGCCGAATCGATCCATAGCGTCAACCCCAACCATAACAGGAAGATCCCCAGAAATCCACTAAAAAAATTACCGGCCCCTTTTTGCGGCATCAGGGCTCCGATCAACAACGTCGGAACCGCAAAAGACCACCAGGGGAAATACAATCCAGTCAGGAATCCGGTCAGGGCAATGGCAAATAAGGAAATCCAGAATTTCATAAAAGTCAATTAGTGGGGTTAAGGTTCAGGGTCCAAGCCGACTGATCCGCTTCCGAACGACGCATCAGCCAAAGTTTATTGTATTTGCCTTCCACCCAGGTGTCGACGTACCCGTCGTAGAAGCGACTGCCCGGGTTTCCGCTTTGTCCGCCTGGATAAATCCCATAGGCCTCTACATTGCTGGTCAGGTGTACGACCATTCGCCAACTGGGACCATGACTTTTGGTAATGGCATTTACGATGTTGCCATTCCCACCCACCTTTAATTTTTTTCGGGCAAATGAAGGCAGCGCATCCCGTAACAAATGGTTAACTGACGGCTCTTTAAATAGTGACCAGTTCAATCGGCCCTCTTTTTCGTATGGCAACAAAAAGGCGGTGGCCTTTTGGAGTGCGGTCGTGACGAGTTCGGACAATGTTTCCGTGGAGGGGGTGTTGCGATCATCGATAAAAGGCATGCGCTCTCCGGCACGGGCCAACCACTCGAATGTCGTTTGTTCCTCTGGCCAAGGAGCCGAGGGTTTTACCCGCTCGAGGTCGTCTCGCCAGATGGCCGCTTGCAGGCTGTCGAACCAACATTCATAGATGGTTTGTCCTTTTGATTCCGGTGTGGCCAGTAAATCCCACTGCTCAAACATATCCAGATACCGACGCTCGGTGGTATTCAGTTTGGTCCGGTCGACATAACTCAGGAGCAACGGACGTACATCCTCTGCCAGGGTATTGAAATAATCGTTGTGCAGATCCATGACATCCTGAACCGTGACCGATTGCATGGCCCGTAATTTGTTTTCAATGGTCACGCCTCGTGGGGTAATGAAACGTCCGGGAATAAAATAAGGATAGGTGGAGTCGACCGGACGCTGGTTGGCGCTTTCCAGAAAACCTTGCTCGGGATTTTTAGCATGGGGATTGGCTGCAGGTGGAATGTACCCCTGCCAGAGATAGGTGCTGTCCTCTCCGGGCATGACATACAAGCCCTGATCCGGCCATCGGGCCGGAAAGCGTCCCTGTTGCCAGATGGCAATGTCGCCGGACTGTGATGCAAAGACAAAATTTTGACCAGGACAAGTGAAGTACTGCAACGCCGATTCATAATCATTGTAATTGCGGGCGCGATTCAGGTAATAGAACGTTTTCGCTTCGTTACTGGGATCGTGTCCCGTCCAACGCACGGCCAGGTTCTCCCCCCTCGACAAACTATCGCCAAAAGATTCATCGAACATGACCGGTCCCATAGAGGTATAGGCCACGGTATCATACACGACCCCTTGGCCTTTCACTTGAATGGCTTCGATGCGCAAGCTGGATTTTTGCCACTGACCGTTGAACCAATACTCCGATTTGGTTTTGTCCTTAAACCGGATTCGGTAATAATCTTTGACATCCCGCTGCGAATTGGTCACCCCCCAGGCGATGCTGTCATTAAAGCCGATGATCACAAACGGGGAACCGGGTAAGGTTACGCCATACACGCTGGAGGTTGGTCCGGTCAATTGCATCTCGTACCAGATGGAGGGCAGCGACAATTCCAGGTGCGGATCGTTGCAGAGAATGGGAGCACCGGATTTTGTTTTGGATCCGGCCAGCACCCAGTTGTTGCTTCCGTTGTTGGGATCGGGTCTGTTTTTTTCTTCCGCGATGACCGGCTCCAACCCACCCTGCCCAAATAAAGCAGAATCGGCCGCCGGGGGACGAATGGGCTTCACGGCAGGTGCTTCGAAGACAGTTCCCTTCGGAATGATCGGCATCAGAGAATCATGTACCTGCGGGTAAAGCAACCGTAGTTCCTCCGGTAGAAATACCGATTTTGCATTGGTCATCCCCAGGTCGATCTCCGTACTGCTGGAAAGATTTCGGGCCATCATTTTCAGGAGCAGGGCGGAGCGGATATTATCCCACCGCTCCGGTTGTACGCCCAGCAACTTATACTCGAGGGGCATGTCTGCGAAGGTGAGTCCGTCGATATAAGCATTCACGCCCCGTGTATAGGCATCGAAGATCTGCTTGGACAGGGGGTCTTTTTCTACTTCCAGTAAAGCATTTTCGGCGGCGAATCGCATACCCAAACGGCGCTGCTCGCGGTCGAATCGCAACGCTTTGTCGCCGGCAAACTCACTGGCCCTTCCCTCCGCAGCACGGGTTTGCAGGTCGAGCTGAAACAACCGAAAGCGAGCATGTAAATATCCTTGTGCGTAGTAAAGATCTTCGTCGTTCTCGGCAAAAACATGGGGCACCAACCGATCGTCGATATGAACCTGAACCGATCCTTTCAATCCCGGCAGGTTCAACGCTCCCCCATAATTCTGATCGCGGGGTTCCGCGTTTTGCCAAAAACCGTGTTGGGGACTCAGCAATGGCCCCAACGGTGGCAGGGCACCCAGTGGCTTGTTCAACACAAAGATCAACCCGGCCGTCAGGGTCGTCAGCAGTAACGCAAGGATATATTTCATAACAAAGGAGTGATGCACAAGGTAAGAAAATGTGAGAAGCTCAGTTCTTTCCTTTGAGCATGGGAACAAACTGAAACTCGCCGAATACCTCTTGCTGGGTCTCGGTCTCGGACAACCGTACGATCCGATGCATCCGCTGCGCCGCGCCCTCTCCCACCGGCACCACCAGTATGCCACCGATCTTGAGTTGGGGGATCAATCCCTCCGGCACCTGCGGGGCACCGGCGGTGACCAGGATCCGGTCAAAGGGTGCGAATTTGGGCTGACCGGCATACCCATCCCCATAAAAAAATTCGATCATCGGGTATTTTTTGGAAAGCCATTGGAATTGAAGTACTTGATCATAAAGTGTTCGTTGGCGTTCGACGGTAAAAACGCGGGCACCCATTTCCGCCAACACGGCTGCCTGGTAGGCACTGCCCGTGCCCACCTCCAATACCCGAGACCATTTCTTGAGTTGCAGCAATTGTGTTTGAAACGCCACGGTAAACGGATGAGAGATGGTCTGTTCTGCTTCGATGGGAAAGGCGCGGTCCTCATAAGCGATCTCCTCAAACCCCCGATCCAAAAAGAAATGGCGGGGCACTCGCTCCATAGCACCCAACACCAAGGCATCCGTGATGCCTTTTTCCTCGAGTAGCTTGATTAGCTTTTTGCGGAGCCCCTGATGCCGAAACGTATCCGTGGTGGGTCTTCGCATATATTAACCCTTCAACTGCATATCCTGAATGATGCCCTCGATCTTTCTTTCCAGCGCTGCATCCACCTGGTCGTACTGTGCCGCATCCGGCAGGGACTGATGAACACTGAAATAGAATTTGATCTTGGGTTCGGTGCCGCTGGGACGGGCCGCGATCTGACTACCATCAGCCAATTCAAAAATTAAAACGTTGGAGGCCGGTAAGGTCAGTGCGGTTTTCATCCCGCTAAGTAGGTCATGCGATTGACGCATCTGATAATCCTGTACCCGTACCACCGCTACTCCATTGATTTGTGTGGGGGGATGGATTCGGTATCCTTCCATCATTGCGGCGATCTGCTGTTGCCCGTCCATTCCTTTTTTGGTGATGGAGATCAATTTCTCTTTATACAAACCGTACTCCACGTACAAGTCGATCATTTTTTGATACAGGCTTCTTCCCTGGGCCCGCTCCACGGCAGCCATTTCACAGAGCAGGGCAACGGCACTGACGCCGTCCTTGTCCCGGATCTGATCGCCGATCATCAAACCAAAACTCTCCTCTCCGCCGATGACATAATTTTCCTGACCCTCTTTTTGTCGGATTAGGTCGGCGATCCATTTAAAACCCGTGAGCACTCGGTAACAGGCGATCCCGTTCTTTTCAGCCATGGCATCAATCAACGGAGTCGTTACGATGGTCGTGACAACCATATCGTTGGGCTTCGCCAATCCCTTGTTGCGTCTTGCTTCGATCAGATAATTGAACGCCAGCACGGCCGTTTGATTTCCGTTCATCAACACCCACTCGCCTTGATTGTTCCGAACGCCGATAGCGATCCGATCTGCATCGGGATCCGTTCCGCAAAGGATATCGGCATCCAACGCTTTGGCCATTTTTAGTCCGAGGCTCATGGCCTCAGACTCCTCCGGATTCGGATATTCCACCGTTGGGAAATTACCATCCGGCGTCGCTTGCTCCTGTACGATGTGAATGTTCCGAAAACCATAGGCTTTCAATACATCCGGCACCAACTTGATCCCCGTTCCATGGATGGGGGTGTAGACGATCTTCAGATCGGATTGCTGTTCAATCGTTTCCGGATACACGCTGAGTCCCTTCACCATCTCTATGTATTGCCGATCAAAATCGATGCCCAATGGATGGATCCGATGGGCTCCGCCGCCCCACTTCACTTCCTGTACCGAGGCGATCTTCTCCACCTCATCGATCACATTTTTATCATGCGGCGGCACGAGTTGAGATCCGTCCGACCAATAAGCTTTGTAGCCGTTGTATTCTTTGGGATTGTGCGAAGCGGTGCACACGACCCCGGCCTGACAACCCAGTTGACGGATCGCATAGGAAAGCTCGGGGGTGGGACGCATATCCTCGAATAAAAACACTTCGATGCCATTGGCCGCGAATACCTGAGCAGTGGTCTCCGCAAAAAAACGACTGTTGTTTCGGCTGTCGTGTGCAATGGCCACTTTCACGCCGGTCGGGAAACACCGGTTCAGATAGTTGGCGAAACCCTGCGTGGCCATACCCACGGTGTATTTGTTCATGCGGTTGGTGCCCGGACCCATCAGTCCCCGCAAGCCCCCCGTACCAAATTCCAGATTCCGATAAAACGCATCGGCCAAGGCCGCGGGATCTTCTTGCTGAAGGCGGCTGACCGCCTCTATTGTCGGCGCATCAAAGGCATCAGACATCCAGGTCGCTACCCGCTTTTCGATTGATTCGTTCATTCAAAAAATTTACGCGAAAATAACCAAATTGAGGCAGGCAACGGGCGTCTTTGAATACCTTTACAGCATGCGTGCGTGGCTCCTCGTTTTATTTTTTTTCGATTGGACTGCCTCCCGTTCACAAACGATTCCTCCCACAGATTCCACGCCGGTCTTGCGCCTCGATTCAGCGAACCTGCCAGCTCCGAGATCCAGGAGGATCTGGGCGACTGCCGGACAAACCGCAGGATATGGAACGACGTTAGTACTGCTGAACCAGACTTGGTACAGTCAATATCCGCGAAGCGCCTGGAAGGTATTCAATGACTGGGAAGAATGGAAACAAATGGACAAATTGGGTCATGTGTATGGCACCTACGTACAAGGTCGCGCCAGCATGGAGATCTGGCGCTGGGCCGGTGTGCCCCGAAAAACTCGTATTTGGGTAGGCGGACTCACTGGAACGGCCTTTCAAACCCTGGTAGAATATATGGACGGCAGAAGCGATGCCTGGGGCTGGAGCTGGGGAGATATCGGGGCAAACATCCTGGGCAGTGCTACCCTGATCGCACAGGAATTAGCCTGGGATGAACAGCGCATACAACTGAAACTTTCCTTCCATCCCACCCGATACCAAGACCCCGTGCTTCAACAAAGAAGTATTGACCTTTTTGGTGAGCGGTGGACTTCCCGTATGATGAAGGATTATAATGCACAAACGTATTGGGCCAGTTTTCGGATCAAATCGTTTTTGAAAAATGCCCGGATACCTGAGTGGCTTTGTGTTTCAGTGGGGACAGGCGCTTCCGGGCTCTGGGGAGGTGAGAACAACATCAAAAAGGATCCCAGCGGAAATATCCTTTTTGACCGAAGCGATATACCCAGAAGGAGACAATGGTATTTATCGCCCGATATCGACCTGACCAAAATTCGCACCCGGAAAAAATGGGTCCGATTTGCCCTGCTTACCCTGAGTGCCTTTAAAGTCCCCCTGCCTACCCTGGCCTATGAGGCTGGAAAATGGACACTTCACCCCCT
>SXXL01000066.1 GCA_005789565.1 Bacteroidota bacterium | reverse complement strand
CTGATTACAAATCAGTTGCTCTACCAGCTGAGCTAAGGTGGCAATATCCTGCAAACCGACGCTGGATCCTTCGGTTTATCCATTCCTTCGCGACTTGGAACGGCCCATTCTGCCAATAAAGAACTACCCCCAATTTTTGGGAAGGCAAAGGTAGGGGAAAAAGGATATCGGAAAAATTTTGGGTAAGGGAATTTTCCAACTCAACCCTCGCGGGTTCAACCCATTACCCCGGCCGGGTCAAACCGACTGCCGATCCTTTTGTTTTCGGACCAGGTTCACCATTGAATCCAGGGCTGAATCAAAGGATTCCTCAAAGGATTTACTGACCGATTTGACAAACAGATCCCGACCCGGCACATGCACCCGGATCTCGGCCACCTTATCCTTGATGTGATGCACGATGTTGTCGAGCTTCAGAAACACCGTGACCCGAATGATGCGGTCGTGTTGCTGACTTAATTTTTCCAGTTTGCGATCGATGTGCTCAATGAGTTTTTTGTCCGCCTGAAAATGCACGGTCTGAATGGAACGGTTCATGTGAACGATTTTTAGGGTTTGGATTTAATGGATCAGCGGACATACAATATACGTCTATCCCGCCCCTATTCCAAGCAAAACGATCAGGATTTTGGGTGTGCTTTTCGGTGAATTTCCTGGAGTTTTCCGATGGTGTTGTGCGTGTACACCTGCGTGGCCGCGAGGCTGCTGTGCCCCAAGAGTTCCTTGACCGCGTTCAGGTCGGCTCCCTGATTCATCAAGTGGGTGGCAAAACTGTGGCGGAGCACGTGGGGACTCTTCTTATCCAACGTGGTCGCCCCGCCCAGGTACTCATTTACCAACTTCCAAACGTATCGCGGATACAGGGGTTTGCCCTTCTCGGTGACCAAAAAAGTCGGCCCCGGCGCCTCCACCTGCTGCTTTTTCCATTGCTCATAACGCTGTAAATTCCCGATCAGAAAGGGACTGAGCGGAAGTACCCGTTCCTTGTTTCCCTTTCCCAAAACCTTGAGCGTAGCCCGACCATAATCGATCTGCTCCGACCTGAGTCCGATCAACTCACTGAGCCGCATGCCGGTCGAATAAAATAGTGCCAAGATTGTCCGTGCATGAAGCGACCGCTCATCCTCCGAACCCGTTTCCAAAGCCTTGAGTAGATTCAACGCCTCCTCCTCCTTGAGAAAAACCGGTAAGCGCCTCGATATTTTGGGCGAGAGAATGGAAGACATCGGACTCGCCTTTAGCAAGCCCTGTCGAACCAAATACTTGAAATACGACTTAAAGGCAGATATCTTCCGATTCAACGTACGCGCACTGAGTCCCTCCGACTTCCCCTCCGCCAACCACGAACGGATCATGGCCGGCAATACCTGATCGGGCTGCTCCACCCCATACGCCGATCGGAAATACGCAAAACCCTGTTGCAGGTCGGTGGCATAGGCCAACACCGTGTGGGCCGAAAACCTTTTCTGGAAACGCAAATGATCCAAAAAAGGCTGAAACACCCCCGAACGATCCGAAGCAGACATACCACAAGGTAATGAAGAAAACAAAAAAGCCACCCGGAGGTGGCTTCTATTACAAAGAATTGATTACCAATTATAGTTCGATCTTACCACTGGCGATCTGCTGCTTATAAACAGCTTTCAACACCTCCCCCCGACGCTTGACGGAAGGCTTAGTAAAGCTCTGACGTTCACGAAGTTGAATAAGTGTTTTAGACTTCTCGAACTTCTTTTTGTACTTTTTCAGTGCTTTGTCGATGTTTTCGCAATCTTTTGAGTCGATGATCAGCATAGTATACCTCCTTTTGGGAGGGCAAAGATAAGGAGATATGAAATACGCATGAAATTATTGTGGTCCATATGCTGACGGTCGCCCTACTGCTCCTTCCTCAAGTAGCCGTACTCTTGGGTATCGGACATTGGATACTTCGAAGAGTGATGCAACTCCCCGCCCAACCCATGGAAGCAATCCTGCTCCTGGCCCTGGGCATAACAGGATTGCTCGCCCACGGTCTCTCCATTTTTTTTCCGATCGATGAAACCATTCAATGGCTGGTACTCCTGATCGGCCTCGCCGCCTGGTTCGACCCGGCATTCTATCCACCCCTTCATCAATATCGAAAACGCCTCCAACAACTCTCCCGGCTGGAACAAGGGCTGGCGGGCTGCTTGATCCTCACCGCCGTTACCCTGGCGGCGGGACCAATCCTTCGCGACGATACCGAATCCTACCACCTGCAAAACATCCTTTGGATTCGTGAGTATGGCACCGTACCCGGACTCGCCAACCTGCACTCCCGACTTGGCTTCAACAGCATCTGGTTTCACACCACCGCCCTCCTCACTCCCCTCTCCGAATACAATTTCTATACCACTCCCAATACCTTGTTATCCCTGCTGATGGCCTCGGCCCTGCTGGTTCCCGTCGCCCCCGAACAGGTCATTCAAACGCCACAGCGACTGGCCAAACTACTCACACTTCTCGGCCTGTTCACCTGCTGGTACTACTGGAGAGGAAATATCCAATCCGCCAACTACGATTACTATTTCACCACCACCATCGTCTTGTTCTTCTTATTGTGCCAAGAGCAAGTTCTATCGCGTCACGATCGCCACTTGTGGGCGCTGCTTTTACCCCCTATTCTATTTTGCATCCGTCCCCTCTACGCCCCCACCCTGCTGTTCTCCCTCTATGCCCTTCTCCAATACGGGTTGTCAAAAAAATATCGAATCGTTTTTCTCTATACCCTCGGCGCCTCGGGGATCGGGATGCTTTTTTTCTACCGAAATTTCATCCTCTCCGGCCACCCACTCTATCCCAGCCCGCT
>SXXL01000065.1 GCA_005789565.1 Bacteroidota bacterium | reverse complement strand
GGTCTGATTCAGCGTGATGCGGAATTTGCTGCGCACATAATTCTCCATTCGGTACGCGTATCGGTCCAGGTGATCTTCCGTGATGTTGGTCAGAATGGCTACATCCGGGCGGAACGTGACGATGTCGTCGAGCTGAAAGCTGCTGACCTCCACCACATAAAATGGCTTGGGGGCTTCGGCCACTTGCCAGGCGAAGGAGCGTCCGATGTTTCCGACCAAGGCGGCATCCAGGCCTGCCTTCCGACAAATATGCCAGAGCAGTGTGGTGGTCGTGCTTTTACCGTTGGTGCCGGTAATGGCCAACACCCGACTGTCTCCAATGAAACGATAGGCCAGCTCGATCTCGCTGATCATCGGGATCCCGAGGGCACGAAGGGCGATCACGGTGGGATTGCTTTCGGGGATACCGGGACTTTTAACCACCTCATCCGCCACCGTGAGTCGGTTCAACGAGGTCTGCCCCTCTTCAAATTCAATCCCGGCCTGCGTCAGCGTAGATCGGTACATAGGCTTCAAGTTTCCCTGATCGGACAAAAACACCTCGTATCCTTGTTGTTTTCCGAGCAGAGCAGCTCCCACGCCACTCTCGCCTCCGCCTAATATGATCAGCTTTCTCTTCATGATTGGATTTCCGTACGGTGGGGGTTTTTCATAAGCATTGGATAGGATGGATTGGATGGTTAGGATATAGTGGATCTAACGGAGCTTAAGGGTTACGATGCTGAGTACGACCAGCAACACGGTTACGATCCAGAAACGGTTCACGATCTTGACCTCGTGATAACCTTTCTTCTGGAAATGATGGTGGATGGGTGCGGTGAGGAACACGCGCCGACCGGCACCATACTTGCGTTTGGTATACTTGAAATACCCCACCTGGATCATTACGCTGAGGGCCTCTACGAGGAACACACCGCAGAAGATGGGGATCAGTAATTCTTTGTGTACGATGATGGCCAACGCCGCGATGATCCCGCCCAAGGTCAGGCTGCCGGTATCGCCCATGAACATCTGTGCCGGATAGGAATTGTACCAGAGGAAACCGATGCAGGCACCGATCATCGCCGCAATGAAAACCGAGAGTTCCCCCAGGTTGGGGATGTACATGATGTTGAGGTAATCGGCGAACACCAGGTTACCGCTGGCATAGGCGAAAATACCCAGCAATACACCGATGAGCGCGGAGGTGCCGGTGGCCAACCCATCTAATCCATCGGTAAGGTTGGCTCCGTTGGATACGGCCGTGATGATGAAAATGACTACGAGGATATACAACAGCCAGTCGTACGAGCGTAAAGCGACCGGCAACAGCTTGGAGTAATTGAACTCATGGTCCTTTACAAAGGGGATGGTTGTGATAGGCGTCTTGGTCTCCACAAAATATTTGGGCTGTCCGTTGACATTCTTGACAAAAACCGTACTGTCGGTTTGTGCGGACTGCGGAGTGCCGATATACTCGCGCCAGATCTTCACTTCGCTGTTGAAGTAAAGGGTGGCGCCGACCAAAATACCCAGTCCCACCTGACCTAATATTTTGAACCGACCGGCCAGTCCGTCATCATTAGTTTTCTTGTAATCGACACCCTGCGCCTGTGCCCGACGTTTACCGCGCAACTTGAGATAATCGTCAATGAATCCGATCAATCCCAACCAAATCGTACTGATGAGCATGAGTTGCACGTACACTTTAGAGAGGTTGGCCAACAACAGGGTCGGAATGAGGATACCCATCAAGATGATGATCCCGCCCATGGTAGGGGTATCTCGCTTCAGGTTTTCCCCGGCCAATCCCAGATCGCGTATGCCTTCGCTGAATTGACGAGCCTGCAGGAATCGAATCAATTTTTTCCCATAGATCAGGGTTATGAATAACGACAGCAGTACGGCCATCAACGTCCGGAAGGTGATGAAACGGAACAACTCGATGCCCGGGAACCGAAACCCTTCTTCTTTTAGCCATTCAAAAAGGTGATAGAGCATGTCGTTTTATTTTTCGAGTAGTTCAAAAAATTCAAGTAGGGTTTCCTTATCGCTGAACGGCTCCCGGTTGCCGGATACTAACTGATATTGTTCGTGACCCTTTCCGGCTACGAGCAGGATATCGTTGGGGTTGGTGAATTGCACCGCGGTCTTGATCGCTTCCCGGCGATCCAGGATCGAGAGGCATTTGCGCCGATCGGAGGGGGTCAACTCCCTTTCCATATCGGCCAGGATGGCCTTCGGATCTTCAAAGCGTGGATTGTCGCTCGTAAAAATTGCCTGGTCGCTCAACGTACAAGCGACGGAAGCCATCACCGGTCGCTTGGTCGCATCCCGGTTTCCACCACAGCCCACCACGGTGATCACCCGCTGGGATCCCTGGCGCAGCCGACCGATGGTGCTGAGTACATTTTGTAATGCATCGGGCGTATGGGCGTAGTCGATGATGCCCAGCACACCGGTTTGCTTGGAACGATAGCAATCGAATCGTCCGGTGGCGCCGGTCAGCTGGCTGAGATGCGTGAGCACCTCCTGTTGATCGGCCCCCAGCAAACAAGCGGCCGCATAAACCGCCAGCAGATTATACGCATTGAACTCACCGATCAGACGGAAATGCACCTCCACCTGATCGATCAGGAGGAGCAGTCCGTCCAATCCGTTCTCCAAAACCTTTCCCTTAAAATCGGCGACGGTGCGAAAGGCGTAATAGCTGCTGCGGGCCGGTGTATTCTGCAACATGATCGCGCCACGCTTATCGTCGGCGTTGCTCAGGGCGAAGGCCGTTTTCGGCAAGTTGTCGAACAACGATTTCTTGACGCGGATGTATTCGTCGAATGTTTGGTGATAATCGAGGTGATCGTGGGTGATGTTGGTGAAGATGCCGCCGCGGAAGGAGAGACCGTGTACCCGATGTTGATGAAGTGCGTGGGAGCTGACCTCCATGAATACATGCGTGCACCCGGCATCTGCCATTTGGCGCAGCAGCCGATGCAAGGAGATCGCGTCGGGTGTTGTGTGGGTGGACGCGATCACTTCCGCCCCTACCCGATTCTCTACCGTGCTGAGCAAGCCGCAACGGTGACCGAGCGATTGGAATAATTTATACAACAGGGTCGCGACCGTAGTCTTCCCATTTGTTCCGGTCACCCCCACGATGATCAATTGCCCGGCGGGGTGCTCGTAGAAGTTGGCGGCCATCTCGGCCAGTGCGATCGCGGAATTTGAAACACACACCCAGGTCACGTTCGGATCGGTGGTCGGTGCATCGGTCTCCGCTACGATCAGGGTCGCTCCCTGGGCCAGGGCTTGCTCGAGGAAATCGTGCCCGTCTGTTTGCGTGCCCCGGATGGCTACGAATGCGGAACCGGGTACAACCTGTCGGGAATCGGCGTGAATGCCTGTGATCCCCTGTGTCAGGTCGCCCTGAACCGAGCGAATGGAAACACGATATAATAAGTCCTGCGCGATCATATGACGCTCAATTCAAGAATTAATTTTTCACCTCGTGCCGGCGTGGTGCCCGGTGCAATGGATTGCCGGGTGATCTTGCCTTTACCCCGCACCTCCAGGCGAATACCCTGCCGCATGCCTTCCACTGCTTTCACCGCGTCGCGCAAACTCATCCCCCGCAGATCGGGCAGTGTGTTGGCAGATACCGGTGGTGCCTGCCAGCGGTTTTGGGTGTTTTGGGCGCGAACCTGTACCCAGGCGTTGCCAGCGGAGGAATCCATTCGGGGAAAACCCAATTGATCATAGACCTGTTGCAAGGATTTCCTGCTTCCGGCATATTGAGAGAGGGAACTGTCTGCCCGCAGCGATCCGCGGTGTGGTTTGGGACTTTCCACATACAAGGCATACAGCTTGGTGGCGATCTCGCGAAACACGGGTGCAGCCAAGGTGCCTCCGTAGATATTGGAGGCATGCGGTTTGGTGCGGATCAATACGATACACGTGTATTGGGGCCGATCGGCGGGAAAATACCCGACGAAGGACGCCTGATACACGCCGTCCTTATACTTATACGGACCATCCCATACCTGTGCTGTGCCGGTCTTGCCTGCAACCGAGAATGGGACGTCTTTGAAGATCCGAACGGCCGTACCCTCGGTGGTGACCATCAGCATGGCCTGACGAGCGGCCTCCACGACCTCGCGCCGGGCGATGTTGTTAGACAAGACCTTGGGCTCATACTGACGATAGATCACCCCACCTTGTCGGACCGAATGGACCAGATACGGCCTCATCATCTTTCCGCCATTGGCCACCGCGTTGTAAAGCGTGAGGGTATGAAAGGGGCTTACGGCCGAGGCATATCCATAACTCATGGAAAGCATATCGCCTACGGCACTTCCTTTTTGATCGAGCCGAGCAAAAAACGGTTTGGCCGTGATGGACAGGTCCAATTGCAGTGGCTCATCCATTCGAAAGCGGCGCATGTACTCGCGCAGCTCGGTGGGTCGTCCACCGAAGGCTTTCAAGGCCAGTCGACTCATCCCGATATTGGAACTGTGTGCAAAACACTCGTTGACGGTCAGCACCGGTTTGGAGGAATGCTCGGCATCGGTTACGGTCCGGGGACCCACCTGTGCCGTTTGTGCCGTACCGATGAAAACGGAGTCGGTCACCTTACTACTTCCCTTATCCAATACGGCCATCAGGGTAACCAGCTTGATGGTGGATCCGGGCTCGGTGTGGCGCAAGGCATAATTATCATCTTCCCAATAACTGCCATCGGGCCGACGACCCAGGTTGGCAATGGCCTTGATCTTGCCCGTGGCGGTTTCCATGACGATGGCCGTGCCGTAGAGTGCTTCGAATTTCTCGAGCTGTTTTAGTAATGCCTGCTCAGTGATGTCTTGGATGGAGAGGTCCAGCGTAGTATAAATGTCTTTCCCATTCACCGGCTCCAACTCCGTTCCGTCGATGGGGATGGCGGTGCCAGGTGCTACGAAGCGTACCATGCGTTGTCCGTCCCGTCCGCTGAGCAACGAGTCGTAACTCTGCTCCAATCCCACATTCATTTTTTTCATTTTGCCGTCCGACAGAACATATTCGCGGGACAGGCCGATGGTGCGGCTGGCTAGGAGTCCGTACGGCACCAACCTTTTATTCCGAACCTCTACGATCAGTCCGCTCTTATTGCGTCCCTGATTGGCCAGCGGAAACGTTCGAAAGGCTTTATACTGCTCAAAACTCAACTTCTTCTTCAGTGGAAAATAACGGTCGCCTTTCCGATACCCTGCCTTGAATTCGTTGGCATAATCCGCGGCCGACCGGTCGCCGAAATAAACCGAGAGGGTCCGCGCGAACGAATCGATCTTCTCATGAAAGAGCTTTCCATTTTCCTCGCGTAAGCCATCGGCCTGAAAATCGAAATACACATCGAAGGTGGGAACAGACGTACTGAGCATCTCTCCCTGTTCGGTGTAAATGGTACCCCGTTGGGCATCGAGGGGAACAAAGCGCTGCCGGAGACTGTCACTCATGGCCCGCCAATAACTGCCCTCCACGCGCTGAATGTATACGGCGCGACCCAGCACCAGAAATCCCAGCAACGCGATCCCGATGAAACTCAGGTACACCCGTCCCAATATGTCGCGCTTGGTATCCATTAGTCGGCTGAACGTTTGGGGGTGATGGTGGAGTCCTGTAAAATCCAGGGCGAACCGGTTAATTCTTTCAATCCGAATGGAGCCACGGCCTTGGACACTTCACTGGGCTTGCTGCGGGCCAACAGCTCTCCCTTGGCTGTTACGTATTCATACTGCAGCTCCCGGATCTCTTTCTCTGCCAATTGAATGTTGCGGATGGTCTTGTTTGCCCAGTGACCGTTGTAGATGTAGAGTACGCCCAGCAAAGTGAGGAATAAAATGAAGGGAAGTTGACGCACCAGCGAGGGGTAGTTCAACCACTGCTTCCAATTCATCTTTGTTTCTGGTGCGGACATATTCGTTCGGTTCTTCGATTCTTTAATTATCGGTTGGGGCCAAGACCATTCATCGTCGCTCCGCGATCCGTAGCTTGGCACTGCGGGCGCGAGGGTTGATTCGTTTCTCTTCGTCGGTGGGCTCGATCGGCTTTTTAGTGATCACGGTAAAAGGCGATCGATCTTCGGTGCGGGTAAAGGGGTTGGGGTCCGGTTCCTGAAAAGAACCCCGGCGGAAGAATTGTTTCACCAACCTGTCCTCGATCGAATGGAACGTGATGATGACGGCACGAGCACCCGGGCGCAGCACCACCGGCAATTGCTCGAGCAACTCGGTGAGCACCGGCACTTCCTCATTGACCTCCATACGCAAGGCCTGAAATACTTGGGCGAAATACTTACTGGGATTCCCCTTTACGATCTCCCGAATGACATCCTTCAAGGCCTGGGTCGTGTCGATCGACACGTGTGCCCGCTGCTGCACCAAGCATCGAGCCAAGGTGCGGGCATTGGTCACTTCCCCATACCGTTCGAACATCTTGTGCAAGTCGGCTTCGGAATACTGCGCGATCACCTCGGCTGCTGTGCGCGCTTGACGCTGGTCCATTCGCATATCGAGCGGTCCCTCGAACCGAATGGAAAAACCACGACCCGCTTCATCAAACTGGTGACTGCTGACACCGAGATCGGCCAAGACCCCATCCACTTGCCCGATATCCTGCAACCGCAGAAACCGACGGAGATGACGAAAATTCTGAGGCCAGAAATGAACCCGCGGATCGGCCGGAAGATTCTGTACCGCATCGGCATCCTGATCGAACGCGATCAAGCGACCCTGCGGACCCAATCTTTCCAAGATGGCCCGGCCATGACCCCCACCCCCCAAAGTGCAATCAACATAAATCCCATCCGGTCGTATGTTCAATCCCTCCACCGCCTCGCGCAAGAGCACGGGCACGTGGTAAGACGGATCGG
Organism: Bacteroidota bacterium; assembly: GCA_005789565.1. GTDB lineage: Bacteria > Bacteroidota > Bacteroidia > Chitinophagales > Chitinophagaceae > JJ008. The sequence continues at coordinate 5,752 of SXXL01000065.1, read as the reverse complement.
AAGCATGGGTGATACTCTTCCTTTCCATCTGAACTTATTGACCGGATGAAGGGGGTTTCGGAACCATCACCTCCTGCGCCAGCTTGCTGAACGCCTCCGGAGAGAACGAATCAAAGAACTGCTTGTACGTATTACTATCCCAGATCTCAATCTTATTGACCGCCGCCACCAGCACGATGTCGCGCTGCAGCTGCGCATGCACCTTCAAATTCGGAGGCACCAACAAACGACCCGCCGTGTCCGGCTCCACCATCGTAGCCCCATTCAAAAAATAACGGCGGAACTCCCGCACCTTGGGGTCGAAATCATTCAACTGGCTGATGTCGGCAAAAAGTGGCTCCCAATTCTTAATCGGATACAAGGCCAGACTCTTCTCAAAACCCCGATTGATGACAAACTGCATACCCGCCCCCTCCGGCAACTGCTTCTTAAAGCCGGCCGGAAGCAGAAAACGCCCTTTCGCGTCCAAGGTTGCTTCGTATTCTCCGATGAATCCAGTCATTTTCAGTGGGTTAACAGAGGTATTCCCTGTATTGACACAAAATAACACTTTTTACCACCTTATGACCAAATTTTGACCCGCCTTAATTTATCCCCACTTATAAAACCGCTGAAACGCTTTACAGCAAAGCGTTTCATTGAAATTTGAGGGACTTTTTTACAAAAACCTGTGTTCAGGATGTGAATTGCTGTGGATAAGCTGTTGAAAGTGTGGAAATCGAGGTGTTTTCCGCAATTTTGCGGCACTCAACAGTTGGTTGTGTATGGATCCTCGTTCAATTGACATTGCCCAATTTGATTATGATCTGCCGACGGGGCGGATCGCCTGGTATCCGGTGCATCCGCGAGCGGCCGCGCGCATGCTGGTGTATCGTGCGGGGGAGATCCGGGAATCTCATTTTTATTCGCTGACCGAGGCCTTGGAGGGATCGGTTCAATTATGTGTGAATGATTCGCGCGTTATTCCCGCGCGGTTGTTATTTGAAAAACCAACGGGCGGGCGGGTGGAGATCTTTTGTTTGGAGCCCGATGCGATCTATCCGGAGGTTTCGACGGCGCTGGCGGCTCGCGGGCGCGTGATTTGGCGATGTTTGATCGGGGGCGCTTCGAAGTGGAAGCCGGGACAACCATTGTCGGTAGCATTACCAGGCGCGGCATCCTCCGACAGGCTGACCGCTCATTTGCTGGAGAAGGGCGAAACGGATTTTCGCATCGCCTTCGAATGGCCGGAAACGGCCGGCAATTTCGCGGAGGTGTTGGCCCGAGCCGGACGTATGCCTCTACCACCCTACTTGAAGCGTTCCGTGGAGGAGCAGGATAAAACCGATTATCAGACCAGGTATGCGGCGGCCGATGGATCCGTAGCGGCACCCACGGCGGGATTGCATTTCACGGATGAATTGCTGGAGCAACTGCAGCGAAAAGGCATCGATCGGTTGGCCCTGACCTTGCATGTGGGGGCCGGCACGTTCAAACCGGTCACGGCCCACCGGTTGTCTGATCATGCCATGCACGGAGAATGGATCCATCTGTACCGACCGGCCATCGAGCGCTTGCTAGCGCATACGGGAAGACGGGTGGCCGTGGGCACTACTGCCCTGCGAACCCTGGAGTCGATCTATTGGCTGGGCGTCCGCTTGGCCCAGCATAAAAATGCCAGGTTGGAGCAGCTTTCCCAGTGGGAACCTTATGCATTAGCGCAAAATATCTCAGCGAGCGCCGCACTCGAATCGATCCTGCAACGAATGGACGCGGAGGGAACTGATTCCCGGTGGGTCCGCACCGAATTGTTGATCGCACCGGGTTATCGGGTGAGAATGGCAGACGGACTGATCACGAATTTTCATCAACCCAGATCCACCTTGCTCCTGCTGATCGCTGCCTTGGTGGGAGATGACTGGCGGAAGATCTACGACTATGCCCTGAAAAACGATTTTCGTTTCCTTAGTTATGGAGATGGAAGTTTGCTGTGGCGTGATCGAGCGGCGGCTAATTAAGCCCTTGCCAATGGAAACCGAAGCACGAAACGACTGCCTTTACCCAATGTACTCTCGGCAGTAATGGTGCCCCGGTGTGCATCGACCAAGGTCTTCACATAACTCAATCCCAAACCGAATCCTTTTACATTGTGCACATTGCCGGTGTGGGCCCGATAGAATTTTTCGTAGATGCGTTTCAGGGTTTCGCGCGACATGCCAATGCCGTTATCACGGATGGAGAAGACCCATTGGCCAGATTCATTGGTGGTCACGATCTCCACGACCGGAGGAACGCCTTCGTTGGAATACTTGAGCGCGTTATCGATCAGGTTGCTGATGAGGTTGGACAGGTGCGATTCATCGGCCTGCAGCAGATCCTGCTCCGCCGCCAAGCGCAGGTCGATTCGACCCGCCCGGGATTCAACCTGTAATGAGAACGTATCGACCACCCGCTGGATGAGGGGATGAACATGCACGGGTTTGAAAGCCACCTCGAAATCCTGCCGCTCCAGCTGGGAGGCGCGCAGGATGGTCTCGACCTGTCGGTTCATCCGAAGATTTTCCTCTTTGATGATCGAATTGAAATAACTCATTCGGGCCGGATCGACTTTTACTTTTTCGTTGCGCATGGCATCGACGGCCAGCGAGATCGTGGCAATGGGCGTCTTGAACTCGTGGGTCATGTTGTTGATGAAATCATTTTTGATCTCCACCAACTTTTTTTGCCGCACCATCGTGCGCACTGTCAGATAAAAAGCGGTGATGATCACGAGGGTGAACAGCACCGAGATGGCGATGGGCCACCAGAGCGACTGCAGGACCAGCGAGCGGAGGTCGGGTATGACCACGAATAGGACCTCTTCGATGCCCGTTGCCCCCAGCGTGCCGCTGCCGGATTGGAGGACCCAGTTGAACGTGAAATTGTTGGTCGTATCGGAGTAGGATTGGATGAAATTCGGAGAGATCTTTTCGAAAGCGTTATTGTCGGCTGCCTGCAAAGAAGCGATCCCGAACTCGAACCGCATCCGATCCGGCAAGTGGTACTTATGAAACGCCTCCCGAAATTTTTTGTCGACCTCTTCCACAGAGACTTGCTGACCGATGCTCGGCGGACGAAGGATCCGGGAAAGAAAATCATCTTCCCAAAAAGGGCGAGCCCCGATCGAAGAGCTTTTGCGGGCAACCAGGTCATTGCCTACCCAAATGGTCGCCTCCTCCACACTGTGTTTGATCTGCTCCTGACGAAGCAAGATCATATTGTTGATCCACGACACCTGAATGCCGATGATACCGACCAGGGAAAGGCCGATCAACAGAATGATCCATGGGAGTATGCGTTTCACCAGAGGTCAAAAATACAGCAGGAGCCGCTTGGGCGATCGAAAAGGGACGATCCCTTGCGTTTAAACCCTGTTAAAGTATGTCTACCGAACAGTGATCTTGGCCATCTTGAACTTGGTGCGCGCCAAGGCACGAATTCGCCAAGAGGGAAGAAAGACCTCATTCTTGACCACCATGGCATGCCGAGGCATGAGGATGGTCTCCTCATCGTTGGCCGAGATCACCTGTCGGGTCATCCCCCCGGTGGGAATATCGATCGAGACCCCCCAGGTGTTGCTGTTCTTCCGAAAATTATAGATCCGCCTGACCCGATCGCCGTATCCGGCGATGAGATTGTTCTTGCTGTGGTCGTTGTAGATCAAGACCAACTTGTTGTTTTGGATCAGCTGCGTGAAGGACGAATAATACGGCATGCCACCACCCCGGGCAAAATAGCTGCTGTAGTTCCGATACAGACCCAGGCCATTCCCGTAGCCGGCATTGGAGGTACGGATCTCCTCCAGTTGATCTTTGGGAATATCGTTCACCCACTTGATCTTACCGGTCGGGTCGGCATTGACAACCAGGATGTCCTTGTTTTCATATCGATGCACGTGGTAGGTGGTTGGCCGCCAGGTACGCGTGCTGGGATTGTAATCGGAAATCGTATAAGAATAGTAGGTGTACCGAGAGATCTCGGCCGTGATGAGATAGCTGTCATCCCCGGCATGGTATTCGACGGATCGAATGATGTAGCTGTTGGGGAATTCACTATCGCCCTCTTCCCCCCGTGCCTTTTGGGACGATCGCCGGCTATCGCGCGTTTCCTCGTCCGCATCCGCCTCATCCTCCGTATAAGCCCTTCCCAGCAACGACGCATCCAGGGGCTTGAAGGAAGTCAGCGATAATTCACCCAGCTCGGTGTTGAGACGGCTGAGAAAAAATCCGCTGAGGTCTTCTTTACGGGGACTATCACTATAAAACCCTGCCAGCAGCAGGTCACCGTTTTTGAGTTCCACCAACTGTCCGCCAATGGTGTATTTATCAGCCGACTCAACCGACACGTCCCGTTCCTTTTTGCCCTGGGCACTGTAAACGGCCAACGTGTATTTTTTGAATACCAACCGGGTGCGTTTGCGTTTGCCCACCGGCACCTCGTCAAACTCTTTACCGAGGATCACGATCTTATGATTGGCGGTGTATTTGACGTCTTCGAGGTTATAGGTATTCTTGGGGTATTGCAGATCGATCGAGGCTTGCTGTTTGATGCGCAGGTTCTTGTCTAATAACACAACATCCAAATTGTTGCGATCGTTGGCGGAGATGTCGGTGACCAACAGAAAATATTGCCCGTTTTGAGCCGGCTGAACACTCAGTTCATAATCGTCTCGTTTGTTTTCTAGTGTATAACTTCCGATCTCCAGGGGATTACCCGTCAGCTCACCGCTGTTCTTATCGACCTTGGCAGCATAGACCTTAAAGGCCCGATCTTTTTTTACATAATCGGTCGCAAACAAATAGAGGTCTCCTCCCAAGGGTTGGAAGCTGTGAAACTCCAGGCCTTTCAACTCGCGCTTGTACTCTTTTTCGAAAACCTCGTTGAAATTTCGGTCGAACTTGATCAGCTTGTACGCGGTTCCGTACGAAGCGCCGACCACGAAATAACTTTTCATCCGCAAGCTACCCTCCGAAAAATAGACGCCGGTATTGTCGGCCGTCACGATGTCCATGTCAGTGGTTCCCTTACGCATTTTCATGCCATCGCCCCAGGTAACGCTGAATTGCTGTGCAGGCAACACCAATGAAAAAAGAAACATCCCGAACAGGAGCAGAAGTTTTCGCATGGCCAAAGATTTTATTGAATATAAAAAAACCGCCCGAATTCGGGCGGGTTGAAGAAAAGTTAGGGTTGATCAGGCTTCCTGTGCGCCTTCCAATAGCACGGTCACCCGGTTGTTCAAGACTTCCACAAATCCTCCTTGCACCTGGTAGCTGACCAGTTCCTGGTTCACGGCGCTCAATACTTTGAGCTTTCCGGATTGGAGGGCACTGATCAGGGGTGCATGTCGGTCCAGCACCTCAAAACTTCCGCTGATACCAGGCATTTGCACGCCGTATACGTCTCCGCTGAAGAGCTTTTTTTCGGGGGTCAGGATCTCAAGGTTCATGGCGGTTCGTTTGACGATTAGGATTGGGCAGCAGCCATCAGCTTTTTACCTTTTTCAATGGCATCATCAATGCTACCGACCAGGTTGAAGGCCGCTTCCGGATATTCATCTACTTCTCCGTCCATGATCATATTGAATCCGCGGATGGTCTCCTCGATCGGAACCAACACACCTTTCAAGCCGGTGAAGGCCTCAGCCACATGGAAGGGCTGCGACAGGAAACGCTGCACCTTACGAGCACGGGCAACAATCATTTTATCCTCCTCACTCAACTCGTCCATACCC
>SXXL01000064.1 GCA_005789565.1 Bacteroidota bacterium | reverse complement strand
TGACATTGGCGATCCCGCAATCACTCCCCGCCGCCGACAGGAATTGCTCCGCCTCCCGCAAGTTCAGGGTCATGATCGCGGAGGATAATCCCTGTGGCACCCCATTCTGAATGGCAATGGCCTCATCCAGCGTTTCATACGACATCAGGTAGAGGATCGGTGCAAACGTTTCGTGTTGAACGATCGCCAGGTCGGGCGAAACCTCTGCCAGGCAGGGTTTCACATAGCAGCCACTCTCGAATCCCTTTCCGGTCAAGACGCCTCCCTCCAATAAAAAGGTTCCGCCTTGCTGTCGACAGGACTCGATCGACCGTTGGTATTGAGCGACCGCATCGGTATCGATCAGCGGCCCCATATGATTGTTCGCGTCCAACGGATCACCGATGCGGATCTGTCCGTATGCTTTTTTCAAACGCTCTTTGACGGTGTCATAGATCGACCGATGAATGATCAGCCGACGTGTGGTGGTACAACGCTGTCCGGCTGTACCCACGGCACCAAAGACAGCCGCCGGGATGGCAATATCCAGATCGGCATCGGCGGAGACGATGATCGCATTATTTCCGCCCAGTTCCAACAAAGATCTTCCCAGTCGCTTTCCCACGACCGCGGCCACTTCCTTGCCCATTCTTGTGGAGCCGGTGGCTGAGATCAATGGCACGCGGGTATCCTCGCTGAGCCATTCGCCCACGTTCCTACCACCATTTACCAACACGCTGATCCCTTCGGGTAAATGATTCTTTTGAAACACCTCCGCTACGATCAATTGACAGGCGATGGAACACAAGGGTGTTTTTTCCGAGGGCTTCCACACACATACATCGCCGCAGACCCAGGCCAGCATGGTATTCCAGCTCCAGACCGCCACGGGAAAGTTGAACGCGGAAATAATGCCCACGATCCCCAGCGGATGATATTGTTCGTACATCCGATGCGAAGGACGTTCGCTGTGCATGGTCAAACCATGCAATTGCCGCGATAGTCCCACCGCAAAATCACAGATATCGATCATCTCCTGAACCTCGCCCCAACCTTCCTGTAAACTTTTTCCCATCTCATAGGAGACCAGTTGACCCAACGCATCTTTTTTATCACGCAAGGCATCTCCGATCTGTCGAACGATCTCTCCTCGGCGGGGCGCGGGCATCGAACGCCAGATCAAGAACGCTTCTTGGGCATGTTGCAAGGCGGTTTCATATGCCGACCGGTCGGCTGCCCGTACTTGTCCGATCGAGCGGCCATCCACCGGAGAGAAGGATTCGATCCACTCGCCATTCGATTCAAGCCACTGACTGCCCGTGCTTACTCCCAGGTGCTTGGACGTAATACCTAGCTGCTGTAAAAATTCCATATCGATTCGTTTGTTTTATAAAGTTACCCGAAATCCACCGGAGAGCCACCGGCCCGGCATGGGGGCACCCAGCAGATCACTGTACCGGGTGTTCAGCACATTGTCCGCCTGCAGGAACAACGATCCCATCCAGTTGGCAGGGGCAAAAGAAAGTTTAGCATTCATTAAAAAATAGGAGGGGGTCAGCACAGCCGCGAGGGGGGTGGCCGATTGTGCCTGCCGCTTTTTGTATAATAAACCTGTGGACACGATCCACGGTCCCCGTTGGTATTGGATCAAACCATTTACCAAGAAACGAGCATGGCTGTTCAGGTAAAAGCCTGCACCTCCGGAAGGTGCTTGGTTGTTCAGCCAAAGCAAACCCGCCTGTGCCAGCAAAAATCCGCCGCCCAAACTGTCGCGGAATTGAAAATCCAATTCCCATCCCGTGGTCTTCACTCGTTCCACATTTTTCGCCAGGGCATAGGTGCCGGTGGGTAAAAGATTGATGGGGCGAGGCATACTCGCATAGGGGGTCGTTATCCAATCGATCAATCCTTTTTGGTCGCGGTAAAAAACGCTGGTGTGGGCAAACCACTTTTTTTCAAAAATGACATCGTACCCAAGTTCCATTTGCCACGCATCCTCGGGGGAGAGCGACGGATTGCCGATCCGTCCACTGGTCACCAGCGTTTTATTGTAATTGTTATAGCGCTCGGTAAAATCAGCGTCTCGGTAGGAGCGTCCTGCCGAAAACCGCCATTGATGATTTTCGCGGGATTGAGAAAGGCTTAGTTGTGGGATTACGATGTTGCCGTAGAGTTCATCGTGGGTGATGCGAAGTCCGCCGTTAGCGACCCAATGCTTCGCCAACTTGTATTGCCCGATGCTCACCACCGATGCCTGCTCGATTTGATGATCGCCCCGGTCGTTCGAGCGAATGGTTCGTTGAAAGGCCTGCAGTCCCACTTGGTATTGAAAAGGGGAGGAGGTCTGCCGCTGATAACGTAACTGGAGCTGTGTAAATCCCATTTCGTTTCGGTTGGGGGTGGCAGCGGGACGAAACCGATAAACATCCAAGGTTTGTTTGTAGCTGAGATCGGCTTGCCAAGAACCCTTCGCTGCTCGCTTGCACAACTGAGCATGATTCCACCAACTATTCACCTCCTCGTTGGCGGTATCGCTGATGAATCCGGTATAAAAATTTTGGGCGCCAAAATCCCGGCTGTCCCAGGCAGTCCGTATCCGAAGCCGCCAGCCTTTTTGAAATTCGTGTTGCCAGGCACCCTGTACGGTGTGCAATTGAAAATAGCCACGGGTTCCTCGTTGCGGTGCCCCGTCGCTGTTGCGAGATGAGCCGGAGATCGAGAACCGGTCATTTTTATGTTCGAGGTATCCGCGGGCTTGCAGTTGCCAAGATTGGTATTCACCTATCGACAATCCCCCTTGAAGTTCTTTTTTTCGGGCAGCAGTTTTATCGGAAAAGGTTTTGGTAAAGATCTGGATAACGCCGCCCACGGCCTCCGATCCCCAAGTGACGGCCGCCGGGCCTTTTAGGATCTCGATCCGATCGATCTCCGATGGGTCGATGGGGATATAGGCATTGAAATGTCCGGTCAGCGGATCGTTCAAGCGTATGCCATCGATCAAAACCAATACTTGTTGGAAGGTGCCGCCTCGGATCAACAGATCGCCTTGTGCCCCTTGCGGGCCTCGTTGCTGTGCTTCGATGCCCGGCATGAACCGGAGCAGGTCGTCAATAGAATGGATGGGCGCCCGGGCGAGCAGATGACCGGGTAGGATCCAAACATTTCGGCCGGTGTTTCGGATCGGCTGACGGTTGCCGTGTGCGGTGAGACTAACCTCTGACAAGGTCATTGGTTCTTGCTGTGAAAAGGCCAGTGCAGGCAATAGTGAAAGTAGCAGTCCGGCGGCTAGAGATCTCTGAAAAGGTGGCATGACGCCGCAAAAGTAGTTCCTAAAAACTTCTCAATCTTTTTTTATGCGACGGATGCTGGCGGTGGTCGAAAAGCCTTCGATCAGGGGGTTGATCACAACGCGTCCTCCTCGTTGAAGTACGGTGTCGGCTCCGGCAATTTTTTCGGCTGTATAATCGCCTCCTTTCACCAACACATCGGGTTGAAGGCGTTCGATCAGTTCGGCGGGCGTGTCTTCGTCAAAAACAATGACCAAATCTACGAGCAGCAATGCGGCGAGGATCTTGGCGCGGGTGGTTTGCGATTGAATCGGGCGGTCGGGTCCTTTCAGTCGCTTCACGGAGGCATCCGAGTTGATCCCTACCACCAAGTGATGTCCTTCCTGCGCGGCTTGTGCCAATGAATGCAGATGCCCCTCGTGGAGCAGATCAAACACCCCATTGGTGAATACAACGGCCTGTCCCATATGTTGCCATCCCGCGATCTTGCGTTTGGCTTGCTCGGGGGTCAGGATCTTGTCGAGGTAGGTTTCGGGTTGATTCATGCTTGTTTTTTGGGAGGGGCGATTCCGGGAAAACTGGCCAGTCCCCCCACGGTAATGACCGCGGTTTGTACCAGCCACAGCAACCACCCGAAGGCGATCGAGGCCGCTTCCTCAATTCCATAGAGTTCCATGGTCTGTTGGATCAGATAGGCATAGGCACCAATGCCACCAGGTGAGGCGATCATCCCCACACTGCCGGCCGAGAGAATGCTGAAGGCCACGGGCAGGCTCAAATGCTGCGTGTCGGAAAAGGCCAGCAATCCGATGTACCCGCCGAATAGATAGCAGCTCCACATAATCAAGGTTAGGAATATAAAATAGCCTCTGGCTTGCAAGCGCTGGATCGAACGAAATCCCTCAATGAACTGGTGTTGAAATCGACCGAGCCTTTCTTTGATCTGGCCGATCTTCCAATGCCGAAGCTTCCACCAGAAAAATAAGCCGATGCCGATGAGCAGCAGTCCCACGATCCACAGCACCTGGCCACGGTCTTGCGTAGCAGGGGCGGAGGGTTCTGATGCAAAAAAGGTGGTCATTAATTTATCATACAGATCGGGCTGAATGGCCAGCGTCAATCCGAAAAACACGATCAAACAACAGGCATCGAATAGCCGTTCCAGCAAGATCGTACCGATCAGTTTTTCTACGGCGATGCCGGATTTTCGTCCCAGTAGGGTACATTTCATGATCTCGCCGAGCCTTGGAACGCCTTGATTGACCAAATACCCGATCATGACGGCATAAAAAGCATCGCGGCGACGAACCGGGTGCCCCAGCGAGCCGATCAGCAGGCGCCAGCGCAAGGCACGGACCCAATGGCTCAAGAGCAAAATACCCACCACCGGGAGGATCAGAACATACTTGGTACTCCGCAGGGCTGCCTGGATTTTGGTCCACTGTTCCGCGTTCAGGTGCCGCAAAGAAAGCCAGATAAAAAATACCGCCAGCGCGGCATAGAACAGGTTGGATCCGAGTTTAGAAAGGCGATTCGACATGATTATCAATGTATAAAGCTAGCAAATGTTAGCGCAAACTCCTTTTCCAATAGCTGATTTTCCCTAATTTCTGTACCTTTGCCCCCTTATTGGATAAACCCGACCCGCTTTGCCGCCGGTTTGGCCAATCCTTACCCAAAGCGTACGCCGATGTCAGCAAAAAAGCGCATTCTCTTTATCGCCAATGAGATGTCTCCTTATCTGGAGCTGACGGAGTTCTCGGAGATCGTCAACCGACTGGCCATTAAAGCGAACGACAATAATTTTGAGGTTCGGTGCATCATGCCCCGCTTCGGGATTATCAATGAACGCCGTCATCGCTTGCACGAGGTCGTTCGGCTTTCCGGCATCAATGTTACGGTCGATAACGACGACCTGCCCTTGCAGATCAAGGTGGCTTCCCTGCCCAGTGCCCGTTTACAGGTTTATTTTCTGGATAATGAGGAACTGTTCAAGCGCAAATCGGTCTTTCACGATGAGCAGGAGAACTGGTTTGAGGACAACGACCTGCGCACCATTTTCTTTTGTAAAGGCGCCTTGGAGACTGTCAAGAAATTCGGTTGGCCTCCCGATATCATTCACTGCAGCGGTTGGATGACCGGACTGATCCCGGCCTACCTCAAAACCGTTTATAAAAAAGAACCCGTCTTCGCGCACAGCAAAGTGGTATTTACCATCGGTGAAACAACCTACAAAGAAAAGATGGGTGCGTCCTTCCTGAAAAAGGCGCTGATCCATGCCTCCTTGAAGGAGAAAGATCTCGAGGTATTCAAGGATGGTTCCAACCTCTCGATGTTCCGTGGCGGTGCCCAGTTCGCCGATGCCATCACCTTCGGTGCGGAGAAGATCGATAAGAAACTTGCCGAAGAATTTACCAAGGTGCGCGGGAAGAAGACCTTGCCCTATCAGGCGGAGGGTGATTTAACAGACTATTTACAACTCTATAGCGACCTTGCCGGCTAATATTTTATTTCGTCTGCCAACCCTCATGATAAGCCTGCTCTCCATCCGGAAAACACATTTGATACTCGCGACCAGCAGCGTGGTATGGTTCCTGACAGCTTGTACCCGGATCAATGAGTCTACCAATCTTGGCGGCGACCTCATTCCTCCCGTCGACAACATCAATACCTTCGAGGCCTTCCTGCCCGCGGAAGCGGACAATCGATACCTCGTCGATACCACCAAGGTTTACTTCAACGATGATCTGGCCCTGGGACAGATCAATGATCCGGAATTCGGCTCCATTCACGCCGATGCCTATTTCAACATCAGCCATCCCAATTATTTCTTCTACCCTTATTACAACCGGGATTCCGTGAAAGTCGATTCAGTGGTGCTTTCCCTTTCTTACCAGGCTTCCTACGGAGATACCAACAGCAACCTGACCCTTCGGGTGTTTGAGATCAGCCAAACGGCCGGGTTCAACGACACGACCTTATATAAATATGACCATCCGGATTTCACGACCACCGGACCGGAATTGGGGAACAAGTCTTTTCAAGTCAAACGCCTCTCCGATTCAATCCGCTTCATCCAAAAGCGTGACACCTCCAAATTGGCAAACGTCATCCGCATCCGCCTCGACACCAACTTCGGCCGGCGGTTGGTCAATTATGATACGAGTAATACGGTCAATGGCGCCTACCGAAACGATTCCATCTTTAAGCGCCTCTTCCGGGGCTTTGCCGTAAAATCCGACCTGTCTGGCAATGCGTTGGTATACGTTAACCCTACCGACGTGCTCAAGAACAAACTCACCGTCTATTTCCGGTACACCAAGAACGGATTCACCGATACCACCCAGGCCGACTATTTCCATTCCACCGGCGGGCAAGCCAACTTGATCCGTCGTACCCCCGGCGGAAACTGGCTCAGTTACTTGAATAATGGTATTCCGAACGATGATAAGATCTATTTGCCTGCCACCCCCGGGTCTATGGCTCAGGTCCGTATCCCGGCCTTGGATACCTTCCGCAATGTGGTCATTCACCGGGCCGAATTGATCGCCACCCCGCTGCCCAGTACCCAGAGTGGGACGTTCCGGTATCCGTTGGGACTTTTCATGGACCGCATCAGTCCCCGAGGCGATACAGCCTACACCTTCGATAATGACATGTTGCTGTCCAATAATTTCACCGCCTTCGCATACGATATTTCCACTTTCGGCGGCAAGTTGCGAACCGACAGTACCTTCCGATTCAACATCACCCGCTACGTCCAGAGCCTCGTTACCCAACGCCTCCGCAACGACTCGCTTCGTATCTATATCCCCATCCGGGCATTCCTCTACTCACCGGCCTATCAAGCCCGAAACCAGTTGTTCGTGACCGACCGACCGGCTTATGGACGAATCGTACTGGCCGGCGGCAATCACCCCGATGCCACCAAACGTCTTCGGATGCGGTTGGTCTACTCCCGTTTATAACTCTTCGGTATCCATTGGTGCAGGGAAACCCATGGCCTCTTATCTTTGCCGAAACAAAAATTCAGCATGCCTTATCTGTTTACCTCTGAGTCCGTCAGCGAAGGACATCCCGACAAAGTAGCGGACCAGATATCCGATGCCCTCATCGATCATTTTTTGGCTTTCGATGCACAATCCAAAGTCGCTTGTGAAACCTTGGTAACCACCGGCCAGGTCGTTCTCGCCGGAGAGGTAAAATCTCGCGCATACCTCGATGTGCAAGAGATCGCCCGTCAGGTCATTCGTGACATCGGCTACACGAAAAGCGAATACATGTTCGAGGCCAACAGCTGTGGCATCCTCTCGGCTATACACGAACAATCCGCCGACATCAACCAAGGCGTGGAGCGCAAGAAAAAAGAAGACCAAGGCGCCGGCGACCAAGGCATGATGTTCGGATAC
>SXXL01000063.1 GCA_005789565.1 Bacteroidota bacterium | reverse complement strand
GAGGACAACCGCAACGTAGCCCGCATGGCGGCTTTGTTGGCCGGACTGCCCGTCACCGTTCCCGGCACCACCGTCAACCGCCTCTGTGCCTCCGGCTTGCAAGCCGTGATGGATGGAGCTCGTCAGATCGCCTCCGGCGATGCTGAACTGATCATTGCATCCGGCGTGGAGAGCATGACCCGGGCACCGTTCGTGATGCCCAAAGCCCAAACGGCCTTCGACCGTCAGGCACAGGTATTTGATACAACCTTGGGATGGCGTTTCATCAATCCCCGTCTCGCCGAAAAATATCCCCCGTACTCCATGGGCGAAACGGCCGAGAACGTCGCGCGTCAGTGGAAGATCTCCCGCGAGCAACAGGATGCCTTTGCTCTTGCATCCCAACAAAAATATTTCGCGGCCAAAGATGCCGATCGCTGGGCCGATGAGATCCAACCCGTAGAGCTGGTCAGTAAAGGGATGGTGAGTTGGTTCACCCACGATGAACATCCGCGTCAAACCACCTTGGAGAAATTGGCATCCCTTCAACCGGCCTTTGTGAAGGATGGAACGGTTACAGCCGGCAATGCCTCCGGGATCAATGATGGATCGGCAGCCATGCTGCTGGCCAGTGAACAAGCCTTGAAAGATTTTGGGTTGGAGCCATTGGGACGGATTGTTTCCATGGCCGTGGCCGGCGTGGATCCGGGTATCATGGGCATCGGACCCGTGCCCGCTACACAAAAAGCACTGAAGCGAGGCGGACTTTCCATAAACGACCTTTCCCTGATCGAACTCAACGAGGCCTTTGCCGCGCAGTCACTTGCCTGCATTCATGACCTCCAATTGGATCCATCCTTGGTGAATGTGAATGGTGGAGCCATTGCATTGGGACATCCATTGGGTTGCAGCGGCGTTCGGCTGTCGGCCACTTTGTTACATGAAATGCGCCGCGCGCAAAAGCGATATGGATTGGCGACGATGTGCGTGGGAGTCGGACAAGGCGCATCCGTGATCTACGAACGGGTGTGATCAACGGATCCCATACAATAATTTACGAACCATCCGCCAATTGGTCGTAACCGATAACCCGATCAGCACCAATGCCGTGATCCAAACGCTCGGATCCAACCAAGAGGATAATTCCGGACGGTTGTACATGATGACCTGATGAAAAAGGTATTGCAATAGCTGGGTGAGTCCCAGCGCCACTGCCACCACCACGAAATAGACCGGTATGAATCGGCGGGCTACTTGTTTACTCAGCCAATCGGGACGATACCCGATGGTGAGCAACAATTGCAAATTATCGCGGCTGCGGGCTACCATCAACTGCAGATAAAAGGAGAACAGCAACAGGGCCAGTGCCACTACCAGTATGCCGAAGATGCCCAGTCCCGCTACAACCCCCTGCAGGATCTGCTTCGAACGGCCGAAAGCGGTTTTTTCTTTGTTGACGCGGTAATTTTTCTGTGCCAGGAAATGCAGGAGGTCGGGACTGTTTGCGTCCAGTGTTTTGAGGTAAACGCGGGAGGCATTGGCGGAGGGAAGTCCCTCCAATGCTTCATTTGCCCAATCCAAGAAGGATTTGGGTACCAACAAGGAGTTGATCCGGTCCGAGAAGGCGACGATCTGGCCGCGAAATACTTGTGCTCCTTTTTGTCCCTCGCAGCGCAATCCGATGATCACATTCGAGGCGGTCTCCATCGAAAGTTGCGGAAGCCCGTAACTGGGAGCAAACACATTGTACATCTCCAAGAAATCCGACGAGAAGATCAGGGGTACGATCGGCTGACCGGGTTGCCAGTTGAAACTCGGAGGCACGGTATCGATGAAATCCGTTTCGAGTGCCTCCAAAAAAATATCGGAGGCAAAGGGGATCTGATCGCCTGCTGTAGCCACCACTTCAAACCGGTTGGAGATCAGCGGGGCGGCTCCTTGAATGAAGGGTTGTTGGCGGAGGGTGTCGAGGTCGGCGGGACCAAAACGGTTGTCCCTACCCATGTTATCGTTGGTGATCTGTTTGGTGACCGAGATGTAATCGAATCCGTTCTTTCGGATGCTGGTTTGTTTGACCAGGGCTTGTATGTCGATGAAAAGTTGTTGTGCCAACAGCAGCAGCAACACGCCGATCCCCAATCCCACAAAAGAAAACCAGCGCGAGGCGGATCGTTCACCGCTCAGCAGCAGCGGCTTGATGATATGGAAGCTGGGTTGTTTCATGCCAGCAGTCGGAGTAAGCGGGTTCGGGGATACTGCGGCACGATCTCCAGGTCGGATAAAAGTATGGCCGCGCCTTGTCGCTCGGACTCCTCGAGGATCAGGTCCATCGCCTTTTTTGCATTGGCATCATCGAGGTGGCTAAACGGCTCATCCAGCAGTAGCCAGCGAAAAGGTTGCAGCAAGGCCCGAATGATCGAGGCGCGTTGCTGTTCGCCATAGGAGCATAGTTTGGCCGGTGTATCGAGTCGGTGTTCGATGCCCAGGCGTATTGCCCATGATTCAATAACGGATTCGGGGTGATGGACGGTGAGTTGACGTTTGATCTCGAAATTGGTGCGCAAGGTCGGTTCCGCGAATAGGCGCATGTCTTGAAAAACGACGGCCAGTTTTTCCCGACGCAGATCGGCCCAGGCATCGGCATCCATCGAGCGGGCATCCACTTCATCGTATCGAATGTTTCCGATATATTCTTTTCGGATCCCGTACAAAAAATGCGTCAGCGAGGTCTTCCCGCTGCCGGAAGGAGCTTGAATTTGGATCCGTTCACCGGGCTCCACGTCGATCCGCTGCAGCCACAATTCGGAGTGTGTGCAGGTAGAGGCTTCGAAGAAGCTGGGTCGGATTCGATCGATCTGAAGCATGGTGATTGGATCATGGGATCAGTCGACGAGTGCCGGTGCTTCGTCCTCTTTGGTCAGCCGGGCAATATCGCCCAGGTATTGATTGAGTGACTGAAGGCTGTTGCGTTTGGGATCGCCCAGGGAGATTTTGATCTGACTGATGGTTGCTCCGTTTTTGAATTCGCCGCCCGTCAGGGTCAGGTCTTTCCAAAATTTGACGGAAAGATCGGCCAGGCCCTTTTCCAGGGGTTCTTTCATTTCACCAAGGCTGGCTTGGAGAAAGGAGGCAATGTTGATGTAGAGTCCCACCGGATGCCCCTTAATGCGATCGAGGAAAGTCGGGTTGGATTGTTGCGTCCCATAGTTTTTCAATTGTGCGGAGTCGTTTCCGGCGAGAAACCATTTGTCGGTCAGCACATAGGGGATCTTACCTAATTCTCCCTCTTGCAAATTGGCTTGGCTGAGCAAGTTTTTAAAGACGCCGATCATTTTTTCGAACGCGGGGCGCTGCTTGACCTCTACGCCAAACAATACGTTGGCTTCGGGTTCCTCGTCTTCGTAGGTCATGGGTTCTCCATCAAAGCCATCAAAGGTCTTGGTGGTCTTTTTCATCTGGAAGTCGCTCAAAGCAAAAAAGAGATTGCCGCCGTTGGCTTGTATGAATGTATCCATGCTGAAACCCACTTCCTGCAGATAGTTATTCACCAGTCCGTCTACCCCAAGCAGTGTCAGGAACGCTTTGATCCCTTCGGGTGGATAGTTCAGGATGACCGCCAGGTTGATGTTCTTGGATGCTATTCCTTTCAGGGCATTTTCGTCAAAATTTTTGGCCGGGTATTTTTTATAGAGGGCCTCTAGTTCTTTGCCCACGTACCCTTTGGATTCCACTTCGATCGCCCCATCATTGAAATTGACCGTTGCCGTACTGATGTTTCCTTCGGTCAGGGCACTGAGTTTCGAAAGGGAGAGCAGGCTCCCGGCGAGGGAGTTGTTGTACACGTTACCGATGTTGAACCAGAAGTGAACATCCCCTTTGTTGCCGATCAGGTCGGTGAACTTATCGTCGTGGCTGAGTTTCTGATCCGATTTGAGATCCTGTATCTCCAGGGCGATCTGCACCAGGCTGTCGGCCGAGAAGGAGAAGGGTTCCTCGAGGTCGTCCAGTGATCCTTCTGATCCTCCATCGCTTCCGGGCGTCATGCTATTCAGGTCGCGATTGATATCAGAGGCATCGGCCAGCGCCATCAGTCTTTTCTTGTTCCACACCAGGGCCATGGTTCCTTCCGCCAAATACTGATTCGATCCTTTCTGCTGGATCTTGGCATCCGGGACTGTTTTTTTGATCAAGGCCTCGAAGGCCGCTGCATCGGAGAGGTCCCACAAAAATGCCGAATACGCGCCCTTGCCTTTATTGGTCAGAAATATCCAACCGTTGCCGGCCAGGTTCAGTCCCGATCGGGTCGGATCGTTCAAGATGACGGTGAACAACGAATCGCCTTCGGCGTTCTCGGCGGCTAGTTGGAACCAGGGACTTTTTTTCACCTCCGACCAGGGAAGTTTTTCACTGATGCGGCCACCATCTATGTGCAGCACCACCGCGGCATCGATCGGAATGGGGGCATCCGATTTCTTGGAACATGCACTGAAGGTTAGCCAGAAAAGGGTGAGGAGGATGGGAGTGTGTTTCACGAAGGGTGAAGTTTAGCGTTTAGGGATGAGTAGTTCGGAGTTCAGCGTTCAGAGTTTGGCGTTCAGGAATTCGGCGTGGGTAAGGGTTTGTTGGGTGCCGGTTTGAAGGTTTTTGAGTTGGATGGTGCCGGAGGCGATTTCGGATGCGCCGAGAATGGCTACGTAGGGGATACCTCTTTTCTCGGCGTATTTGAATTGTTTATCCAATTTGACGGCTTCCGGATATAGGTCGGCAGCGATTCCTTTACTTCTTAGTGTCTGTAACAGCGGAAAGGTAACCTGTGATTCTGTTATACCGAGGTTAAAGAACAGCAGTCGAGGAGGGTCGGCGATGTCGGTTGGGAATAGGTTCAGGGTCTCCATCACATCGTAGATGCGATCTACGCCGAAGGAGATGCCCACGCCTGGTACGTCGGGTACGCCAAAGAGACCGGTGAGGTCGTCGTATCGTCCGCCGCCACCGATACTGCCCATCGAAACCGATGCCGGTGCTTTTACCTCGAAGATCATGCCGGTGTAATAGTTCAGTCCTCGCGCGAGGGTGGGATCGATGCGATAGGTGAGGGGTTGATCTTTTATATACGCCATCCAGGTGCGCAGGTCGGACAGTCCCTTTTGTCCCTCCGGCAAATGCCCCAGAAGTTTCTCCAATTGGTCCAATACCGAGGCGGGTGATCCTTCGATGGCGAGATAGGTTAGAATTTTTTCGATGGCCTCTGCCGGCAGCCGGTTGCTTTCGAGTTCCAACTTTACTTTGTCCAGTCCGATCTTGTCCAATTTATCGATGGCCACCGTGATGGGTACCAGCCAATCGCGATCGCCACACCATTCGGCGAGGGCCAGCAGGAGGGAGCGGTGATTGACTTGGAGTTGGTAGCCGGTTAGTCCCAGTGCCGTCAACACCTCATGATAAAGACAGGCCAACTCCGATTCATAGAGCAACGAGCGACTGCCCACCACATCGGCATCACATTGATAAAACTCGCGGTATCGGCCTTTTTGAGGGCGGTCGGCCCGCCACACGGGTTGGATCTGGTAGCGTTTGAAGGGGAAGGTGAGTTGACCGTGGTTCATGGCCACGTACCGGGCGAAGGGAATGGTCAGGTCGTATTTCAAGGCCCGTTCGGTGAGGTCGGGACTACTTTTCCCTTGCAAGACTTTTTCGAAACCGGCACGCACTTTCGATTCCTTCTCCGGATTGTCCAATCCGTTGTTCAGGATCTTAAAAATAAGTTTATCGCCTTCCTCTCCGTATTTGCCCGTCAGGGTTTCCAGATTTTCGAAGGCCGGTGTTTCCAAAGGTTGGTAACCGTATCGCTGAAAGGTCTCACGGATGGTATCCAGAATGTAGTGACGCTTTCGAACCACGTCGGGTCCGAAATCACGGGTGCCGGCAGGCAGGCTGGGTTTACTCATGCGGCGTTCAGGTGGTTTTGGATGAGGGCAGTACAAACTCGGTCGAGCAATTCATATACGCGGTGAAAATCGGCTTCCGTTCCATAATAAGGATCGGGCACATTTTCATTTTTACCGGGATTCAGTTCATTCATCAGCATACGCACTTGTGCCGGATCAAATCGATCCCCTAAAATGGTTTGAATGCCGGCTTGAACATCGCCCGCCAGGGCATAGATGATGTCAAAGCGATCCGCATCTTCCGGAACGATCTTGCGGGCCCGCTGTTGGCTGATATCGATCCCGTTGAACTTGGCAACTTTTTGGGAGTCGGGATGAGGCGCCGACCCCACGTGGTAGTCAAAGGTGCCGGCACTGTCCACCGTCCAATGCAAACCCGCCTCCTCGATCCGACGGCGCAGGATCCCTTCGGCCAGCGGACTGCGGCATATATTTCCAAGGCATACCATTAAAATACGCATGTAAACAAAGGTACGTTTTCAGGTCTCAGGGAAAATGGTTCGGCTCGGTGGATTTTGGAACGAGGAGCATCTTTTCGTCTGAGGATGACCCCGTCGGGTAGGGTTGGCTGAAAAAATTAGCTAATTTGCCCGGCCCAATCAGCAGCCATGCATACAAACAATCCCCGTCGCCGATTCTCCCTCCGGGCCGTCATTGATTTTTTGATGGGCGGGATCATCGGCTTGCTGGGTATTTTCTTTCTGACACGCGGTTCGTTTCCGTCGTTGCCCGTCAATAAACATCTGGGGCCGCCCGACTCGACTGATTGGATGTTTGGGGCACTCTGTGTGATTTATGCCGGTTGGCGAATCATTCGGGGTCGAAAAAAATCAGCCGAATCATGAGTGTGCGATTTGCGTGGTGGATGATCGCGTTGATCCTGGGTGTCGCATCCTGCCAAAGCCGAACTGTTTCGGCTGAACCCACCGATACCCCCGACCAAGGCTCGGTGTGGATCAGTGCCGATGAGAGTTTTCGTCCCATCGTAGAGGAACTGGTGCAAGTCTATCAATCCCAGCATCCGCGCACCTCGATCCGCGTCCAATACAAACCCGAGGCCGATTGTTTCCAAGACCTTTTCGTGGATAGCATCCGGATGGTGATCGTGACCCGCCGACCCACGGCTTCGGAAGAAGGGTGGCTGACCGATTCAGTGGGCGGTATTACCAAGAGCCGGGCCGTCGCCAGAGACGGCATCGCGGTGCTGGCACATCCGTCCAATCCCCAAACGGTATGGAGCCTCCAAGAGCTTCGGGACCTCCTCTCCGGAAAAAGTAAGAATTCCTTAACACCGGTGGTAGACGGACTCAAGGCAACCTCCACCGTGCGTTTTCTCATCGATTCTTTGTTGAAGGGTGAACCCCCTTCCCCCAACCTGATGGCCGCCCGAACCAGTCAAGCCGTGATCGAATATGTCGCCGATCATCCCAACGTCATTGGCTTTGTAGGCGTGAGCTGGATCGGCAACCGCGAAGATTCCCTGCAACGGGTCTGGCAACCTCGCGTGAAAATGATCCGCCTCACCCATCCCAAATTCCCCGACTACAGCGCTCTGCCCGATCAAGTGAACGTATACCCCCGGTTGTACCCGATGACCCGCGACATCACTTACATACTACGGGAGCGGCACGCGGGACTGGCCACCGGACTGGCCCGTTTCATGGAATCGGAGTCAGGACAGCTGATCTTTAAACGCGCCTACCTGGCACCTTTGTTAAAAGATTTTGGCTTCCGCCCTGTGCAATTACAGGAGTAATCAAATCAATATATTTACACCAACAATAGTTGACTATGATGCGCTTGATCCCGGCCACCCTGCTGATTGCCACTTGGATGATCTCATCCGTATCTGCCCAAACCATTGAAGAGGGCAAGGAGCACATTTTTGCGATGCGTTCCGCTTCTGCCATTGCTCATTTTGAAAAAATGGTAGCTGCCGCCCCTACGAATGCCGATGCCACGTATTGGTTTGGTCAGGCCTACCTCGAATCCGATGAGCCATTGGCCGATCGGCTGGAGCAAGCTCGGAAGGTTTATACAAGTGGACTCACCGCTACCGGAGACGCTCCCTTGGTCAAGGTAGGTTTGGGTCATGTGGCGTTGCTCAGCGGAGAGGTCGAAACGGCCCGCCAACAGTTTGAATCGGCCTTGATCGCCACCAAAGACAAAAAAGGATTCAACAATCCTACTATCGCTTACGCGGTAAGCCGGGCCATTCACGAAGCAGAAAAAGCTGATTATGCCTGGGGTGTTCGGCTGATGGAAGAGGCAACCACTCGTACCACCAAAAGTCCGGAGATGTGGGTGCTCCTGGGAAATTTACATCGGAAGGCCAACCCCGGTGAAAGCGGCAATCAGGCCTATATCTGCTATTCCAAAGCCATCGAGATCGATTCGACCCACGGGGCAGCTTACTTGCGTCGCTCCCGCATGGCAGAGAAAGCACAAGATTACGAATTGCAAAAAGCCTTACTCGATAAAGCCGTTGCCAAGAACCCGAGTTATTCGGCGGCTTATTACGACCTCTACTATTATTTTCTTTATCGATTGAAACTGGTGGAGGCCGAGGAGCAACTCAACAAATACATCAACAGTAAACCGGTCAAAGAGGCGCAGGATGAATTTCTATATGCCCAATTGTGCTGGAAGAAGACCGATTATGACTGTGCCGTTTCCAAAACCGAGAAATTGGTGGAGCAGATGGGCACAAAAGCAAAGCCCAAGGCCTTTCGCCTCTTGGCCGATGCTTATTACCAGCACGGCATGTTGGCCCTGAAGCGGGGCGACAACGGCGGCGCTGCCGGTGATTTTGCCCAGGCCAAAAAGAACAGCGATGATTTCTTTGCCCGTAAAACTGCGGAAGATTATATCCCGTTCGATCACAAACTACGGGCCGATATCCTGTCCAAGTCCGGCGGCAGCAAGCAAGAGATCTATGATAATTACCTGTCCGGCGCCGCCCTCGACACGGTATTGTCCAGCAAGATCGATTTCCTCAAGCAAGGTCAGCTCTATTTCAAAGAGAATAAAATGCGGGACCTGGAGGCTGCCATCATCGAGCAGATCCTGCTCATCAAGCCCAAGCCCACCATCAACGATTATTTCGACCTCACCTTGGCACATTATTTCTCCAGCCGATTCGATAAATCCCGGGAAGCGGCTCAGGTCATCATCCAGAAATACCCACAACAGGTGTACGGATATGAGTGGTCGTTCAACAGTGCCATGGCCATCGACACGGTTCGCAAAGACAGCATTGCCTTGCCCGATGCTTTGCGCCTGAACGAATTCAGCACCGGCGATACCGCCAAATTCCGCAAGCAGTACATCAGTTCCACCCGCTGGCTGGCCTCGTATTACATCAACGATGCCCGCAACCGCGACACGGCCCTGATCTATTTCCGGAAGTGGTTGGTGGCCGATCCGGCCAACGCGGCCGTGATACAGGGCTACATCGACCAGATCGAAAAATCGGTCGTGCCTGCCAAACCCGGTAGTGCACCCACAACGCCCCCCGCGCCGGCTTCCGGAACCGGGAATCTCCCCCGTTCAGAAGCCCGCCGACCATAGGCTGATTCTCCGTGGAAAACAGGGTGACAAAAGAGCGGCGGATTCTCTTCCACGAACGCAAAATAATTCCCTGGTCCATCGTATTTTCGCGGCCGATTAAAGGCACATGCGTCTATACCTTTTGCAGCAATCCGCCGACACCACGGCCTCCTACTTTCCGCTTGTCTTACAAGTGCTGATCGCGGTGGGTTTGGTGGCTTTCCTGATGGCGGCCACCCACTGGCTCGGTCCCAAGCGCCGCACCAGTGACAAACTGCAAAATTTCACCTCCGGCATCGACACCCACGGCGATGCCCGTCAGCCCATGGCCATCAAATATTTCCTCACGGCCATCCTCTTTGTGCTGTTCGACGTAGAGGTGATCTTTTTCTATCCCTACGCGGTGAATTTTCGGGAACTGGGATGGGATGGTTTCTGGGCCGTGTTGCTTTTTGTCGGTTTTTTCCTCTGCGGGTTCCTCTACATCATCCGCAAGGGAGCGTTGAATTGGGAAGAATAAAAAATGACAACGGGGATGTCCTCGTTGTCCAAACAAATAAATTGGTTGGATCATGTCACGTCCTGTTTCGTACAACCTGATACAAAAGCCGCTGGAGTCCGACCTGAGCATGGCCGAGCTGCCCGAGGGACATATGGGAGACGGATTCTTCGCTACCTCGTTGAGTAAGGTGGTGGGACTGGCCCGCAAGAACTCCATCTGGCCCTTGCCCTTCGCCACCTCCTGTTGCGGCATCGAATTCATGGCCACCATGGGTTCGCATTACGATCTTTCCCGTTTCGGATCCGAGCGCGTGGGCTTTTCCCCCCGTCAGTGCGATCTGCTGATGGTGATGGGTACCATCGCCAAGAAAATGGGTCCCGTCGTTAAACAAGTCTACCTCCAAATGGCCGAGCCCCGCTGGGTCATCGCCGTCGGCGCCTGTGCCAGCAGCGGTGGGATCTTCGATACCTACTCCGTGTTGCAGGGCATCGATCAGGTTATTCCCGTGGATGTATATGTGCCCGGCTGTCCGCCCCGACCCGAAGCCATCATCGATGGGGTAATGCGGATCCAGGACCTGGTCGAAAAAGAAAGCATTCGCCGTCGCGACAGCGATCAATACCGGGGCTTACTCGAAAGCTATGGCATCCAATAATCCATCCATGCGCCTGACCCACGAATACATACAACAACAACTGCAGGAAAAATTCGGCGAACAGGTCGGATCTTTCGATACGCCCTATGGAATGCTCACGTTCGAAGCGCCCAAGGACATCAACCTGAAGGTGCTGAACTTTCTTTTTGATGAACCGACGCTCCAGTTTCGGTTTCTGACCGACCTCACCGCTGTTCATTACCCCGACCAACCCGGACGCGAGCTGGCCGTCGTATACCACTTGCACAACCTCACCGCCAACATTCGCATTCGGTTCAAAGTGTTCACGGATATTCAGACCCCGGAGGTGTATACGGCTACCGGACTTTTCTCCGCGGCCAATTGGATGGAAAGAGAGACCTATGATTTTTTCGGCGTGCATTTCGTGGGGCACCCCAACCTCAAGCGCATTCTGAATGTAGACGAGATGGATTATTTCCCGCTCCGCAAAGAATTTCCCCTGGAAGATCAAACCCGAATTGACAAAGATGACGCGATGTTCGGTCGCGGCTAATGGATCAATATGAAGGACCAACACATCAAACTTCCGGAAGGAAGCATCGAAAAGACCACCACCACGCTGAACCTGGGTCCCACCCACCCGGCTACCCACGGCGTGATGCAAAACATCCTCGAACTGGATGGTGAGCGCGTGGTCTCCACCGAACAAACCATCGGCTACATTCACCGCGCCTTCGAAAAACTGGCCGAACGTCGCCCGCTCTATCAGATCACTACCCTTACCGATCGCCTCAATTACTGCTCTTCCCCCATCAACAACATGGGCTGGCACCTGACCTGCGAAAAACTCCTGGGTGTCCAAACCCCCAAACGCGTCGATTATCTCCGGGTCATCATCATGGAACTGGCCCGCATCTCCGATCACCTCATCTGCAATTCGATCGTGGGCGTGGATGCTGGTGCGTACACCGGATTCCTCTATGTGATGCAATACCGCGAACTCATCTATGAGATCTATGAAGAGGTTTGCGGCGCCCGACTCACCACCAACATGGGTCGCATCGGCGGTTTCGAACGCAATTTCAGTAACACCGCCTTCGAAAAGATCGAGAAATTCCTCCAAGAATATCCCGCGGTACTCAAAGAGTTCGAAGATCTCTTTATTCGCAACCGCATCTTCATGGACCGTACCCAGGGCACCGGTGGCATCTCGGCCGAGCGCGCGCTGAATTATGGGTTCACCGGACCCAACCTGCGCGCGGCCGGCGTAGATTATGACCTGCGCGTGCATCAACCCTACAGCAGCTACGAGGATTTTCAATTCAACATTCCTGTGGGCAATACGGGTGATAACTACGACCGTTGGCTGGTACGCCAACGCGAAATGTGGGAAAGCCTCAGCATCATCGAACAGGCCTATCGAAAAGTACAGGATTTCAAAGGCAAAGAGGCCGAGGTCTATCACGCCGACGCTCCGGCCTATTATCTCCCCGAAAAAGCCGATGTCTATACCAAGATGGAAGCGCTCATCTATCACTTCAAGATCGTGATGGGTGAAACCGAGATCCCGAAAGGCGAAGTATATCAAGCAGTCGAAGGTGGCAACGGCGAGTTGGGATTCTATCTCATCAGCGATGGTGGCCGCACCCCCTATCGCTTGCATTTCCGTCGCCCTTGCTTCGTGTATTATCAAGCCTATGAAGAACTGATCAAGGGGTCCATGCTCAGCGATGCGATCATGACCATGAGTAGCTTAAACCTGATCGCCGGAGAATTGGATGCCTAATAAATGAATCAACCCATGCCTGTTCAATTTTCAGATACCGCCCTGGCCGAAGTCAAAAAACTGGTGGCCCGCTACCCGGAAGGAAAGCACAAAAGTGCCTTGCTTCCTGTTTTGCACCTGGCCCAGGAAGAATTTGGGGGATGGCTGTCGCTCGAAACACTCGATTATGTCGCCTCCGTACTGAATTTGGCGCCCATCGAAGTCTATGAAGTGGCTACGTTCTACTCGATGTACAATCTCCAGCCGGTAGGAAAGCATGTGTTCGAGGTTTGTCAGACCGGCCCCTGTATGCTGAACGGAAGCGACGAGATCATTGCTTACATCCGCGAGACCTTGGGGATCGGTCCGGGTGAAACCACGACTGACGGACTCTTCACATTGAAAACCGTGGAATGCCTGGGTGCCTGTGGCTACGCACCCATGATGCAAATGGGAAAACATTATCGTGAACACCTGACCCGCGAAAAAGTGGATCAGATCATTGCTGAAAGCAGAAAGTAATCGAATGGGAAGAAAATTATTATTGGAAAAAGCGCAGGTAGAGAACATCCGACTCTACGAGGTCTATCGCCGCGAAGGTGGTTACCGCAGCGTGGAAAAGGCACTGAAGTCGATGAGTCCTGATCAGGTCACCGACGAAGTGAAGAAAAGTGGTCTGCGCGGACGGGGCGGGGCCGGTTTTCCTTCCGGACTGAAATGGAGTTTCCTTGCCAAACCTGAAGGCGTGCCCCGTTACCTGGTGGTGAATGCCGATGAATCCGAACCGGGTACGTTCAAGGACCGTTACCTGATGGAATTCATTCCCCATTTGCTGATCG
>SXXL01000062.1 GCA_005789565.1 Bacteroidota bacterium | reverse complement strand
GGCCGGAACTTTTTCCTTATGGGCATGAGTGACCTCCAGGTAGTAACCGAACACATTATTGAATCCGATCTTCAGCGAGGGGATGCCCGTCCGAAGTATCTCTTGTTGTTGCAGGCTGGATAGATAATTTTTACCACTGCGGGCGATGTGCCGTAGCTCGTCGAGCGTTGGATCGACGCCTTCCCGGATCAGTCCGCCTTTATTGATCGCTGCCGGTGCGTCTTCCGGTAGATGAGCTTGAATGATCTCTTTCAGTTCCGGACAATCCTGGAGGTTAGGCAAGCGATTCTGCAGCCAGGAAGGGGGGTGGGGTGGAAGGGCGGATTGAATTTGCTTGACCGCTTGGAGTCCGTTGACCACCTGCAGCAGGTCGCGGGGATTTACTTTCCGCATGGCGATCTTTCCGGCCAGCCGCTCGAGGTCGCCGCATTGCTGGAGTGAGGCCTGCAGGGATCGCAACCATTGTGGTTGATCGATCAGGGCTTGCGTCATGTCGAGTCGGGCTTCGATCGCGGACTTGTCGCGTAGCGGGAATAGGATCCAGCGACGCATCAAGCGGGCACCCATGGGCGAATGGGTTTTATCCAGTACCGACAATAGGGAATGCGGTTGTCCCTGGGCTCCTTCCAGTAATTCGAGGTTGCGGATGGTGAAGCGGTCCATCCATAAGAAATCCGCTCGGTCGATCCGCTGCAGGGTTTGAATATGTTGTACGTGAGAATGTTCGGTCTCCCGCAAATAATGGAAGATCGCCCCGGCGGCCACGGATGCCGCGTTCATTTCATCTACGCCAAATCCCTTGAGGGAGTGCGTTTGAAAATGTTTGGTGAGCAGTTCGTTGGCATAGTTGGCATCGAAGATCCATCCATCCAGGGGGAAGGTGTAAAAGGTGTCTGGCAACCAGGACCGAATTTCTTTTTGTTTGTCTTTTGCCAGGATCAACTCGGAGGGACGAAGGCTTTGCAATAATTTATCGGCATACTCGGCATTTCCTTCGGCGAGGAAGCATTCGCCGGTGGACAGGTCCAGGAAAGCCATGCCAACGGTTTCGTTGCTGACGGCGTGCAGGGAGGCTAGAAAATTATTCGATCGGTGTTCCAACAGTTTGTCCTGAATGGCGGTACCCGGGCTCACCAGATCGGTCACGCCTCGTTTCACGATCCCCTTCGCTAATTTGGGATCCTCCAATTGATCGCAGACCGCTACGCGGTAACCGGCTTTGACCAGTTTGTGCAGGTAAGTATCGAGCGCATGATGCGGAAATCCCGCCAACGCTGCGTCTGCCGCAGCTCCGTTATTTCGTTTGGTTAAGGTAATCCCCAACACCCCGGCCGCCGTCACCGCATCGCTGCCAAAGGTTTCATAAAAATCACCGACACGAAACAACAAGATCGCATCCGGATGTTTTTGTTTGATCATCCGATGCTGTTGCATCAACGGGGTATCGCCACTGCTTTTGGCCATGACGACAAAAATAATGGGTTCTTGTCTGTGTAACTCGGGAAAACCCGGCATCTAAACGGGAAAATCAACCACATGCGAATTATTTTCCTGTTATCCATCATCCTGGTCCAACCATTTTTTTCAACCGCACAAGACACCCTCCGGGTCCGGCCCGCCCTCCGAAATGCCAACGTCTATTTTGGGTACGGCGCCGAGCTGACCCATGAGGGAAAATTGCGCTTGGGAAACGGCACTCGGATCCTCTTGCTGGAGGGGATCAGCACGTCGGTCGACCCCAACAGCTTGCAGGTCAATTTACCTGAAGGCGTGGCCTTGCTCTCTCAGCAGTATAGGGTTTACCAACCACCGGTTCCACCGTCCAAGTATCAAAAGCAGACCGAGGCCTTGCTCGACAGTAACCGGCTACTGAGCAAAGAGATCACTCGATATCAGAACCTGATCGGCATCGATCAAGAGATCCTGGTAAAGACCGGCTTGCTCATTGAATCACCGCTGAAGGACCCAGCGGATCGTCCGGTGCTTGCCGCCGATGTCCTGCGGCTGTTAGATGTGTACACGGCCCGTATTGAAAAGGCAAAGCTGGCGATCTTCCAGTGGCAGACTGAGATCGAGAAGCTCCAACGGAAGATCCAGGAGAATCAGAAGTTGATCCAGCAATGGTCACGGCAAGAAGCCATGCCGATTGAAGAGGTCGGACAACTTTTTCTACAGGTTCTGACCGACCGCCCCGATGATTACCCAGTGAAAATTTCCTATTACACGCCGCAGGCGGGGTGGACCGCCAACTACGATCTCCGGGTAAATTCCAAAGAGAACAAAGTGAAATTGATCTACAAAGCCTCGCTGACCCAGACCACGGGCATTGCCTGGAAGCAAGTGAAACTCACGCTGAGCACCGGCACACCCAATTTTGGGGTGCAGGCCCCGATCTTGACACCGTGGTACCTGCAACTCTATGTGCCGGAGTTGTATCGCCAATCTCAACTGCGTTCCGTCAACGCCAATGCCAACGTGATCCAATCCATGACCGAGTCGAAGTCCCTCGCCGATCATGTGGTGAAAGAGGCCGATCAGTATCGACTGGCTCCGCCTCCGGTGTCGGTGGATCCGAGTACAGTGGGAAATTATATCACCCTGCAGCAAGGGCAATTGAATACGAGTTACGAGATCCAGTTGCCGTATGATGTACCTGCGGATGGTCAGCTGCAACAAGTGAACATTCAGGAGCGGTCCGTGGCGGCCTCCCTAAAGAATTACGCCGTCCCCAAACTCGATCGCGAGGCCTATTTACTGGCGGAGGTGGCGGATTGGCAGAACCTTGACTTGATCCCCGGCGTGGCCAACATCATCATGGATGACACCTATGTCGGAAAGACGCAGATCGATCCCAACAGCACGGCCGATACCTTGAATTTATCACTAGGCCGCGACAAGCGGATCGTTCTCAAGCGCACCAAAGTACGCGAGACCGCCCCAGCCAAATCGAGTGGTGGAACCACCAAGCAAATGTGTACGTTTGAGATCACGGTGAAGAACAATAAGGTCACTCCCGTGCAGTTGTTATTGAAAGATCAACATCCGCTCAGTGCCGTGAAAGAGGTGGAGGTAACCTTGGAGGATTCGGGTGAGGCCGAGGTCAATCCCGAGACCGGGGTGTTGACCTGGAAGGTCGACCTCAAACCCGGAGAGAGTAAAACATATCGATTTGTGTACAGTGTGAAACATCCTCGAGACAAGCGCATCCTGAACCTGTAAGAAGCTATTTATAATCGTTAGCAGGTCCCTTTCTTAACTGGAAGCGGACCTGCTTACCTTTGCGGCATGCGTAAGTTATCCATGGATGAACTGGGTCGAAAAACTGCGGCACAGGCCCGGCGGGCAGATAAGTTCCCGTTGATCCTGATCCTGGAGAATATTCGGAGCGCGTACAACGTAGGCAGTACATTTCGTACGGCGGATGCGTTTCAGGTGGAAGCGGTTTATCTGACCGGATACACGGCCTTTCCGCCGCACAAGGAGATCCGTAAAACGGCCTTGGGGGCAGAGGATTCGGTGCCCTGGCGACATTTCCCGGATGCCACCACGGCCATTGAGCGGGCCCGCTCGGCCGGTTATCGGATACTCGCGGTTGAACAAACAACGGACAGCATTCCGTTGCAATCGTTACAGCCCTCCTCCGAAGAAAGAATCGCGCTGGTATTCGGCAACGAGGTAACCGGCGTGGAGGCCAGTACCCTGGCCCTGTCGGATGGTTGTTTGGAGATTCCCCAAGGGGGGATGAAGCATTCATTGAATGTGGCCACGGCGCTCGGCGTGGTGGTTTGGGAATGTGTACGAAGCTATGTTGCCGATAAACCTATCTTGAAATAATCGGATGTCTGTCTGGAAACGATACTTGAGCCTGATCAAATTCTCGCATACCATTTTTGCGATGCCCTTTGCGGGGGTTGGTTTTGGGCTGGGTCTGCTGGATCGAGCGGCCCTTTCTACAAGTGAGTCGGCAGATCCATGGTGGTGGAAGGCATTGGGTGTACTGGGGTGCATGGTCTTTGCCCGCAGCGCTGCCATGGCCTTCAACCGGTATCTGGATCGTAACATCGATGCGATGAATCCCCGTACGGCGCTGCGCGAGATCCCGGCAGGAATCATCTCACCGAAAAAGGCCCTGCAGTTCACCGTTATCAATTCCTTGCTTTTTGTATTCTGTGCGTATTGGATCAATCCGGTCTGTTTTTACCTGTCGCCCGTTGCCTTGCTCATCGTACTGGGTTATAGTTATACCAAGCGGTTCACGGCGCTCTGTCACCTGATACTGGGTCTCGGTCTATCGCTTTCCGTAACGGGTGCTTACCTGGCGGTCACCGGGGCAGTTGGTTTACTGCCGATCCTTTTTTCGGCCGCGGTGCTGACGTGGGTATCCGGTTTTGACATCATTTATGCGATGCAGGATGAGTCGTTCGACCGGTCGCATCGCTTGCATTCGATCCCGGCCTGGTTGGGTGGCAAGAGGGCCTTGCGCGTTTCCTCGGTCTTGCATGTCATCACCATTGCCTTTCTTTTCATGGCCGGTATTTGGAGTGATTATGGTTTCTGGTATTGGAGCGGTACGCTCGCTTTTTCCGGGCTGCTCATCTATCAGCACGCGCTGGTTACGGCGGAGGATTTGTCGCGGGTGAACTTGGCGTTCATGACCACCAATGGTGTGGGGTCGGTGGTCTTTTCGGTATTTGTCATGTTGGAATGGATCTTTTCCAATTGAATATGGGACGTATCCTCGCCATCGATTATGGATTCAAGCGAACCGGGTTAGCGGTCACCGATCCTTTGCGGATCATTGCGACCGGTCTGACCACGGTGAATACCCGCGAGCTCCTGAATTATTTACAGGCGTATGTCAAGCGCGAGCCGGTAGACTTGTTTCTGATCGGATGGCCCCTGAATTTTGATGACACGCCCACCGATGCAACTCCGGGCGTAGAGAAA
This sequence comes from Bacteroidota bacterium, assembly GCA_005789565.1. Classification (GTDB taxonomy): domain Bacteria; phylum Bacteroidota; class Bacteroidia; order Chitinophagales; family Chitinophagaceae; genus JJ008. The sequence goes on along the minus strand of SXXL01000062.1, from coordinate 6,860 downwards.
TGCATAACAAAACTTCAGAAAGCCTTTCCAACGATACCGGTGGAGAAATTCGATGAACGCTTCACTTCCAAGTTAGCAAAGGCGGCCATGTTGGAGATGGGGCTGAAAAAAAAGGACCGCCGAAACAAGGCGTTGGTGGATGAGATCGCGGCGACCATCCTGCTACAGGAATATCTTCAGCAAAACGGTTGAGTCAACCCGAATGAATTGGTAACTTTGCCCAAATTATTTCCGTGATTCTTCCCATTGTTGCCTATGGACATCCCGTGTTACGAGCGGCTACCCGGGAACTGCAGCCGGGTCACCCCGGACTGGAATCGTTGATCGCCAATATGTGGGAGACCATGTATCAAAAAGGTATCGGCTTGGGATTGGCGGCCCCACAGGTAAATCAATCCCTTCGGTTGTTGGTCTTGGATACCCAACAGGTCATGGCAAAGCTCACGGAGCAAGAGCGCCAGGAGTCGGGTTGGGAAGATGATCCGGGATTAAAAGCGGTGGTGATCAATCCGCGTATACTCGCCGTCAGCGAGCAAGACACTGCCGAGGAAGAGGGTTGTTTGAGTCTCCCGCGCATTCGGGTGGATGTGACACGCCCCCTCGAGATTCAGCTGGCGTATCAGGATGAACAGTTTCAATTGCACGAAAGCAAATTTGTCGGTTTGACGGCCCGTGCCCTCTTGCACGAGATCGATCACTTGGAAGGCAAATTGATCGTTGATTATTTATCCCCGTTGAAGAAGAAATTGATGCAGCGAAAACTGCAGGATATCATGAAGGGCAAGGTCGATGCCGAATATCGAATGTTGTTCGCCGATCGGATTTAAGTGCCGATGCTTTGGGTGTATTGCCGCCATTTATCGATTACCCGCTGAAGATCTTCCGGTAGCTCCGTGTCAAAATCCATCTCGGCTTGGGTAACGGGATGTTTGAATCCAAGGGTTTTGGCATGCAGGGCTTGGCGAGGGCAGGTGGCGAAGCAATTCTCCACGAATTGTTTGTATCGAGGAAAGATGGTCCCTTTGGCGATGCGGTCGCCTCCGTAAAATTCATCGTTAAAGAGTGGGTGGCCGAGGTGTTTCATGTGCACACGGATTTGGTGTGTCCGTCCGGTTTCCAGGACACATTCCACCAATGTCACATACCGAAAACGCTCCAGCACCCGGTAGTGGGTGACGGCTTCTTTTCCATGATCGCCTTCCGGGTACGCTTCGAATAATTTACGGAAGCGTTGATGGCGGCCCACGTGGGCACGGATGGTGCCCGCATCTGCTTCCACATCACCCCAAACCAGGGCCTGATAACGACGTCGCACGGTGTGATCGAAAAATTGTTTGGCGAGTCCTCGCATGGCTACGTCTGACTTGGCCAGTACCAGCAGGCCGCTGGTATTTTTATCGATCCGGTGTACCAATCCGAAACGTGGTAGCAGGTCTTCGGTGAGTTGGGGGTTCTGTTGTTTCAGGTAGAAGGCCACGCCGTTCAGCAAGGTGCCGTGGTAGTTTCCGCTGCCGGGGTGCACGACTTGTCCGGGTGCCTTATACAGTATCATGAGGTCATTGTCCTCGTACCGAATATCCAATGGCAGCTCCTCGGGTTTTACCTCGGTTTCTTCGGGGTGTAGGTCCGAGTAGATCAGGATCTGATCGCCTGGTTTGATCTTGTAATTGGGTTTGACGGGCTGGCCGTTCACGGTCACCATTTCCAGGTGCATGGCCTGTTGCAGTTTGTTGCGGGTGGCCCGTTCGATGCGTTGGCTGAGGAATTTATCGATCCGGATGGCTTCCTGGCCGCGGTCGACGGTGAGCTGAAACCGTTCATAGAGGGCATCACCGGTATCGATCGGTTCTTCTGCCTCGTGGGGTTCCGGGTTTGGCCATGATTCGGACATGGCGCAAAGGTAGCGTGGGATTGTCCGTAGTTTTGCATTTGCATGAAACAACTGGTTTCTTTGGAGGAGTTGGGGCAACGGCCCTATGCGGAGGTGTGGGATTATCAGGAGTCCCTTTTACAGGCCAATGTCGCCTTGAAGCAGCAGGGTCGTGGTGCCGAGACCCGTCATCATTTATTATTCGTCACCCACCCCTCCGTTTATACGCTGGGAAAAAGTGGTGATCCGCAGCATGTGTTGATCAGTGCCGAAGAGCGCTTGGCCCGTTCGATCGAGTTTTTTCATACCAATCGTGGTGGTGACATTACGTATCATGGTCCGGGTCAATGGGTGGTTTACCCCATTTTGGATCTGGAAAAATTTGAGTGCGATATTGGAAAATATCTCCGGGGTCTGGAGGAGGTGATCATCGGGTTGCTGGCAGAATATGGTCTGAAAGGCGAACGTTCAGCGGGGGAGACCGGGGTGTGGTTGGATCCGGCTGTTCCGGGTAAGGCCCGGAAGATCTGTGCGATCGGCGTGCGGTGCAGTCGGTGGATCAGCATGCATGGATTGGCCCTGAATGTGAACACAGACCTGGGTTATTTTCAGCACATCGTACCTTGTGGCATACCCGATAAGCAGGTGACCTCGCTCGAAAGGGAATTGGGGCGAACGCTGCAGATGGAGGAGGTCAAACAAAAATTACTGTTTCAGTTTGCCCGCGTATTCTCGTGGGATTACCACTAAAACTCCAGCGGGAGATAGAACCGATTGGATTCGATGCGCTCGCCTTTGTGCCAGATCTCAAATGCATACCAGCCGGCTCGATGAAAATTCGTCTTGTCGATCCGAAAAACCCGGAAGGGTGGTTGATTCAGCGCAAAAAGTAGTTCTCCATTTTCCTGGAAGAACCGGATCTGCACCTGCGTCAGATCCCACGCCGCCGGAAACTTGATGAAAGGATAACCATCGGGTTGTGTGTTGAGGTAGGTAGACGGAACGTATCGGTTCGGTTCGGGGGTAGGTTCGGTCTTTTTCTTTTTTTCGGTTGTTTCCTGACCGGACTCGAGGCGGGTTCGAGCAGAATCCTTCTCCATCTTTGAAGCGGGTGGAGGATGGGCCGCCGGTGATTTCGAGGCGGAGAAGAGGTATTTCCCCCGCGGGTAGAGCAGGTAGAGCCGGTAATAAATTTTTCCTTTGGCGTTTACTCGGAGCACCGTTCCGTTTTGTGGCAGCCTTGGGTTCATCGCGGTCAGGATCGTTTTGAAGCCGACCAGGCTATCGACGGATTGTTGAATGGAGAGTTGGCGTAGGGACGTGTCGGGATTTTTCCATTCGATCTGTATGCGGTCGGCAGACAGCCGGTACGCCGAAAAAGAGGGTAGGGTATCTTGGGCCTGAACCGAATGTTCGATCAGGTGGGCCATTCCCATCAGGGCGAGGATCGGTCCGCGCAAAAACATAACCTAAAGATACAATGACCGGGCTACGGCCAGTTGATTTTAATATCCGTTCGCATTTTGGTTACCTTTGCGCATAATTTTTTTATGAAGCCAACACTCGTGATCCTGGCGGCCGGTATGGCCTCTCGCTACGGAAGTATGAAGCAGGTTGAATCGTTTGGTCCGGGTGGGGAGACCATCATGGATTATTCTATCTACGACGCCATTCGGGCGGGTTTTGGAAAAATTGTTTTCATCATCCGAGAGCAGCATCAGGAAACGTTCCGAAATCTGTTTGCGCCGCGCTTACAGGGGAAGGTAGCGGTCGAATTTGTATACCAAGAGCTTCCCCTGCACACGAACGGGTACGCCATACCCGTCAGCCGGACAAAACCCTGGGGCACGGCCCATGCGGTGCTTTGTGCGGAAGGGGTGGTTCGAGAGCCCTTTGCGGTAATCAATGCGGATGATTTTTATGGTCGTCATGCTTTTGAAGTAGCCGCTACGTTTTTAAGCGAGGCTTGTTATCCCGAGCGATTCGCCATCATTGGCTATCCGCTCCTGGGTACCCTATCGGAACACGGAACCGTAAACCGAGGCGTGTGCACGGTCGATGCCGAAGGCCAGTTGGTTGCGGTCACCGAGCGCATCAACATCGCCGTACGGGAGGGTGTGATCCAGGTAGAAGATGGTTTGGAGCCGGCGGTATTATCACCCGACACCTGCGTATCGATGAATTTCTGGTGTTTTGACCCGTCCTTTTTCCCCTTATCCCAAGGGCTGTTCACTGAATTTCTGCAAGCGCGGGGTCAGGAAGAGAAGTCCGAGTTTTTCATTCCATTGGTGGCGGATTCCTTTATTCAGCAGCGAGGTACGATCGAAGTGCTTCCCACACAGGCACGCTGGTTTGGGGTCACTTACAAAGAAGATGCACCGTCCGTTCAATCCAGTTTGAACGCGTTGATCGCCGAAGGGGTATATCCCGAAAAACTTTGGGAAAACTGATCAGTTCACTTTTATCAGGTAAACGAAGTCCTGTATCCGCTTGACTTGTTGTGTGCGTTCCATACCGAACAGTCGGCTCTGCGTGGGCAGATAGATCCTTTCCTGTTTGAGGGTTTTACGAAAGGCTTGCAGCGTAGCGAGGATCTCCTGGCTTCGGATGGCAAATACAAAACCCTGCTGGTCGCTTTGACGGCCGTTGAGGATTCCGATCACTTCACCGTTACGGTTCAGAAGCGGACTGCCGCTGTTGCCCTGATTGGCGGCGATCTCCACCTGGTAGCTCATGGTGTCTCCTTCAAATCCGGTCCGGGCACTGAGATACCCTTGTCCGTATACCACCTCATCTCTCGGATATCCGAGGGTGAACAGCGGTTCGCCCAGCAAGGCTGATCGCTTGGATAGTCCGTATGGCAGATAGCCGCTGCTTCTAAAACGTTGATCGGTGATGCGAAGGATCGCAAGGTCTCGTTTCGTGTCGATGTAGGCCACTTCGGCAGTGTACTCTTGATCGCCTCGCTGTACCGCCACCTGTTTGGCCTGATGGATCACATGTCGGTTGGTGACCAGGTAACCTTTGGGATCGACCAGAAAGCCGGTTCCACCTTTCGTGTAGGAAACGGTTGACGTGGGGTTGCTATTCTTTTTTATGGCGTCGATCTCGTTTCCTTGCTGTTGGGAGCGGGTAGCCAGCCAATGATATTTACGGTTGAGTTCCTCAAATTGACTGCCGGCTCCTTTGGAGGAAAGAAAAAATACGAGGGCCGAGATACCCAAGGTGGTGATGCCGGCGATCGAGGCGGCAATGGCCCCGGTGCGCTTGTATCGATTCCACAAATACACGCGTTTGGCCCTGCCCGCAAGTCGGGTGGCTTCGATCTTTCCGGATTCGGCCAGGTCGGTGTGGACGGCCTGCAGGGTTTGGCGGAATTTCTTCCACTCTCCGAAGCGATTCAGCTTCTGCAAAAAGAGGGTATGCTCTACCACCAGTTGGTCAACGTCCGGGTGGTTTTTACGATAATGCTCAAAATGGGCTCGCTCATCGGGGTTCATTTCTCCCCGGATGTAGCGCTCTACGGTCTCCAATATATTTAAGTCACCCATGTTCGTCTCTTTCATTCGTTAAAGAATATTTTTCGCAAGCGCATCAGACACTTGTATTTCTGGTTTTTGGCGTTGTCGGCATTGGTGTAGCCGAACTCGGCGGCGATGGAGGCCATGTTCTGCTTGCGCAGGTAGTAGGCTTCCAACAGGCTCTTGCAGGGTTCTCCCAGTTGCTGAATGGATCGCTCCATCCGCACATAATCGGCATCTTCCTGCTCGTGACGGTCCAGGTCGGTATCGACCGATACCAGCTCATCGGCATCCTCCCACTCCGCGTACAGCCTTTTTTGCTGCTGGAGTCGTTTTAGCCAAAGGCGACGACTCACCGAGTATAAATAGGTGCGGATCTGGCAATTCAGCTCGAAATCACCTTGCCTTACCTTTTCGTAAAGAACGATCAGGGCTTCCTGAAAAATGTCCCGGGCATCGTCTACCGAACCTTGATTGTTGACAATCAATGACTGTATGCTATTATAGCTTCCTTGATAGATGGCTTCAATAGACTTACGGTCGTTCGTGGCGAGCCCGTGGAGAAGTTGCTTTTCATCCATGAATGGCGTCGGTCACCCTATTGATTAATACGGGTGGGTAAAAATAGTAACCTTGTCTTGCCTAAAAAAAATCAATCGGCCGGCAGGTTACCTTTTCCCAAAATGGGTATATATTTGCGAAATATTTCACTAAAACCCAAAAAAACAACAAATGAAAAAGTTTTTTGCGATCGCTTTCGTTGCTGCTTTCCTGGTAGCTTGCGAAGAGAAGAAGGCTGAAACTCCGGCCGCTACAACTGACACAGCTGCTGCTGCTCCTGCACCTGCAGACACAACTGCTGCTGCAGACACAACTGCTGCTGCCGCTCCTGCTGAAGCTGCTAAGTAATCAGCCCCCTAACCTTGGTTAGGAAAATGAGCCTGGGCCGTTCGAAAGAACGGCCCAATTTTTTTGAATCAATGGTACGGCCTGCCACATTGGCCATCCAATTTTGAAGACGTTTGAATCGCTCGGTTTAGATCCCAGTTTGGTCACCTCCATTGCGGCCCTGGGTTTTGTACAGCCAACCGAAATACAAGAAAAGGCCATTCCCGTTTTGTTACAGGGTACCCGTGATTTTATCGGGCTGGCGCAGACCGGCACTGGTAAGACAGCTGCCTTTGGCCTGCCGTTGTTGCAATGGGTGGAGGCCAGTGCCCGTATCCCACAGGCCCTGATCATCTGCCCCACTCGGGAGCTTTGCTTGCAGATCACGCAGGACATGAACCGGTATCGTCCGAGGGGCAAGGGGAATCCGATCCTGGCGGTTTACGGGGGATCGCCCATCACCGGGCAGATCAAGGACCTCCGAAAAGGGGTCTCGGTGGTGGTGGCTACACCGGGTCGCCTGATCGACCTGATCGAGCGCAAAGCCATCGACCTGGAAGAGATCAAATGGGTGGTGCTCG
>SXXL01000061.1 GCA_005789565.1 Bacteroidota bacterium | reverse complement strand
GTTCCTTCCAGCACGGCGTTGGCCACGTCGCTGATCTCACTGCGGTTCGGTTTGGTTCGGTCGATCATGCTCTCCATCATCTGCGTGGCTACGATCACGGGTTTGGCCCGGTGCAGGCATTTTTGGATGATGTCTTTTTGGATGAGGGGAACAGCCTCCACGGGCATTTCCACACCCAGGTCGCCGCGGGCGATCATGACCCCATCACTTTCTACGATGATGTCGCGCAGGTTGGCAATGGCCTGCGGCATTTCGATCTTGGCGATGATCTTGGCTTTGTGATTTTTATCCTTTACCAATTTTTTCAGCGAACGAATGTCCTGCGGGTTGCGTACGAACGACAGGGCGATCCAATCGATTTGTTTGGATAAAATAAAATCGAGGTCGGCCAGATCTTTCTCCGTCATCGAGGGCAGGGAGATATCCGTATCGGGCAGGTTGACGCCTTTTTTGGGTAGCAGGGTACCGGGTAAGGTTACCCGCACTTTCACTTCTTGTTTGTCGGTGATCTCTTGTACCACCACCTCCAATTTTCCGTCATCGATCAGGATCTTCTCGCCCACTTTTACATCGGTCGAGAGGTTGGGGTAAGAGACATAGATACGGTGGCGGTTGCCAACTACTTTTTCGTTCGTGAAGGTGAGTAGGTCATCCTCTTTCAGGTCGAGCTTTCCTTCTTCGAGTTCCCCGATGCGCAATTTGGGCCCTTGCAGGTCGGCCAGAATGGCGATGTTGTACGGTTCGGTTTTGTTGATATCCTGAATGTGTTGGATAATCCGGGCTTTGTCCTCGTGTGTACCATGCGAGAAATTCAACCGAAAGACATTCGCCCCGGCCCGTACCAGTTCCAGCAGCTGTTCATAGGCGTCGCAGGCCGGACCAACAGTGGCCACGATCTTGGTGCGTTTGAAGGCGTGCCGTCGGCCTTCTTCGTTATTGTATTCTTTGTAGAGGTATTTGGAGATCTTGCTCATGGGTGGGTGTTAGCTGGCGAGGATCTTGACGATGGTCAACCATTCATCGGAGATCTTGCCTTTATTCTTGACGGCGGCTTCCAACGGTATGTAGTTCATTTTGTTATTTTGAATGCCGACGAATACGTTGTGTCGGCCTTCCATCAAACACTCCACGGCATGATAGCCCATCCGGCTGGCGATCACCCGGTCCATGCAGCTGGGCGCCCCGCCACGCTGGATATGTCCCAGGATGCAAACCCGTATCTCTGCCTTGGGTAGATTTTCTTCGAGTGTTTTTTGTACTTCCGTCGCTCCGCCAAAATCATCTCCCTCCGCTACTACGATGAGATTCACCATTTTTTTCCGACGTTCTTTTTCCTGGAGCGATTGAATGATGTTGTTGATGTCCGTCTTGCGCTCCGGGATCAGGATGTTCTCTGCGCCGGTGGCGATGCCACTGTGCAAGGCGATGTAGCCGGCATCCCGCCCCATCACTTCAATGATGAAGATGCGGTCGTGGGCATCCATGGTATCGCGGATCTTGTCGATCGCCTCCACGGCCGTATTCACTGCTGTATCAAAGCCAATGGTGAAATCCGTTCCGGAAATGTCTTTATCGATCGTGCCGGCCAGTCCGATGCAGGGGATGCCATGCTCCGTTTGCAGGGCACAAGCTCCTCGGAACGATCCATCGCCTCCGATCACGACCAGTCCCTCAATGCCGTGCTGTTGCAGGTTGTGGAAAGCCTTGGCTCGTCCCGCCGGCTCGAGGAACTCCTTGCAGCGAGCCGTTTTCAGGATCGTGCCACCGCGTTGAATGATGTTGGCGACCGAACGGCTGTCCATCTGAAAGATGTCGTTGTCGATCATGCCCTGATAGCCTCGGCGGATGCCGAACACTTCGATCTGGTGGTACAGCGCGGTACGAACCACCGCGCGGATGGCAGCGTTCATGCCGGGGGAGTCGCCTCCGCTGGTCAACACGCCGATTCTTTTTATTTTTTGTTGCATGGCTAAACGCCGCAAAGGTACGTGAATTATACTTTGTGTACGATACACACAGTTGTTCGTTCCGGTGTTCTGTACCTTTATGGGATGAAAGTATTGATCACCGGGGTCAACGGATTCATTGGGCAGCATTGGGTTCGGGCGTTGCATTCCATCGGAGCAACGGTGGTGGCCACGGGCCGGGGCGTGGAACGATTTCCCTCGTTGCTTCGATCGCGGTACTACGACCTGGATATTACGGACGCCGGGGCGGTACGATCCGTCTTGGCTGCGGAGCGGCCCACGGCCATTTTACACGCCGCTGCCATCAGTAAGCCGGATGTTTGTGCAGCGGATCCGGATTTGGCGGATCGGATCAATGTGCAGGCGACAGAAAACCTGCTCGCAGTCGCGGGCCACCTGAACTGTTATGTCTGTTTTATATCCACCGATTTTGTATTCGATGGGCACAAAGGGATGTATGTGGAGACGGACGATCCTGGCCCTGTCAATCATTACGGGGTGACCAAACTCATGGCAGAGCAATTCGTACAGGGATACCCGGGGAAGTGGAGTATCGTACGGACAGTGACCGTATACGGTCAGCCTGTCGAGGGCCGGCCCAATATCCTGAGCACCGTCGTAGATAAATTGCAACGTGGTGAGGCCTACACGGTCTTCGACGACCAGGTGCGAACGCCCACCTATGCCGGGGATCTGGCCTGGGGTGTTGCCAGGCTGATACAGGGGTCGCACCCCGGTATTTTTCACCTCAGCGGCGAAGAGGTACTGACGCCCTATGCGATGGCCATCCGCACGGCCGAGTATTTGGGATTGAATCCTTCCTTGTTGACACGGGTGACGGCCGAGACCTTTCAGCAGCCGGCTCAGCGTCCGCTACGAACCGGATTTGTGGTGGAAAAAGCGAAAAAGACGATCGGATATGCCCCTTGTTCATTCGAGGAGGGCTTGCGGTTATCCTTCCCCCGCCCTTAGTTCATCATCAAAATGTTCACCGATCGCTGTAAGATGTTAAAAGCGATCTCGGCCATAAGGTTTTCCCGGTCCAGGGTTGGATTCACTTCCGTGATCTCCAGGCAGCAGATCTTGTGATTCATCATAAACTTGCTGATCAGGTCCTCGGCTTCCCGTTCTTTGAGTCCGTGAGACACCGGCGTTCCTGTACCCCGTGAGATCGAAGCGTCCAGGCTGTCGACGTCGAATGAAACATAGATATCGGTGCAGTCTGATAAATACCGCAAGGCGGAGCGAACGATGTTCTCCACGCCTTTGCTTCGAATTTCCTTGATGCTGATGACCTTGATCCCATGCTGTTCGATCAGGTACTTTTCTTCTTTCTCGTAATCCCGCAAACCAATGTAGATGATGTCTTCCGGTTGCACCTTCGGGTGGATCTTTCCAATGCGTTTCAAGGTTTCCCATTGCTTCAGGGTTTGGGCATCGGGCTCATGGGTGGCACAATCCAGGTTGTCAACCCCCAACGAGATCGCCATGGGCATGCCGTGCAGGTTGCCGGAGGGAGTGGTATAGGGAGTGTGCAAGTCGGCATGTGCATCGATCCAGATAACGCCCAATTTGCTTTTGGGCTTAGCCATCCGCAAGCCGGCGATGGTAGCCCCTGCGGTGCTGTGATCACCACTGATCACGACGGGAAAAAACTGATTCTTGATCGTGTCGGCCACCGACTTCGACACCCGGTCGTAGAGGGTGTTCAGTCCCTTGATCCGTTTGGCGTAGGGCGAATCGATGGGTTCGTACAGCAAACGGTTCTCCGTTTCCACCCGCTCGGAGGGGAAATGGATGAAAAAATTACTCATGAAATCCAGGGCTGCGATCCGAATGGCCTCGATCCCCAAACTCGCCCCCCGGGTACCCGCGCCAATCTCGGAGGGTACCTCGATCAATTTGATGTTTCGCATGCGGCTTAAAGGTACGTATTCATTTTTTCGGGCAGGTGTTCGGGTCCGAGACCGGCCCGGGGGAAGGCCTGGTTTTTGGGCTCAAATTTTATCCCCATGATTGTGAATAAATGATTGAGTCCCAGCCAATAGTTCGTGCCGATCCCTCCTTATATTCGCCGACAGATCGGACGTTTAAAATTTCAGTGAAGTGCGTTTAAAAACATTAGAGATCAAGGGGTTCAAGAGCTTCCCGGACAAAACGGTGGTTCAATTTGACGAGAATGTCACCGGTATCGTGGGGCCCAACGGGTGCGGGAAATCCAATATCGTGGATAGTATCCGCTGGGTGATCGGGGAGCAGAAGATCAGTCAGCTCCGGTCCGAGAATCTGGAAAGCCTGGTCTTTAACGGATCCAAGACCCGTAGTTCCAGCGGACTGGCAGAGGTCAGCCTCACCTTTGAAAACACGCGCAACCTGTTGCCGACCGAATTCAACACGGTCACCGTCACCCGCCGCTTCTACAAAAGCGGGGAGAGTGAATATCGGCTCAACGATGTGCAGTGCCGGTTGAAGGATATACAAAATCTTTTTCTAGATACCGGTATCAGCACCGACAGCTATGCGATCATCGCCCTCGACATGGTCGATGACCTGATCAAGGATAAGGACAACAGCCGTCGCAAAATGCTGGAACAAGCAGCCGGCATCTCGATCTACAAGACCCGAAAGAAAGAAGCCCGCAACAAACTCGAGGCGACCGAGCAGGATCTCGCCCGCATCGAGGATCTCATCTTCGAGATCAACAACCAGCTCAAAGCCCTCGAGAATCAAGCCAAAAAAGCAGAGAAGTATCACGAGATAAAAAAAGAGTATCGGGAAACCAGCATCGAATTGGCCAAAGCCTCCCTGGAGGGCTTCAATCTTTCTTTCCAGGACCTGACCCTGCAACAGCAGACGGAGTCCGACCGAAAAATAGCCATCGAAGCTGCCATCGGTACCAAGGAAGCCGAACTGGAAAAAGAAAAGCTGGCCCTGCTCGAAGAAGAACGTACCCTGCAGCAACGCCAACTCGCTTTCAACGAACGGATCCAGCAGCTACGCACACTGGAGTCGGAGAAAAGCCTGGCCCAGCAACGACTCGAACACCTGCAAGAAAAGCAGGGTAGCCTCAGCGATTTCTTGCAAAAGGCAACGGCACAAGTGGCCGGCCTCCAGGAAAGCATCACCTTCTCCCAGCAACAGATCCAAGAGGAGGAAAAAGCACTCGGCCAATTGGAGGAGCAATTGCGCGGACGCAGCGAGGCGGTCGAAACGCTTCGTCAATCCCTCGCGGACAAACGAACGGCTTGGGAACAAGCCCGCACGGCACACCAGGATATCCAGCGTCAACAATTTGAAGCGGAGAAACAAGTGGCCGTTGCCGATACCTCCATTCAAAACCTGCAGCGGGCCATCCAACAGATCGAGACGGAACGGGCTCAGCGTCAGCAGGACGAACAACAACTCACCCAACAACATCAGCAGGCTGAAAAGGAATTGTCGATCAAGAAAGTTGACCTGGAACAGCTCCAACAACATCAAGACAATACCAAGGAACAGATCCTGCAATCGCAGGCGATGCTGGAGGGATTGAGAAATCAATTGGCGGAAGAATCCCGCAAGCTCGATGCCAAACGAAACGAATACGACCTGCTCAAAAGCATGATCGATTCCATGGAGGGCTATCCGGAATCAGTCAAATTCCTGCACAACAACCCCGCCTGGAACCCCGCCGCACCGATCCTCTCCGACGTGCTCTATGTGCGGGAAGAGTTTCGCACCGCACTGGAAAATGTACTGGAACCTTTCCTGAGTTATTATGTGGTCGACGATCTGGCAACCGGACTCCGAGCCGTACAATTGCTAGACGCCAACCGGAAAGGAAAAGCCAATTTCTTTTTGCTGGATAAACTCGCCCAACATTCACCCGGTACGCACGCTACGGATCCGATACCCGGACTGGTCGCTGCCCTCGACGTGGTAGAGGTAGATCCCAAATACCGTCACCTGGCCGAGCACCTGCTGGGACAAGTCTACATCGCCGAAACAGAGACCGCACTCGAGCAGGCCACCGCGCCGGTCGTTATTGAGAAGTCGGGTAAATACGTACGAGGACGCTACTCCCTCACGGGCGGCAGCGTGGGACTCATCGAAGGCAAAAAGATCGGCCGTGCCAAGAACCTGGAAAAACTGAAAGAAGAGATCGACGCACAGGACCGGGTGGTGGATGACCTGCGGGCCCGCATGCAAGCCAAACACAACGAGGTCATCGCCTTCAATGAAGATCTTCGGGAAGTAGCCCTTCGAGACGCTGAACGCGCCATTCAAAATTTGACCAACGAGTCCTTCGCCCTGCGCAATAAATTAGAGAACATACAAGCCTTGCAACAATCCAGTGCCACTCGTCTGGAAGAATTGCAACAACAACTGATCCAAACCCAAACCAGTGTTTCGGGCGTGCGGGTTCAGTTGGCCGGTTTTGCGGAAAAGATACAAGGTCACCTCGCAGCCTTGCAGGCAGCCGAGCAGGCTTTCCTGGAGGAAGAGTTACGCTTCTCCCAAGCACAGACCGATTTCAATGCGTTCAATCTGCTGCTCACCCGTCAGCAAAGCAAGATCGCCGGGCTCAATCAGGAATTGGATTTCCGTAGCAATCAATGGAGTTCCCTGAATGAACAGATCCAAAGCAACCAAATTCATTTAGCCGATACCAACCAATCCCTCGACCTCATCCGCAACAGCCTGCAGGAAATGGAGCAAAACCTGAACCAGCAGTTGCGAGACAAAGAAGCGGCCGAGAAAGAACTCAACGAGGCCGATCAATCCTATTACAAACACCGCAACGAGGTGCAGGAGCAGGAAAGTGCCATCCGACATCAAGTCAAAGAGCGCGAGCAGGTCGAATTTTTATTGACCGCCATTAAGGATAAACTCAATGATCTGAAACTTCAACTGGCCGGCATGAAAGAACGGCTGGATGTGGAATTCAAGATCCAACTCGACGACATCCTCGGTCAGGCTCGTACCAGCGAGGTGGCCCTTGAGGAACTCCAAGAAAAAGCAGACCGGATGCGCAAGCGTCTCGAAAATCTCGGAGAAGTGAACCCGATGGCCGTGGAAGCCTTTCAGGAAATGAAGACCCGCTTCGATTTTATCGTAGAACAAAAAACGGATCTGGTCGATGCCAAGGATAGCTTGCTGAAAACCATCGAAGAGGTAGAAGCTACGGCCAATCAAAAATTCCTGGAAACCTTCCACTTGGTCCGGGAGAATTTCCAAAAAGTATTCAAGACCCTATTCACGGATGATGATCAGTGCGACCTGGTACTCGAAAACCCCGAAGACTTGGCCGAGACCGGCATCGATGTAATCGCCAAACCGAAAGGCAAACGCCCCAGCTCCCTGACACAGCTCAGTGGGGGAGAGCGCACCCTCACGGCCACCGCCTTGCTCTTTGCAATTTATCTTATTAAGCCGGCACCTTTCTGTATTCTGGATGAGGTGGATGCCCCGCTCGATGACGCCAACGTCAGCAAGTTCACCAATATGATCCGCCAATTCAGCGAGAACTCCCAGTTCATCATCGTTACGCACAACAAGATGACCATGAGTGCGGTCGACGTGATCTACGGCGTTACGATGCAAGAACCCGGCGTGAGTAAGTTGGTGAGTGTGGACTTCAGAAGTTTGCAGTCGGCTAATTAATCCTCTGCGGGCCACTCCAACCGGGCAATCCTACCTTTAGCTCCGGCGAGAAAGATCGTTTGTCCTTTTTTAGCCTTCCCGCATACATGGTATCCGGTGGTGCCGATCGATCTCCAATCCAGCCCCGCATTCTTGCTGACATCCACGCCGCTGGTGCCGCAAGCAACCAAACGTTTCGCATCGATCCAAGTGACCCCGCTTCGGTAACCATGAGGTCCCCGGTTGGGCAGCCTCCAAGAATTTCCGCCATCAAAACTGACGGCACAGACGGCACTGTCGATCTTGTCGTTGGAAAAATCACCTCCCACGACCACGATCTGTTGTGCTCGGCGGGCGCGGTTAGATTGATACGTCGCCACGGCGTTGGCACCCGTCGATTCCAATCCCTGCACCAACGGCAACCGAATGGCCTGGTCTCGCAGGAACACCCGTGCATGGGTACCGCCGCTGACAAAAATGGCCTCATCCCGCCGCACCGAAGCGATGTTAGATCCGCTGGCGGCAAAACATGCCTCACCGGGCTGGGCCGGGGGACGATTCCCAGCCGGGATCTCGCGCCAGGACTGGCCTCCGTCAAAGCTTCGCAAGATGAAAAAACGTCCGTCGATCGGATCGCCCAAAATCATGCCCGCCCGATCGTTCCAGAAGAACAGGGCGTCCATAAAAATTCGTTTGTCCTCGTTCCGGTAAACAACCATCCAATTTTTTCCTTTGTCGGTCGTGCGTAAAACATAACCCGGACTACCCACACCCATCACCACGGCGGTTTGCTCGTCAAATGCCTCGATGTCCCGAAAATCAACTTTTTCAAAACCCGGTATCTGTCTCCAACTCCAGCTGCTACCTCCATCTGTGGAGATACCTACCTGTCCGTTCGTGCCACTGGCCCAGACCACCCGATCGCTGACAGCGGAGAGTCCGCGTAGATGCGCCGTTGTTCCACTATTCAATTCCACCAGCCGCTGTGCCCAAACGCTGCAAAAGAGCAGGGGACATACGAAAAGCAAGCGTATTCCGTTCTTACAAGAAACCATGTCGTAAAAATAAGAACGGCCAGCGGGTTTCCGCTTTTCTATACCTTTGATCTTCAAACGAACCGATATGTTACGTTCCCTGTCCCTATTGACCCTCAGTAGTCTGATCATTCTTCTTTCCTGTCAAAAGGAGACCAGCTTTGAGGGGGATAATTCCCCGGCTGAAGGTTCGCTGCGCAGCGACCTCAACGGCGACTGCACCCCCAAGACCGTAAACGGAATCTACACCGCCGGTACGGCACTGGTATCTTCCGTTAACACCATCACCTGCGAGGTGAACGTAACCAAGACAGGACCCTACGTGATCCTGACCGATACCATCAACGGATATTACTTCAGTGGCACGGGCACGTTTACCAGCCTGGGTAGCAATACCGTCACCCTGCGTGGAAGCGGAACCCCTTTCTCCGCCGGCGTAAACAATTTCATCGTCAGCTTCGATAGTACTTGTTGTGATATCCAGGTAACCGTTCAAGGAAGCGGTGGTGGCGGCGGCGGCGGAAATGCCGCCTATGCACTGGTGGCTGGCGGAACGCCCAGCAATTGTGCCTCGGCAGTTGTGAATGGTACCTATACTCAAAATGCCGCATTGGCCGCCAGCAATACCGTCAACATTTCTGTCAATGTCACTACCGTCGGCGCATATACGATTACGGCCAGCGGCGGCGGAATGACCTTTACCCGCACCGGAACCTTTACCACCACCGGCAATCAATCCGTCGTGCTGACCGGCACGGGTACACCAACCACCTCAGGTGCCAACACCATCACCTTTGCAGCACCCAACGCCTCTTGTAGCTTTACCGTTACGGTCGCGCCAGCGGGTGGCGGCGCGGCAGTCGGCACCTTGGCAGGGGCTCCCAATGCTTGTGCACCCATCACGGTCAATGGATTCTATGTGGAATCTACCGCCACCGGCACTCCTAACACCGTGGGCGTGACAGTCAACATCACTACGGCCGGTACCTATAACATTACTACCAATACAGTGAACGGACTCAGTTTCAGCTCCAGCGGAAACCTCAGCGTAGGAAACAATCAAGTCGTAAACCTGAACGCATCCGGTACCCCAACGACCGCCGGAAACCAAACCTTTACCGTCACCTTCGGAACCAGCACGTGCACCTTTACCGTTCCAGTACTGCCCAACGATTATTTTCCGCGCAGCGTTGGCAGCAACTGGAGTTATGAGATCAACGATGCAGCCAATGACTCGCTTTATCGCGTGGTCAACCCCAATACCATCACCGCCCTGGGAAGCACCTATCAAATCTTCCAGGCCAACGACGGTACGGGATTGGATTCTTCCGGTTACTACCGCCGCAGCGGAGGGGATTATTTTGAGTGGTTCGATGCGGGCGGATATCTTGGTTATGAAGCACCGGTATGGGGACAATACATCATGGTCAAAGACAACGTAGCCGCCAATACAGTCTGGAAATCCAGCGGTTTTGCCGGAACGGTTCAAGGAACTAATCTCAATATCCGATTCAGCTATAAGATCCTGCAAAAGGATGTTCCGGTGACTGTCACCGCTTCTGTGGGCAGCACCACTTATAGCAATGTGATCGTGGTGGAAGAGCGACTGGAACTGGAAGTTACCCCAGGCGTTTGGCAAGACATCACCGGAACAATCGACTTTTTTGGGAAAGCGTATTACGCCCGGGGCATCGGACTCATCCTCTACGAAGCCCTCAACGCGGCCGGTGTGGTACAGGATAAGCAAGAACTGCGACGATTCCGGATTCTTTAATCCTCCTCGTCGTCGGCATCCCCGGATCTCAAATACGCATCTTCGTAACTGCGAAAACAGTATTGCCATTGTTGTACCTGCTCGTCCGACAGGCATTCAATGATCTCCTGCAACGGATCGGTGAGCAGACGCCACTCCAACTCGATCGGAATCCCATAACGCTGGAAAAGCAACCCCCGATCGGTTTGCATCATTACCTGCAACAGTTGGATCGGGCCTTGCTCGTACTCGCGGACCAGATAATACCGACCGGGTTCCATCAATCCATAGTTGTACATACGCCCAGATTCTGCTACAAATCTCTCTTCGGGGCAACGCCATACCTCCGTTTTCTGTCATTTACCAGCATGACAGAAAAAAGCGGTCTCTTTTCCCCAGTTGTGCATAAATCCGCGTAAGGATAGGGGCCTTCCCCTCGGTATATTTGTCCGCTAGCGGCCCCCAGTCGGCACCCACCGGCTAAACTGCTGAATATCACAAACCTATGGCGAACTCAGCCCAATCCAAAAACCTCTTTGAATACACGGAGGATAGCATCAAGTCACTCGACTGGAAAGAACATATCCGACTGCGTCCGGGGATGTACATAGGTAAGTTGGGAGATGGATCTTCTCCCGACGACGGGATCTATGTATTGGTCAAGGAGGTGGTCGACAATTGCATCGATGAATACACCATGGGCTATGGCAAAACGGTTGAGATCACCATCGAAGGAAAAACCGTTACGGTCCGCGACTATGGTCGAGGCATCCCCCTCGGTAAAGTGGTGGATGTGGTCAGTAAGATCAATACCGGTGCGAAATACGACAGCAAGGCGTTTCAGAAGTCGGTGGGACTGAACGGCGTGGGCACCAAAGCCGTCAACGCCCTCAGTTCCTATTTTGTCGTGACCGCCGTTCGCGAAGGCAAGCAGAAAAAAGCCGAATTCAAACGCGGCGAACTGACACAGGAACACAAGGAAAGTAAAACGGCCGAAGCCAATGGTACCGAGGTCAGCTTCATCCCGGATGAAACCATTTTCCGCAACTACAAGTACATCCCCGAATACCTCGAAAATCAGATTTGGAATTATTGCTTTCTGAATGCCGGACTCAAGATCCAATTCAACGGAAAATCCTTCCAATCCAAAAATGGGTTGCTGGATCTGCTGGAAAGAAAATCCAATGCCGACGAGATCCGCTATCCCATCATTCATCTCAAAGGCGAGGACATAGAAGTAGCCCTTACCCACAACAACGACTACGGGGAGGATATTTACAGCTTTGTCAATGGCCAGCATACCACACAGGGCGGAACACACCAACAGGCTTTTCGGGAAGCCTTCGTCAAGACCATACGGGATTTCTACAAAAAAGATTATGATGCCTCCGATATCCGCACGGGTATCGTGGCCGCGATCTCCGTGCGTGTCGTAGAGCCGGTGTTCGAATCACAGACCAAAACCAAATTGGGTTCCCTCAACGTCGACGTGGAGGGTCCCACCATGCGCCAGTTCGTAGGTGACTTTCTCTCCAAGGAACTGGATAATTACCTGCACAAGAACCCGACGGTTGCGGATGCACTGAAAAAACGTATCGAGCAAAGCGAGCGGGAACGAAAAGAACTGGCCGGCATCAAGAAACTCGCCAACGAACGGGCCAAAAAGGCCAACCTGCACAACCGAAAACTTCGCGACTGTCGCTTTCACCTCAACGAAGAACCACCCAGCCGCGGAAAAGAAGAATATCTCTCCAAGCAACAGGAAACCACCATCTTCATCACCGAGGGCGACAGTGCCAGCGGTTCGATCACGAAAGCTCGAAACGTGGAAACACAAGCGGTTTTCAGTTTGCGCGGAAAGCCCCTGAACTGCTTTGGTCTCACCAAGAAAGTTGTATACGAAAATGAGGAATTCAACCTGTTACAACACGCCCTCAACATCGAAGAAGGACTCGAGGGCCTGCGTTTCAACAATGTGGTGATCGCCACCGATGCCGATGTCGATGGCATGCACATCCGGTTGCTGCTGATGACCTTTTTCCTGCAGTTCTTCCCCGATCTGGTGAAACATGAAAAAGTATATGTGCTGGAGACACCCCTGTTCCGCGTCCGGAACAAACAGGAGACGATCTATTGTTACAGCGAGTCCGAAAAATTGGGGGCCATGAAAAAACTGGGCGGCAAACCGGAAGTGACCCGGTTCAAAGGACTGGGAGAGATCAGTCCCGATGAATTCGCCCAATTCATCGGCTCCGACATGCGCAAGCAACTGATGCGTCTCGAGCACGGCGATCACATCCAACATCTGTTGGAATATTACATGGGCAAGAATACCCCGGAGCGTCAGGAATTTATCATCTCCAACCTACGCATCGAATTGGATGCCGTGGAGTCGGAATAACCTTAAACAAATCCCTTGTTCGAATTTCATCGCGATAGAGACCGATACTTTGAGATCCAATGGCTGAATGCCCGCCAGCATGTGGTCCCCTTTGTGGAGCGCTCCCTGCCACTTGCTCCCGGGGCGCGCGTGCTGGAGATCGGCTGTGGCGAGGGCGGTGTACTGAAGGCTTTTCAGGAGCGAGGATGTAAAGGAGTAGGGGTGGAGCTGGATACCACCCGCGTGCACGATGCCCATCGCTTACTGGCCGATCTGATCCGCGACGGATCGATCCGGATCGTAGCGAAGGATATTTACCAGGTAGACATCGAAAAGGAACTCGACGGACCATTTGACCTGATCTTGCTCAAAGACGTGATCGAACATATTCACGATCAGCCCAAACTGATCGGATGGATGAAAAAATTTTTGAAACCCGGCGGTATGATCTTTTTCGGGTTTCCGCCATGGCAAATGCCTTTTGGCGGTCATCAGCAGATCTGTCGTTCGCGGCTCTCCCGCTTACCGTATATCCATCTTTTACCCCGATTCCTCTACCGTACCCTGTTGACCTGGAAAAAGGAGCCCGTGGCAGACCTGATGGAAATTCGGGATACCCGACTGTCAATCGAACGCTTCGAGCGAATTTGTCGCTCCGAAGGCTATCAGATCGCCGCTGCCCAACATTATTTACTGAATCCCATCTATGCCTGGAAATTCGGCTGGAAGGCCCGGAAACAATTTTCTTGGTTGAAAGGGATTCCGTACCTACGCAATTATCTGACCACTTGTGTTTATTATTTGATCAAGCCAAATCCAACCGTTGCATGAAACATGTTGTATTCAATGAAGCCGACCAGGGGCTATTTGAAGAGATCGTTGCCCTTGACCCGGAAATACAGGGCGAGGTGGTGTTGATCCGGGATGATTATGCTGTGGGACCCATCGCCCAGGGAGAAACGGAAGCGGGACAGGCAGCTCGGCGCGATTGGTGGCAGATGGTATTGTCCAACACCCCCTACGGCGACGAAGCCCTCAACACAGTCGATGACCTGGCCACGGTCAGCGCACTCTGTCACTCGCTCGACGAAAACCCCGAGGACCAGGTCTGGATCTGGATGGGACAGAACCAACACGATGTGATGGGCTATTATTGGCTGATCCCCCAACTGAAACCTTATGCCGGCAGGGTCCACGTACTTTATATGAACAACCTGCCCTTCATCAATGAGAAAGGTCAACTCTTTTATCCGGCTTGGTTGTCGGAGATCCCCGCCAAAGAATTTCGAAAAGCCAAAAAACTCGCCCGCCCCGTTACCTTGAGTGAGTTTGAGATCGACCCGGATGAGTTTAACCGCCTCAAAGCGGAGAATGCGATGGTGCGAACACTGGAGGGAGGTAAAAAAATAACCGGGCAGCCACTTGAATTTTTCGATGCGGAGATCCTTCGCCACGTTACCCGGGAGTATCAGAAAGCCCCCAGGGTTCTGCAACTGGTGCTTCAGAAAATGAAAATACGAACCGGCGATGCGTTCCTGATGTATCGCTTCCGAGAACTGCTGCGTGCCGGTCGCTTGCAAAGCAGCGGGGAAGCGGAGCGTGCTTGGAAAGACCTGGATCTTAAATTGCCCGGAGCATCCGGGTTCGATGCCGGTATCGAAAACGAACAAACAACGGCGTTGCCCAACGAATAAAGTATATGGCTGCATCAAAAAATAAATCAACCGGCGTACAGGAGCAGGAGCATGGCTTACACGGACAGTACCGCTCCTGGTTTCTGGAGTATGCATCCTATGTGATCCTGGAACGGGCCGTGCCCGCGGTGGAAGACGGACTGAAGCCCGTGCAGCGTCGGATCCTGCATGCCATGAAGGAAATGGACGATGGCCGTTTCAATAAGGTGGCCAACGTTATCGGACAAGCCATGCAATATCACCCCCACGGTGATGCCAGCATCGGAGATGCCTTGGTCAACCTGGGACAAAAAGACCTGCTCATCGAAACGCAGGGAAACTGGGGGGATGTTCGTACCGGCGACGATGCCGCTGCGGCCCGTTACATCGAAGCCCGCCTCAGCAAATTCGCCTTGGAAGTAGCCTTCAATCCCAAGACCACGCAATGGCAATTGAGTTACGACGGACGAAAGTCAGAGCCCGTGACCTTACCCATGAAATTCCCCCTGCTCCTGGCACAAGGGGCTGATGGGATCGCTGTGGGATTGTCTACCAAGATCCTGCCGCATAATTTTCATGAATTGATCGAAGCTGCCATCAAGCACCTGCGGGGCAAACGCTTTGAGCTCTATCCCGATTTCCAGACCGGTGGCATGATCGATGTGGCCGACTATAATCAGGGAAAACGTGGTGGCCGCGTAAAAGTAAGGGCTCACATCAAAGAACTGGATAAAAAGACCTTGCTCATCACGAGTGTTCCCTACGGGGTAACCACTACCCAGCTGATGGAGTCGATCGTCAAGGCCAACGATCAAGGGAAGATCAAGATCAAAAAAGTAACCGACAACACCGCGGCCGAGGTAGAGATACAGATCGATCTGGCGGCCGGAATATCACCCGACATCACCATTGACGCGCTGTATAAGTTCACGGATTGCGAGATCTCGATTTCCCCCAACGCCTGTGTGATCGTGGAGCAACGCCCCCAATTTCTGGGCGTGCAGGAATTGCTACGCTTGTCGGTCGATAAGACCAAGGACCTCCTCGAACAGGAACTGCACCTCAAATTATCCGAACTGCAGGAGAAATGGCATTACACGTCCCTCGAAAAGATATTTTTTGAGGAGAAGATCTACCAAGAGCTGGAAAAGAAGCATGAGACCTGGGAAAAAGTGCTGCTGGCCATCGAAAAGGCTTTCCAACCCTTCCTCAAGAAACTGAATCGCGGCATCACCCGGGAAGATATCCTGAAACTGACCGAGAAGCCGGTACGTCGAATCTATAAGCTCGATATCGAGGACCTGATCGCTCAGATCAAGGACCTGGAGACGCAGATCAAGCAAGTCAAGCACGACCTGGCCAACCTGGTCGACTATGCAGTTGCCTATTTCGAGGGACTATTAAAAAAATATGGCAAGGGACGGGAACGTAAAACAGAGCTCAAGGCCTTTGAAGTCATCGAAGCCAAGCTGGTCGCCATCGCCAACACCAAGGTCTATGTGAATCGAGAGGAAGGGTTCATCGGAACCGGCCTCAAGAAGGATGAATTCTTGTTCGAGTGTTCGGACCTGGACGATATCATCGTCTTTACGCGTCGGGGAATCGTGAAAGTTGTCAAAGTGGCCGAGAAATCATTTATCGGCAAGGATATCTTGCACGTAGCCGTGTTCCAAAAGAACGACGAACGCACCACCTATAATATGATCTATGCCGATGGTAAGGGAGGCGTGAGCTATGCCAAACGCTTCAATATCACAGGTGTCACGCGCGATAAGGAATATGACCTGACCCGGGGCGATGAGAAAAGCCGGGTACATTACCTCAGTGTCAATCCGAACGGTGAGGCCGAAGTGGTCAAGATAGTGCTCACGCCGGGTAGTTCTGCGCGCATCAAGGAGTTCGATTTTTATTTTGAGGAGATGGGCATCAAGGGTCGAAGCAGCATGGGCAATCAAGTGACCAAGTATCCGATCCGGTCTGTCAAGTTCAAAGAGGCAGGTAAAGCGACCCTCAGCAGTCGGGCCCTGTGGTTCGATGATAAATTTGGTCGGCTGAATGCCGAGGGCAAAGGATTGCCCCTGGGCAGTTTCGAGGCAGAAGATCGGTTGCTGGTCTTTACCCGCGATGGTAATTACGAAGTGACGGATCAGGAAATGACCCAGAAATTCGATCCGGAACAAGTGTTGTGGATCGGCAAGTTCGACCCGGAGGCGATCGTATCGGTCGTCTATGTCGACCAGGATAAAAAGCAGTTCATGCTCAAGCGTTTTCAGATCGAGACCACGACGTTGCGCACCAAATTCTGCTGTATCAAGGAAGGCGAGGGTAATTTTTTACAGACGGTTTCCACGGTTGCTGAACCGGTGCTCTCCGTACAACAGGGACGCGGCGCACAACTACGAAAAGCAAAATTGAAGATCGCCAAGATGGCGGAGGTGACGGGCTGGAAGACGGTTGGCGTGAAAATGGCCGATTATACAAAATCCACGGAGATGGAGTGGGTCACTACCGGTCAATCGCAGTCCACCTTATTTGATGTCTGATTGACGAAATTTTAATCCTTTCCGCTTGCGCTTAAACCGGACAGTAGCACTCTTCTCCAAGGTACTGGTGAGGCGGATCTCATAGCGACGGGAACCTGCTTCCACAACCATCAGGGCCGTGTTTGGAGGGATGGCGCCCAAGTTTTCGGCCACCATGATGATCTCTACAAACTCCAGGAGCGAATCCAGCGGTATCGTGAATTCGATGGGTAGATTGGTCAGTCGCTGATGGATCTTGATGGGTTTGTTGTTCATGTAAATGGAAACAGAGTCGCCATCGACCTCTCCATTATCATACAGACGGATCATGACCTCGTCAATATCCAGCTCAATTTCCTGAACGATCTCGAGGATGCCAGGTTGGGGGAGTTCTGGTGTGGGAGGCATTTTTACTCCCGCGGTTTCCCGGGTTTGGGAAACGCGAGCGGGTAGTTTCATATTTTTTCGCTCGTAAGAACGGGTTGATCTTTTTGCCTGGTCAGAGGTAGAGGTCTCATTTTTATTTTCTTTCTTTCTTTCCGATCTTCTCTTTTGGATTTTTTTGCCGGATTGTTCCACTGATTCAGTGTGAGCGAAAAGGGTCCGATCGGTTACCTCCTGGACGACCTTCTTCGGTTTGTCGCTATCAGGCGAAACAGCGGTGGCTACCTTTGATTGTTTTTCTGGAGGCGTGCTACTGGTCGGTGGCGAGGTTTCTTGCACCGCGTGCAATGGGTCGGGGGTTGGTGTGTTCAGTGCGGTTTTGACCATTCCTGGTATAGGAACGGTTGTTGAAGAAGTTTCTTTTCTTCCGGCTCCAGCTACTGCTGAATTCACGTCCGCTGCGGAGCGGGCGGTTGGATTTTCATTTGTAGTTCTTGTGGTAAGGGGTTGGTCAGGAGCTTTCTGGGTGGCGACCTTGCCGGGATCATTTTTCTCAGACGGTGAATTTTTCGGGGCACTGGTTGATCGACCAGCGATGCCGGTTGAATTGTTTTGGGGAGGCGGCACAGACCAAGACATCATTTGGTCCGTCGCCATTTTAATGACGCGCCGGAGGGAGTCATTGATCTTTTGCTCCTTATCCAAATTAAGTCGTATTTGAAGCGGTGGGCAGGTGTATTTGTGTTCGAAATCCGGTGCGAATTTTCCGCTGATTGTTGAGCCCACCCGCGCCATCACGAGGGTAAAGGAACCGTCCATAAAACAATACACTTCATTTATAATGGCAGAACCGTAGTAGAGGAAAGGTATTTTGGCCAATATGAGCTGTTGCTGCTTCATACTGCCGGTGATCGGAACGGAGCGATAAACGTTTCGAAAATAGTAATTCATGATCCCTTCAACTTTTGGACCTTTTTCGGTCAGGATCAATTCGATCAGGTAGTTGTGCTGACTTTCCTGTTGGTTGGGGATAAAGGCGGTTCCGTACCAGCATCCTGTTACGGATTGTGAGCGTCCGCTCAAAGACCATAGGATGGCTAGAAAAAGTAAGGTTCGGGTAATCACGCGCTCGGGGTAGGGTAGAGTTTTGAAAGAATTCAGTTGGTCCGTTTATCGATGTCCATCGTTTCGCAGGGCCCGGTCTTCTTCCCGGCGCTTGATGGTTTCACGCTTGTCATAGAGTTTTTTTCCGCGGGCCAATCCAATTTCTAATTTAAGGATATTTCTTTCATTGAAAAAAAGACGCAACGGAACCAGTGTATAGCCTTTCTCCTTCATGCGGTCCCGAAGCCGCTGGATCTCCCGTTTCTGCAAGAGCAGTTTTCGGTCCCGCAACGGATCGTGGTTGTTGACCGTACCATGTGAGTATGGGGGGATGTGCAGTGATTTCACCCAGATGGCACCATCTTGTTCCAAACAATAACTGTCGTTGAAACTGATCCGCCCTTCACGGACGGATTTGACCTCGGTCCCTTCCAATATCATGCCAGCGACATATCGGTCGTCAATAAAGTATTGATAGAAAGCTTGACGATTATGAAATTCGGGCAAAGGCATGCGGTAAAGGTAACCCGAATCTGACTAGCAGATCAGGAGCGAAAATGACGGAGTGTGACGGCCAGTTTGGATTTCAATTCTTTTCGAGCAACGATGAAATCCAGAAACCCATGTTCGAGAATGAATTCACTTCGTTGAAATCCGGGGGGCAGGTCTCGTTTGATGGTTTCTTTGATCACACGGGGACCGGCAAATCCGATCAAGGCCCCGGGTTCCGCAATATTCAGATCCCCCAACATTCCGAAAGAAGCGGAGATCCCACCGAAAGTAGGGTCGGTCAGCAAGGATATATACGGGAGCTTGGCGTTACTGAGCTGGGATAATTTTCCGCTGGTTTTGGCCAATTGCATCAGCGAAAAAGCACTTTCCATCATGCGGGCACCGCCACTCTTACTGATCACGAGATAGGGGAGTCGGTGTTCCAGGCAGTAGTCAACCGCCCGGGAAAACTTTTCACCCATCACGCTGCCCAGCGATCCGCCGATGAAAGCAAAGTCCATACAGGCCACTACGATCCCCTGTCCATCCAAGGTGCCGGTAGCCACCCGCATAGAATCCACCAGGTCCGTTTTACTCCAAATGTCCTCCAAACGTTTTCCGTACGGTTTCAAATCGGTGAAGCCCAGAAAATCTTTGCTTCGGATGTTATCGGCCAGCTCGGTGAACTTTCCGTCGTCGAATAAGATATCAAAATAGTCCTGGCTGCTGATGCGGTGGTGATGGCTGCATTTCGGACAAACCCAGAGCTGCTCTTGCAAGTCGGAGACCGTCATGATATGGCTACACTCCGGGCATTTGCTCCAAAGACCTTCCGGCGTTTCTTTCTTTTCTGCGGTGGAAGTAACGATCCCTTTTTTTATACGACGAAACCAGCTGCTCTTGGCAGCCGAATCGGCTTGGTCGTCTCCGGTCAACCGGGCATCAAAGTCTTCAAATTTCAGCGCCATGGGCTAGGTTGGATGTTACGCAAATATAGTTGAGTTTGTTACTCCGCTCAAGGCCGGGATACTTTCAGGGTGCGCTCAAAAAGGGCCAGGATCCGTTTGTACTCGTCGGTCCAACTGCTAGGCTCTACAAAGCCGTGATCCTCCAACGGGTAGGAGGCCAGTTCCCAGTTTTCCTTTCCCAATTCGATCAACCGCTGTGTCAGTTTTACGGCATCCTGATAGTGCACGTTTACATCCAACAGGCCGTGGCAGATCAGCAAATGGTTCTTCAATCCCTGCACAAAATAGATCGGGGAACTTCTGCGGTAGGCCAGACTGTCCTGCGTGGGTTCATTTAAAATGTTGGAAGTGTAGCCATGATTGTAATTGGCCCAATCGGTAACGGGACGAAGGGCCGCCCCCGCCCGGAACACGTCCGGTGTCGTGAACAGCGCCATCAGGGTAATGAATCCGCCGTACGAACCACCATAGATGCCGATCCGGCTCGAGTCTATGCCGAACCGATCGACCAGGTATTTTGCTGCATCCACATGATCGGTCAAGTCCTTTCCGCCCATGTGCCGGTAAATCCCCGTTCGCCAGTCACGGCCATATCCCGCACTGCCCCGATAATCGATATCCAACACATGATAACCCTGATCGGCCAACAGATTGTGGAACATATATTCCCGGAAATAACTGCTCCACCATTTGTGCGCGTTTTGCAAATACCCGGCCCCGTGTACAAAGATCACAGCCGGTTTCCCGGGATGCGGACGATCGGGTTTGTATAAGCGTGCATACACTTGGGCACCGTCCCGCGCCGGAATGGTGATCAACTCCGGCACCCGCCAGGGATATTGATTGAATGCTTCCGATCGCCCTTGATCCGTGATCGCTTGCGCCAACGCCCCCGGATCATTTTTTTGCAGGTATAGTTCCCAGGGTTGGTTGGACGAGGAATAGAGGATCGCCAACCGTTGTTCATCGGGTGAGAGCGTGACTTGATGCGCCCCCTCGGCTTTGGTGAGGCGGGTGCGTTGACCATCCGAAATCCGTACCCGGTAAAAATGCTGCTCGCCCGGATGCACCTCGTTGCTGGTGATGTAAAAGAATTTCTTATCGTTCGATAACTGGGCTTGTTGTACTTCGAAGCGGCCACTCGTGATCGCGAAAGATTGTTGTTCGGATACCTGATACCGATACAGATGCGCGTATCCGGATCGCTCCGAGCGGTACCAAAAATTGTCCTCATCGATCCAGCCGACGGTATTCCCGCCCCAGCCGGGAATACCCGGACCACCGATCCAGGCTTCATCGCGTTGCCGGTCGGCCAACCACATTTTGCGCGTTGCCGCTTCCCAGCAAAGCAACCATCGATCTTTGTTATCCTGTGACCGAACCTCCAACAAGGCGTATTTTCCGCTAGGAGACCAATTCACGCCCGTAAAACTGACGCTCCGGGGCTTGGTGGAATCGCTTTGTTTTCCCGTTTTCTCTCTTTTGTAATCTGGCAGATCATAAATACCAGGGATCAGGGCCGGAGCTAGGTTGATCAGGGTATCGGATTCCCGGTCGTAAAAGAAAAGTTCATATTCTCCTTGTGGCGATCCCACTTTGGTGCGGGTCTCGATCTCCTGGGTAAATCCACTTTCGGTTACATAGTTGGGAACTTGCGCGATTCGTCCGGTTCCGGGCTTGAACAGAACGTAGCTGATGTATCGGCCGGTGGGACAAACCTGAAGTTGTTGCAACGTGCGGTCCTCTAACGATAGAGTGCGGATTTCTTTTTGCTTCGGCAGGCTGTTCTTATATCGATCCGCTGCATCCCGCTTATCTTTTCGCGTGCGCAACACTTCCATGACCGCCAGCTGATCTTGTTGCAGCCAGGTCTCCTGCTTACCCGCACTGGTATTTCGGCCAGCGCCCCGGGTTGGTCCGCCTGCTTCCGGCATCTTCACCTGGATCAACTGCTCCAGGATGCCGGTCTGCCGATCCCACGCGTACAATTGTTGTCGGCTGGTGTACACGATGCGCGTACCCTGGAATCCGAACTGCGGGTTGCTCTCCGGTTCAGCGGTAGATGTGATCTGCGTTGTCTTATTTCGTTTTACATCCCATAAGAAAATATCTCCCCGATAAGTATATACAGCGGCCGAACGATCGGCATTATATTGGTATCGGCCGGTTTGATTGAGCCGCTCTTTTTCCTCCGGGCGCAGTTTGCGGGGCTGGATCTCATTCAGGGAGAGGGCATACAACGAGTCGCTGGGCGCTTTCTCCGGATTCCAGGAAAAGTAAAGGGTTTGTCCGTCCGGACTCCAAAAAGGGTTCGTGGGCGACGTGCCGATCCATTTGGGATCACGCATGATGCCTTCAACCGTAAGGGGAGTGGGTTGACCCATTAACCATACATTCCACAAAAGCAGCAGCAGGGTGGTCCAGTATCTCATGGCAGGGGGTATATCAGGGTTTGAGGATCTCCTGAGTGTGTTTCAGGATGTTGGAAGCGATCAATTCGGTGGGTATGTCGTTGGCGTCGCCTCCAAAGGGGTCTTCGATCTCTTCGGCGATCAGCTCCAAACTCGCCAGTACGTAAAACACAAAAATCACGATGGGAATGACCCAATACCCCAATTGAAACACAAAGCCGATCGGCAACGTCATGATATAGATGAAAATGAATTTTTTGATGAATACGTTGTAGGAAAACGGGATCGGAGTGTTCTTGATCCGTTCACAGGCACCACAAACGTCCGAGAGGCTTTGCAACTCGCTATTCAGGTAGAGCAATTGTTCGGCCGATATAGTGCCCCGGTGTTGCAACAGGCCGATCCGTTGATAGATCAGAGAAGCGATCTGGTTGGGAATATGCTGGTGCGGATCCAGGTTCTCCAGATAGGCGTTCAGTTCAGAGGATTCAAACAGCTCTTTCTGGGTAGATTCTTTTCGGAGGTGCAAGTGAAGGGCTCGGGCAAACGCGGGGATCAATTTTCGAAAAGCCGCGCGGTCATCCGGTTGTTCGGCAGGCAACAACTGATGAAGTTTCATGGCCAGGTTGCGCGTATTGTTCACCAAACTTCCCCAGAGTTTGCGGCCTTCCCACCAACGATCGTAGGCAGTGTTGGTTCGGAACACCAACAACATCGAAATCGCAAACCCCAACAAGGTGTGAAGGATGGTTAGGTTGCGCACACTGTTCTTCTCGGATAACTGCCAATACTCAAGTTCCAGCCAAGCGATCCCTCCCGAATACAGCCCGATCGCGATCATCATCGGGAACAGTTTCCGAAATGTATCCGATTTATGCAATCGAAATAACGTAAAGAACCAATCTTTGGGATTGTAGTAGATCATAACCTCCTCAAAATATCAAAAGCCGGCGAACCGGCTTTTGATCAGAACGATTTTTTGCTTTTGGCAGGTGTCGTTGCCCGGTCTCCTTTCAGCGTGGCGGCCAGCTGGATGGCCTCGTAGGCATTGATGATCCCGCCGGTGCGCGACAATTCAGCAAGAGGAACCTCTTCGCCGCTACCCGGATTGCGGACTTTGCCGCTGGGTTGTTGGGCCGATTTTTCGATCACCTCTTTGACCTGCGCGGCCGAAAGCGTCGGAAAATATTCCATGATCAGTGCTGCCAGTCCGGCTACCACCGGTGAAGCCATACTGGTGCCCTGTAAAAATTGATAGGTGTTGGTGCCAGGTACGGTCGACCAGATCTTTACGCCGGGCGCAAACACATCCACTTCGTTTTTGCCGTAATTGGAGAAATTGGCGGTCAGTCCACCGATCTTGGGGTCGCCACTGGCGCCGACCGTGATCCAATTCTTGGGGCGAGCTCCATCCAGCAATAAGGGGCTGGGATAATTATATGTTGTATCGAGGTTCTTGGCGTCATTTCCGGCAGCATGCACCAGCAATACGTCTTTCGATTCGGCATACCGAACAGCGGCATCGACCCATTTTTTTTGCGGGGAAAAACTTTTGCCAAAACTCATATTGATCACGCGGGCTCCATGGTCCACCGCATACCGAATGGCCAGGGCGATATCCTTGTCGTGCTCGTCACCGTCGGGAACGGCCCGCAGCGTCATCAGTTGAACATTGTCCGCCACCCCATCCATGCCCACGCCGTTATTTCGAACAGCGCCAATGATGCCGGATACGTGGGTGCCGTGCACGGCCGCATCCAAACCCACCATGATATTCGAATTGCCATACGAGCGATCCGCCAGGTCTTCATATCGGTCGTTGACCACCTGATTCCGGTAGGGTGTAGGCGGGTTGGTGGCTGCATTCAGCTTAGTCTCCTCCGAGTCCACGTAATTTTTGAAATCTTTCAGAAAATCCACGTTGAGCATCTCGAGCATATCGTTGGCGGATAACAATCCATAGATCATACTCTTGGCCTTCTTTAACTCAGCCGTTTCCGGATTGAAAGCACCCAATTCAGTGCCGGTGTATTTTTCTTTTCCCAGGGCGATCCGCAGCAGGCTGTCGCTTATCACAAAATTCAAAAAGGCTTTTTTCATCATCAGAACCTGCATGCCATTGTCTGTTTGGGACATTTCACCTTTCGCGCGATTCCACATGGCATACTCGAATTTCTCCTCCGGGGTGAGTTTTTCTACCTCCACGGATTTCCCTTCCCATTTGGCCCGTAAGCCATGATATACCCGGGCTGCTTCGTAGGAATCCTTTTCAACATTCTCTCCTTTTGCATTACCCAGAAAATTCCAGCCATGCACATCATCAACATAGCCATTTTTATCATCGTCTTTTCCGTTGCCGGGGATCTCGCGGGTGTTTTTCCAGAGAACGGACTTCAGGTCCTCATGCAAGGTGTCGATCCCGGAGTCGATCACGGCTACAATTACCGGCGTGCTCTTTTTATTGTTGCTACGAATCCACTGATAGGCTTGATCCAGTGCGATTCCCTGAAAGCCGCTGTTGCCCGCGGCCAAATGCCATCCCTTGAGAGAATCGGTGGAGCTAGTGGTTTGAGCACTTGAGGGAAACAGGGAAACCAGTCCGAGCAGCGTCAGCAGTAAGGGGCGAAAAAGGAGTTTGTAGTACATAAATTGTTTTGAGGATGGAAAATTAGGCATTCCGTTGCATGCGATGATCGGGTTGTTGTGGCAGCGGAAGGTTTTAAGAATTTATTTGGATTAGAGATCAAATCGGATGCCTTGGGCCAGGGGAAGGTGGCGGCTGTAATTGATGGTGTTGGTTTGGCGACGCATGTAAACTTTCCAGGCATCGCTGCCGCTTTCCCGTCCGCCTCCCGTTTCTTTTTCCCCGCCGAATGCCCCGCCGATCTCGGCGCCCGAGG